>CALNBV010000170.1 GCA_937874515.1 uncultured Paenibacillaceae bacterium | reverse complement strand
CCCTGCAAAATATGAAATTGTTCAATATAGGTATGAATCTCCTCCACTTTAAGAAACGTCATTGTACAATCCTCCTAAATAAGCCTGTTGTACATTTTCATTATCCATAATGTGATGGGGGGCATCATCCGCCAGGAGGCGCCCGTTAAATAACACCGCAATGGTATCGGATAGGTCCAAAATTAAGTCCATTTTATGTTCAATGAGGAGAATGGTTTTTTCTCCCTGATTTTTTATGTCTCGAATGATTTCTACAATATGGGGGACTTCTTCTAAGGACATGCCTGCAGTAGGTTCATCCAATAACAGAACTTCCGTTTCCAGGGCCAACAAAATGGCTAATTCCAGTTTTCGTTTTTCGCCATGGGCAAGGGAAGTGGCGGGATGGTCAGCTTTTTCCTTCAATCGCACCTTTTCTAGGTAGTCATAAGCCTTTTGCGTAAATTCAGGGTAGGATCTAAAGTGGCGAAGAAATTGGTAGCGGACATTGGAAGCGGATTGAACAGCTAGGCGCACATTTTCGAGAACGGTGAGATGGGGGAAAACGTTGGTGATTTGAAATGAACGCCCAATGCCTAATCGGGTTCGTTGATGGGGAGGGAGGGAGGTAATCTCTCTCCCTTTATAAATAAGTTGTCCAGAAGTTGGCGTTAATTGGCCGCTTAATAAATTTAAAAAGGTGGTTTTTCCCGCACCATTGGGTCCAATGATGGATTTGAATTGGCCTCTGGGAACCTGAAGATTCACGTGGTCTACGGCTACATGGTTTCCAAAGGATATGGTCAGGTTTTTTGTTTCAAAGAGAAGTTCCTGCATTTCTTAAACCCCTTTCTTTTTACTTTTTCACTGTAATTGGGGGCGTGGTTTCTTCAGGGGTTAACTCACGGATGAGTATAGCAACAGGGTGGTCATACCCCTTTTTATTTTCTAATTTAATGGCATAAAGGGTTTGTATGGCTTGATGGTCTTCTTTGCGGAAGGTCATTTTTCCTTTTGGCCCTTCAAAAGACATGCCTTCCATGGCTTTGATTAAGGCTTCCGTATCTGTTGAACCTGCTTTCTTAATGCCTTCCACAATGGCAATGGCGGCACTCATGCCTCCTGCTGTAAAGAGGTCAGGAACTTTGTTGAACCTTTTTTTGTTTTCTTCTACGAGCCATTTGTTAATATCATTGTTTGGCAGTTCATTGTAGTACACACAGAACCCTTCCATCCCGACAAGAGAACCCATGGTTTTTAGGGCTGCAATGTCAGGTGCGCCTGTGGAGATTTTAATGCCTTTTTCCGGCAATTTCATATTCACAATGGTTTTCCAGGGAGAGTTGGCACCGGCCCAGATGACAAAGAGATAATCTGGTTTGGCATTTACGACTTTTTGAATGTTCGAGGTAAAATCTGCTGCTTTTGGATCAGGGAATTCTTGCAGGACAATGTTGGCGCCTTTTTTCTTAGCAGCATTCACAAACGCGGTAGCTCCCTCATGGCCAAAGGCGCTATCTGGGGCGAGAACGGCAATCTTCGTCCCTTTTTTGGCAATGGCAGCAGCACCGGCAATAGCATCCTGAGATGAATTCCGCGCGGAGCGGAACACGTAGCGGTTCCAATCAGAACCTGTAATAGAATCAGCAACAGCGGGTTCAACCATCATGATTTTTTTATATTCTTCTACCAAAGGAAGGACGGCTAGGGTATCTGTACTGCTAGCAGCACCTGTAAGGATATCTACTTTATCTTCCTCTAATAGTTTGGTTGCTTTTTTCGTAGCCACATCTGGTTTTGTTTCCGTATCTTCAATAATCATTTCAATCTTGCGGCCATTGATTTCCCGTTTACCATCGGTGGCGTAATCAAGGCCCATTTCAAAGCCCTCAATCATTTGGTTACCGTATGCTTCTAAGGCCCCTGTTTTAGAGGTTAGGACCCCGATTTTTATTGGTGCTTGATTAGAGGAAGTATTCACAGAGGAGTTGTTACAGGCTGTAGCGGCAATCATCACAAATATCAGGCAACAGAGAACAAACATCCGGGACTTCATCTTTCTTCTCATTTCAAACCCCCATAAAACAATAATGTAATCGCTATCTTAAACCATCACATAAGGGGGTTACAAAAGGGTTACAGCTTGTTACCCATAACAATGATTAGTAATATTTCAATGTTCAGACATACTTCAAATATAAAGTTTGGTGTAAAATTACACTATAAATAATTGAAGGGGTAGATGAAAATGCAAGAAATAGTCGCCTTTTTTTTGCCGATGTGTATCATGTTATTCGGTACGATTTTCTATAGTATTTATTGCATTAGAAAGGGAACTACTTTTGTGCAAGGAATTATGCGAGTGCTTTTGCTAGATTTAATTTTGTTTTTTATTGCCTGGATTTGGTGGTTTATTTATATACCAGATGGACTGGCAGCCATTATTGGAGTAGGTTATTACGCATTAGCTTTTGTTATTGTGGGAATTATAAATTTTGTTATTTTATATACAGGTATAAAATTAACCCATAGATGAAGAACGATAATGGATAAAAAAGCGAAAAGAAGAAAGATTTCGCAAAATAATTTCCTTTATCATCCTGCCAAATGAATGAACACATAATATAATAAAGATAATAGAGAAAGTGATTGAGATAAAGGTGGGGGAATAGGAATTGAGTACAGTACGTGTTGCGTTAATCCAGAGTGATATTTTTTTCGGGGATCCAGAAGCAAACTATGCTGCTTTTGCGGAAAAAATGAAACAGGCTGTTGCACAAAAGGCGGAATTTATTATTCTTCCAGAAATGTGGACGACAGCCTATGATTTAAAAAGAATTCAGGAAATTGGTGATCGAGAAGGGGAACGGACAAAGGAGTTTCTCCAAACCTTTGCCCGGGAAAATAACGTGACTATAATTGGCGGATCCGTTGCGCAAATAAAAGATGGCAAAGTGTACAATACCACCTTCGCCGTTGATAACAAGGGTGAAATTGTTGCCGAATATAGCAAAATCCATCTTTTCCGCATTATGCGTGAGGATAAATACCTGACAGGGGGAGAAGAATTAGCCTCTTTCCCATATGGAAATACAAAAGTAGGGATCACCATTTGTTATGATATTCGCTTCCCAGAACTGGCAAGAAGTTATGCCCTGGATGGAGCAGGGATTCTCGTTAATTCAGCAGAATGGCCCCATCCTCGCCTAAATCACTGGCGAACTCTCATGCAGGCCCGGGCGATTGAAAATCAAATGTATGTTGTTGCCTGCAATCGGGTTGGCATTTCTGGGAAAACAGAATTCTGCGGCCATTCTATGGTCATTGATCCCTGGGGTGAAATTCTTGTAGAAGGCGGAGAAGAGGAAGCAATTCTTATTGCAGAAATTGATTTAACCCTAATTGAAGAAGTGCGGGGGAAAATCCCTGTTTTTGCAGACCGGAGACCAGATTTGTATAAATAGGAGGGCATAAGACATGGCAATTGTGCAAGTAACCACTTTTCCCATGGGGACAGAAACCCCAAGTGTGAGCAAATATTGCTGCTGTACAACGAGTATTGCGGGAAGCACAGGAGAAAATCACTTTTCAAATGACTCCTATGGCAACCATTATCGAAGGGGAGTTGCCTGATATTCTGGCCGTTATTCAGCGTATGCACGAGCAGTCCTTTCAAGAAGGAGCCATGAGGGTGTATACATCCATTACCATCGATGAACGGCGGGATAAGCCTGCTAGCATGGCACAAAAAATGAAATCTGTAGAAGAGAAGATGTAAGAATCCTGTTGATACAGGATTTTTTTCTTTATTTAGACAAACTTATCATGGAAATTTCATTGACTCAAAAAATGTATTAATCGTATAATACACGCATGAGGTGTATTGAGGGAGTGATACACCAAAAAAATCCAGGTGCGTTTTTTTAATCAGATTGTATTAAGCACTTAATACACACTTTAACTATACTCCCTTAGTAAGGAGGTGGGTTTATGGATGTGAAGTTTAATAATCGTGATCCTGTGTATGTGCAGGTTATTCGGCATTTTAAAGAACAAATTGCTAAAGGCATTTTCGAACCAGGCCAGGAGATTCCATCAAGAAGGGAACTGGCCAATCAATTGAAGATTAATCCCAACACGGTACAGCGAGCTTATAAAGAAATGGAGGAACAAGGGTTGATTTTTACGGAGGGGAATTTGCCAAGTCGCATTTCAAAAGATGAACTGGTGTTAAAAAGTGTACGGGAAGAATTGATTATAGAAGCTGTTGAAACCTTTGTTTATTCCGTCCGCTCAATCAATGTACCGTTACAGGAAGCTTTAAATCTAGTGAAAGATAAATACGAAGGGGAAAAGCAATGAATCGGGGGGATCTTTTGTGATAGAGGTAAAAGAAGTAAGCAAAGGGTTTGGCCGAAAGAAGGTTTTAAATGGGGTTTCTTTTACGGCGGAAAAAGGGAAAATTACTAGTTTAATTGGGATTAATGGTGTAGGGAAGACCACCATTATGAAGGCAATCATGAATTTAATTCCAATTAATCGTGGCGAGATTTTTATCGATGGGGAAAAACTTTCTGAAAAGAGCTATGAAAAAATTACTTTTATCCCAGATGCCATTACCCTCTTGCCCCAAATGAGAATCGGAGAAGCTTTTATCTTTATGGCTGATTTTTACGACAGTTGGAATGAGGAACGGGCTAATGAACTTTTGCAATTTTTTAAACTCAAAAAATCGGATCGCATTTCTGAATTATCGAAAGGAAATACCGCCAAAGTGAATCTCCTCCTTGGTCTGGCTTTGGATGTAGATTACATTTTAATGGATGAACCTTTTTCAGGCATTGATATTTTTAGCCGTGAGCAAATTGCCAATGTGTTTACAAGCCATTTAATCGAAGACCGTGGTGTGATTATCACCACCCATGAAATTAATGATATTGAACATTTAATAGATAAGGTAGTTTTACTGGATAACGGTGTGGTTTTAAAAGAATTTGAGACAGAAGAAGTTCGGGAGAATGAAGGGAAATCGGTAATCGATGTCATGAGAGAGGTGTATAGAGCATGAATCGTTATTTGAAGTTAGTGAACTTCGAGTTCAATCGTTTTTTCAAAGTATATCTTGCTTTAATAGGAATTACGATTCTCTCCCAATTGATTGGGGTTTTTTACGAAGCTGGAAATTATGTTAGCAAGGCCAATCACTCTATATACAATCAATTAATGTCTAAGAGCGATTTTATTACACAATATCAACCAATGTCACTAGTAAGAATAATTATTGGGACACCCTGGTTTATAGGACCCATTGTATTTAGTGTCGCAGTATTACTAATTTATGTTTTCTTTATCTGGTATCGGGATTGGCTTGGTAAAAATACATTTAGTTATCGTTTATTAATGTTGCCAACCGCCCGGATCAATATTTATTTAGCAAAGGCCACAACCATTTTACTATTTGTTTTTGGTCTTGTTGCCTTACAGCTACTATTATTTATATCAGAATGTTGGATATTACAATGGATGGTTCCAAACGAGTTTCGTATAGATAATTCCATTACTGAAATTATTAATTCTGAGTATTTATTTCGTGTTTTATTTCCAAGATCTTTTCTCGAATTTTTGCTTACTTATGCCATTGGAATAACCGCAGTGTTTATGATATTCACTGCTATTTTGTTTGAACGTTCTTATCGGATAAAAGGGATCATTTTCGGGATAATTTATGTTTTTCTTTCAATAGTGATCTTTTTTGTGCCTATCTTGCTTCAAGTTTTTATTTTTAAAAATTACTTTTATCCAGTGGAACTATTTTTTATGGAGGTAGTAACAGGTCTAATCGTTTTAACTGGAGCCATTTGGATAGGCAATTATCTAATTAAGAATAAAGTGATGGCATGATGGGAGGTTAAAAGATGAAACGTTATTGGAAAATAATTTCCATTTGTTTGCTTGCAGTTCTAGTTATTGGCACCTTTTATATACAAAAATACAGTCTAGCTGTAAAAGAGGATATACAATTAGAATTTAAGAAAATAAGAGGAAATGAAAACGAGGTAAAAGATGTAACACTATATGGTAAGTACCTAGGGGAGTTATACCATACTTTGAAAATCACTAGTGCAAAAACAATAGATAACCATTCTTTTTTTCAAAGAATAGATAAGTGGTATGCTGGTCCTCTTCATGAACTAAAAGATCAACACCGTAATTTTATGCGTGGCAAGGATATAATAAATAATTACTTTTTTGAAGATGAAACACAACTTGCCTATGCCAATATTATAGGTGAAAATTTAGTTGGACAACCGACAGGCAATTTACTATTTGATATTGAAGTTAAAAATAAGAAGTCGGAAGAAAGTAGGTCAATTAAGTTAGAGGTCCCTCAAAAAGAAAAGTTCAGTTGGATGAATGTTGAAGAAGTCCAGGTAATTGATGGGAAATTAAAGGTTATTACACATTGCGATAAAAAAGATAATGGAAATGAACTTCGTGTATATACATTTGATATTGATAAACAAAAATTAATCAATGATGAAGTGATTATTTCTGCTCCAGGGGTAGAAACTGGACATTATCAAATAAGAAAAATAGATGATATAAACTCTATTCAACCACAAAAATATCTATTAATTAGAAAAGACCTTTTGAGTAATGGGTCTGCAGAAATAAAATCTAATGAAATGATCTTATACAATATGGTCACGAATCAGTCTAAAAAAATGTCTGTTCCTAATGATATTCCAATTGAATCGGAATGGGTGACTATTGTTAATTCAACAATTTATATTGAATCCATATCAAAAAATAGTTTGAAATTCAATAGGTATGACATAAATCAGGAAAAATGGCATAACAATAAACTTCAATTTAATTTTGAAGATACAGAGTACGGAGAGCATTTTCCATATAATAAATTAATAAAGGGTGAAAAAATATATATCATTGGTCCAGCCAAGAAAGGGTATACCCTATTTGTGGGGAATTTGAAAACTGGAGAATCGTTGTATGAAGGCCAATTAAAATTAAAAAAACCTATCGGAAACCAGGAAGAAATTCAATACTATCCACTGGATATTTATGCAATTAAGGTTGTAGATTAATAAGTTCATGGTATTTTTAAGAGAATGAATGGGCGCAAGGGTAAAAAAAAAGTTAAGATGAAAAGAAGGCATTCTAACGACAGTTGGAATGCCTTCATGACTTTTCAGTATTCTTTTCTATTGTCGCCACTATTTCTTCAAAGGTGTATTTGTGATTTACCACGTAAACTGTAAAGTCTTGTTCTTCATCAACCCCCATTTTCCAAATATAATGGTTTAGTTGCAAGAACACGATAAGAGAAGCAAGTGCCGTTCGTTTATTCGCATTGTGAAATGCATGATTTTTTGCAATGGATTCAAAAAGGGCAGCAGCCTTTTCATAAATAGAAGGATAGACATCATTTTCAAAGGCTGATTGCTTTGGACGATTAATGGCGGAATCAAGCAAACCAGGATCTTTTACCCCAACCTGTTCCTGTGGGGAGTATAAACGAATTTGAATTGTATTTATGGCAATTACTTGATTGGTGGTTAAATAGACAGGTTCGTCATTCATCTGTCTACTAATCCTTTAAATGCTTTGTCGTGTTTTTTTATAACATCATTTAAAATATCAATAAATTGAGCATCTATGCTATCGGGAAGGTGTACCACCTCTTTTTTTCGTAAAATAACCTTTCCATCTTTTACTTCTATTTGAACTTCATCACCATGAGTTAATCCTACTTGCTTGAGTAATTCAGGAGGCAACGTGATCCCGAAGCTATTTCCTATTTTGGTAATTTTTCTATTAAATAGTTCCATAAAATCACTCCCTTGTTATAATTGTAATAACCATTATAACACAATAATAAAGTTAATAATCCCTTTCATGCTTGGATACCGGGCTTTTGTGTTAGGATTCACTCCTTTTTTTTATTATTATTCCAACCAATAAAAAGAAAGCAATAATAATTAAACCAGTAAAAAAACTATTGAAATAAGGCATGATGATATCGCCTAAATCTCTTATTTTGGTAGGGGGAAATAGTTTAATACCCACCCAGGAAAAAATAATAAACAAAGTACCTGTACCAATAGATAATTTAATTATTTCGCTTTCCTTACATAATTTGTGGGAATAAAGTCCAAAAAGAATCAAGGAAAAGATTAAGGATATTGAGATCGAGGACCATAAAGAAAAATAGATTTTTAAAATGAGGAATGGAATAATAATAACAAGAGCAAAAAGGATGGAGGTCAAAAGTGTTTTCATTTTAAATCATCCTTTAACAATCAGAATACAAGATTCACTTCCTTGTTTAGTGTAATTTTAAATCCTCTATTAAATCTTTTCAAATTCATTTTTGCACAAAAAGACCCCTTCGCCTATAAAATATAGGAAACCTTTAAAAAGGGCGGGGTATGGGTATATGTATGGATATGGACCATCTTACTATTATTACGGTCCCAGGCAGAACTATCATATGGTTTGGACACCGTCGAAAGTGGAGTTAAATCGTCAGTTGCGGTCTTTGTGGGAGGAGCATATTTTTTGGACCAGATTAACTGTGAATAGCATTGTTGGACACCTTCCCGATGAAAAGGAGACTACAGCAAGGCTTCTCAGGAATGCCACTGATTTTGCTGCCATTTTCCAACCATTTTACGGGCAGCAAATCGCTAATCGGTTTGCGGAGTTATTGAGGGCGCATTTAACCCTTGCGGCACAACTGACTACAGCATTGCGTGATGGCAAAACCCGTGTGGCACAAGACGTTCAGAGGCGTTGGTTTGCCAATGCAGATGATATCGCTGATTCTCTAGCCAGAATCAATCCTTACTGGTCTAGAGAGGAATGGAGGAACATGATGTACGAACATTTGCGACTCACAAGCAGAGAGGTTTCTGCTCGAATTTCTAAGTACTATAAAGAAAATGTCGCAACAAATGATCTGATTGAACCACAGGCATTGCAAATGGCAGACGAATTGACCAGTGGAATTGTACAACAGTTTCCTGGGTCTTTTATGAATTAATTTAAATAGAAATGAATGGGCGCAAGGACGAGAAGATGTCGTTTGCGTCTTTTTATTTTCAGCAGATTATAATATATAGTTTTTGAAAATCACATAAGCCACAAAGAGGGATTGCCCGAAGAATACCATTCCCCAAATAAAGGCTGGGATATAGGTTTCCTTTGCCAGGTTTGTGGCATCCCCGGCTTGTTTGGGATGAACTATACTTAATTTGAAAATAGCAAAAGCAGTGGCAACTGACTGGGTAAGAATTATTGCGGATAAAAAGAAAGTAAAATGTGTCTGTATGGTTTCATTCCCATTCCATATTGAATATCCGCAAAGTGCAATAAAAGAAAAAGACCAAACAAACCCATAAAAAT
>CALNBV010000169.1 GCA_937874515.1 uncultured Paenibacillaceae bacterium | reverse complement strand
ACGGCGAATTTATTGATTCAAAAGCGTCTATTATTAGGACCTTACGGTCCAAAAAGTTATACTTTTCTTTAAACATAAAGAAAACTGGTCTGGCGCCAAGCCTTTAGACGGCGGCCTTAGTTGCCCTTGTGTCGATAAGACAAAATTCGTAAATTCTTATCGATTAAAAAGTCCCCACTTTTACTGGTGGGGATTTCTATTTTCTGTTTCCTTTTGGAAACATTCCTTCGCCTTCGTTGAATCTCCTTTTCCCCGGTAAGCCATCCCCATTTCATAATACGCCTTAGATTTAATATCCGTTTCCTTGGTTAAGTCTAATGCGTGTTGTTCCTGGGCTATGGCTTCATCATACCTTTTGGCCTGGTTATACATTTTTCCAAGCAAATAATAACCGTAATCATTTTTTGGATCAATACTGAGACCTTTCTTCAGGTTCTTCTCTGTCTCCATAAGGTTTTGTTGTTTTCCTTTTCCCTCTAAATACATCCATCCTAATTCAATGTAAGCAGAGGAAAGGGAGTTTTTATAATTTCCTTCATTAAATACCTTCCAATCCCCACCATCGTTTACTACATACCGTTTATAGGTGGACGTGTATTCCTTGTCCTCTGAATAGGAATACCATTTTTCTGTCACATCATATTCCATCACATTTTGATAACCAAATTGATTGGAATACTCTTTAAATTTTTTTGCTTCTAATCCAATGCATTTACTAATTTCATTATTTAATTGCTGTAATTGTTGATATTCATCCTTTGTTACTTCTTCTTGATCCTGGCCTGATAACCATTCATATGCTTTCACAAAATTGCCATCCATCACGCTTTTATTATATGTATCAATGGCTTCCTTAGGATCCCCTTTAGGAATGCAACCTGATAAAAGTAAAATAGCAACAAGAGTGAAAAACACGAGGTACTTTTTCATACACTGACTCCTTAAATGATTTATGCACTAAAATTCGACATTTTTTTCGTAAATCCTGTTTTTTAGTTTTTTTTAAACTCATGGGAGGACCTTTTCGTTTAAAAGAATCAGAGGGGGAATGAATGATGGGATTTTTTGATAGTCTAATGGGAAATGCCTCAGAAATCAGTGTAGAACAGGTTGAAAAGGATTTCGCCCAGGTATTGGCAAAAAGTGAACATGTAGAAAAGGCTTATAAATTAATTCGAGACCTCTTTATTTTCACTAATAAACGATTAATTTTAGTTGATAAACAAGGACTGACAGGGAGGAAAATGGACATCCATTCCATCCCCTATAAAAGCATAACTCACTTCAGTATAGAAACCGCAGGTAACTTCGATATGGATGCTGAATTGAAAATTTGGATTTCTGGATTACACGACCCTATTGAAAAACAATTTAACAAAAGTTTGAATATATACGAGCTGCAAAGTGTTTTAGCAGCGTATGTTTTACCAGATTAAGAAAACATTCACAAAATTTTATGTGTAAAAAAAAATAAATTGACGTCTTCTATCCCTTCGGTATATAAAGGTCTTGTTAGGCATTATTTTGTCTGACAAGACTTATTTGCGATAGAAGGGATCACCATGAGTACGACAGCGAAGCGCGATTATTTTTTTGATAATGCCAAGTTTATACTAATTCTTTTAGTTGTCATTGGTCACACTATCGAACCTTTAATCGCAAAGAATCATTTTCTCCAATCCGTTTACTTATTTATTTATTTTTTCCACATGCCTGTCTTTATCTTTATTGGCGGCTATTTTACGAAAAAGAAAAAAAGCTTAGGGAAACTCACCCTTAAATTTTTAATCCCCTACTTGATTTTTGAACTGTTATACGCCCCTCTGTTTATTGGCGAGTACCAATTTTTAGTTACACCCTACTGGGTTTTATGGTTTATGTTAAGCTATATGTTCTGGAATTTAATGCTTCCCCTTTTCAAACGATTAAAACATCCTATTATTCTATCCTTTATGATCGCCATTGCTGCAGGATACATTAGTAGTTTAGGATTATTCCTAAGTATTTCAAGGACACTTTATTTTTTCCCATTTTTTATTCTGGGCCATTATCTAACGAAACAACATATTGAATGGATTTTCGCTCATGTTAAAAAAGCATACGCCATGATCTTTCTAAGTTTAATGTTTATGGTTTTATTATTTTTCGATTTAGAGATCATCCAAAAATGGCTTTATGGTGTTGACAGTTATAAAGAATTAGGCAGTCCGGAGTGGTATGCAGGGATTTATCGTATGGGAATATATGGGCTAACTGCTATTTTATCTATTTCTTTTCTATCTTTAATTCCAAGGAGAGAAACATGGTTTAGTGTGTTAGGCACTAGAACGCTGTACGTGTATCTCCTCCATGTATTTGTCATTAAATTGATTAGTATTCTGCACATTTATGAATATATCGTAAATTCTTTTGAAGTCACTTTATTAATTGTGTTCTCTATTCTAGTAACTATTTTACTTTCAAGTAAATCGGTTAAAAACGTGACCCAATATCTCATTGAACCTAGATTAGAATTTATAAAGTTACCAAAAATTAAATTAGATTAAATTAAATAAAAAAAGCTTGTTAGGGATGCCCTCCTAACAAGCTTTTTTTACGTTTACTGGTTATTATTTCGTTGCTGATTATTTTGTGGATGTTGGTTGGATAAATTTTGATTTTGCTGAGGAGTATGAGTTTGGTTATTTCTGTTTTCTTCGGTGATACCCATTGCAGATCCAACCTCTTCTACAGCGTCTTTAAAGCTTTCCCATGCTCCATTGAAATTGCTATCCCCTACTTGATTTGCTGCATTTTTCAATTTTTGCCCTGCTTTACGTAAATCTTGTCTTGAATTGTCTTGATTATTCATGTCTTCTGCCTCCTTATACTTCCATTAACGATTGTATTTTTACCAGTTGTGGAGGTTTTATTCTTACTATTTCTTAAAGACACAATTTCCTCTATATAATATTTTTTACCTATTCATGGATATAAGAAATTGCATAATATATCGCAATGATTTATTTGGAGGGGGTCTATTATGGCAGACTCAAATACTAGGCAAAATGATATAGACAAAGAAATTGAGAAAAGGTTGGAAGATCGTAAAAAAAGGCTAGAAAAAATGAAAGGAAATATAAAAGAAAACACGGCCCTTGAAAACGATGAACAACAAATAGGGATTTTAGTAGAAGTGGATTGTTGTGGAAATGGTTGTATTGTTAGTGATGCCGCTAACGCTTGTTCCGTAAGGGAAGGGAACGGAACTACAGCCAGTGGGGCCGCCTCCCATGCCGAAGGGAATGCAACAAATGCTACAGGAAATCAATCCCATGCTGAAGGAAATCGTACAACCGCCAGCGGGGGTGCTTCCCATGCAGAGGGAGTCGAAACAGAAGCCAGTGGAGATAACTCTCATGCGGAAGGCAGAGAAACTATCGCCAGTGGGGATAACTCCCATGCGGAAGGATTTGACACTGAGGCCAGTGAGGAGAACTCTCATGCGGAAGGATTTGACACTGAAGCCAGTGGGTTTGCTTCCCATGCCGAAGGATCCTTAACAAAAGCTACTGGTAACGCCGGTTCCCATGCCGAAGGGGCGCAAACCACAGCTAGTGGGGGTGCCTCCCATGCTCAGGGTAATGGTACGGTAGCGGATTCTTTCCATGCCCATGCGGAAGGTTCTTTTTCCGTTGCCAGTGGTATGGTTTCTCACGCTGAAGGAGAAGGGACTTTTGCAGGTGGAACAGCTTCTCATACAGAGGGCATAGGATCCCAGGCTAATGGGGATTACTCCCACGCGGAAGGTTCTTATACTATTTCCAATGGAGCTTACTCCCATGCGGAAGGATTAAATACAAATACAAACCATTTAAATGGTGTTCATATTATGGGCAAATTTGGTGCCGCAAATGATTTGGATTATTCCTGGTATTTAGCGAATGGAACAAGCGTTGACACCCTTGGAATTGCCGCAAAAATTATGCGGAATGGCATAGGAGTTGCTGATATAGGATGGTTGGCTGGAGGTACCGATTATAGCCAACTATTTGAAACTATAGGCGGAAAACCGATTGACCCTGGATATTTTGTGACGTTAAAAGGGAAAAAGATTCGGAAAGCAAATCATTTGAATGATTATATTTTAGGGGTTACCAGTGGGAATCCTGCCCTTTTAGCCAATAACGGTGACTTAAGATGGAAAAATAAATATATAACCGATGAATGGGGACGCATTCAATATCATAAAGTTGTCATCCCAGCTGAAAAGGATGACAAAGGAGAAATCATTGTCCCTGAATATAGAGAATCCCATCCCCTATTAAACCCCCATTGGGACCCTACACAAGAATACCTTCCAAGGTTGAAAAGACCTGAATGGACAGCAGTAGCATTAATGGGTTCATTGCTTGTCCGTGACGATGGAACCTGTCAGGTTGATGGCTATTGTCTTCCAAATGACGATGGTATGGCTACAGCTTCTCTTAATGGTTATCGGGTAATGGAACGAACGAGTGAAAATCAAATACTCATTTTATTTAAATAACATTCAATTCGGACTCTTGATAGAGTCTTTTTTATTCATTTTGCAAAAAAAATTAATAAATATTTTGACACAATTTTTTCCACATAATTCTTAAACCTATTCGTGGTTATAAAAAAATGCATAGTATATTGCAGTTCATTTTTAAAGGAGGACCTTTATGGCTGATAAAAATAATAAGCAAAATGACATAAAACAAAGGTTAGAAGAAAGAAATAAAAAACTCGAAGAAATGAAAGAAAAACTAAGTAATAGTATTGAGAGTGAAAATGAAAAGAAAATTGGCATTTTAGTAGATGTAGATTGTTGTGGCAATGGTTGTATTTTTAGTGATGCCGCTAATGGTTGTTCTGTAAGGGAAGGCAATGGTACCACGGCCAATGGAGAATCTTCTCATGCAGAAGGCAGAGACACAACTGCAAATGCACAATTCTCCCATACAGAAGGTTTTAATACGACAACAGGAATGTCGGCAAATGCCGCTCATGCAGAAGGATCCACAACAAATGCCAGTGGCTTTGCCTCCCACGCAGAAGGGTTGAGTACAACAGCTTCAGGAAGCAGATCCCATGCGGAAGGAGATACTACTGCTGCCAGTAATGAAGCCGCTCATGCAGAGGGGGGGTTTACGGAAGCAAGTGGTCTCCGATCCCATGCAGAAGGAGATAATACTACTGCAAGTAAAAGGGCATCCCACGCGGAAGGAGATACTACCTCTGCCGATGGAATAGCTGCTCATGCAGAAGGTACCAACACTTCAGCATCAGGAAACAGTTCACATACTGAAGGGGAAAATACTATTGCATTGGGTCAAGCGTCACATGCGGAAGGTAGCGGGTCTCATGCAAATGGACTTTTCTCTCATGCGGAAGGGAATGGAACAGACGCTGATGGGGATTTTTCCCATACAGAAGGAAGTGGCACTAATGCCACCATGCCAGCTGCACATGCAGAAGGATCTTCTACAAATGCCAATGGAATTTTTTCACATGCTGAAGGGTTTACCACAACTACAACTGGAACTGCCTCACATGCAGAAGGTGATCATACTACAGCTAATGGAAATGCTGCACATGCAGAAGGCTATGGTTTTGATCCAAATTTTAACTCCGCTCCTATCTTTGCAAATGGAAGAGGCTCCCATGCAGAAGGTAGCGGAACAACAGCCAGTGGCTTTGCTTCTCATGCAGAGGGAGGCACATCAGATGCAACAACAAATCTTGGACCACAAGCTACAGGTTCTTTTTCACACGCGGAAGGGGAAAGCACTGTATCCAGTGGACCTGTCTCCCATGCCGAAGGATACTTTACTACCGCCAGCGGTATCCATGCTCATGCAGAAGGTTCCCATACCATTGCCAGCGGAACTCATGCCCATGCAGAAGGATTTACAACTACAGCTAGTGGTTTTGCTTCCCATGCCCAGGGGAACGGTACTGTAGCTGATTCTTTTCATGCCCATGCAGAAGGTGTTGATACAAGGTCCAATGGAATAAATGGTATTCATATAATGGGAAGTTATGGAGATGCCAATGATTTGCCTTTCTCCTGGTATCTGGCAAATGGAATTGGTCCTGCCAACCGGGGACTGGCCGCAAAAATCTTACGAAATGGCACTGCCTTTGCAGATGTGGGATGGTTTGGCGGTGGGGCAGATTATGCGGAGATGTTTGAAACAGTTGATGGAGAACCAATTGATGTAGGGTATTTTGTGACCTTTGATGTGGAAAGCGATAAAATCCGCGAAGCCACTAATAAGGATACCTATATTTTAGGAATTACAAGTGCCAATCCAGTAGTCCTGGGGGATAGTGCCGAACTTAGGTGGGAGAAAAAATTCCTGACGGATCGTTGGGGAAGAATCCAATACCAGGAAGTGGTCATCCCTGCTGTAAAAGACAAAGAAGGAAATGTTATTCTACCTGAACATAAGGATACCCAACCGGTTTTAAACCCCCAGTGGGACCCTTATAAAAAGTACACTTCCCGCATGAAAAGGCCAGAATGGGTGGCTGTAGGCCTGCTAGGAAAACTTCTCGTCCGTGATGATGGAACCTGCAGGCCAGGTGAATACTGTGTACCTAATCATGAGGGAGTTGCAACAGCCTCCAACAAAGGATACCGGGTAATGAAAAGAACCGATGCAGATCAGATTCTCATATTGTTTAACGGAAATAAGATTATTTAACGACAAACTAACCTTTTTAAGGTATCATTTTTCTAATCAATTCAACGATTTCCCCCGGGTTTGCATGCCTTCCCAGGCTTTTTTTTGAAAAGGCCAGTTTGCCGTCTACAGTAACTTCAAATACTCCACCTTTTGATGGAATCAGTTTGATCTCTTGCATAGCAAAACGGAATGCATTGTCATTCATAAGTTCTTCCATCAACCTGATGGAATGAGGAAAGTAGTTTCACATATTGCAATATTCAATTTGAACCTTCATTAAGCATAATCATCCTTTCTAAATTTTAATTATTCTAATTATTTTTATTATAATCGTTTATTTCTGTAGAATAAATAATCGTTTCATCAAGGGGGTATTACCGATCTAGTAATCGACAAAGAATAGCTGCCAACTCTGCCCGAGTAAGCATACGATCGGGATAGAAATATCCATCATCATCGCCATACATGAGCCCTTCCTGGATTACACGTGTAATTTCTTTTTCAGCCCAATGGCCCATATAGTCCTTTCCTGGTTCCACCTTGAACTCCATTACTTTTTGATGAATGCTGACTATCTCTTGCCCATAATTGGTCCCTGGAACGGCCCATTTTCCATTCAGAGCTTCCCAGGTAGGAGCAGAACCCCGGTTAACCAAATGGAATCGGGGATCAACAACTGTTTCCCCTGCCAGTACCGGCTTTGTCGTACAATAAGCATACAGGTGCTGGATGTGGGCGATGACCCCTTCTTCCATTGTTTTAAATGAAGCTCTGGAAGACCCATCTCCAATGGCACCAATTCCGGCGAAGTTGTTCTGTTCCTTTCTTACATCCCCACCAAATCGGAAATACCCCGTTTCTTTCAACATTTGTGCGAAAGCGATATCCCCTCGGATTCCATACCGTTTACCAATTTCTAAATAAATAGGTGGCAGTTCTGAGGGAAAGTCTTCATTGATGCTACGGGTAAAACCCAGGAGTTGTTGTAAGGTTGCCGCCGCTTCCCCCATAATAGGTGTACCTTCTACTTGAGGGGGTTCTGCAGGTTCCTCCACATAAGAAATCCCAAGCCATTGACACACTCCCCTGGCGACAGCTTCTGCAACCTTATTTTGAAATTCCTCCGTACGAATGATTTTAGCATCCCTCGTGTTATCGATAAAACCTAACTCCAGAAGAACAGCAGGCATATTTGTTCCGCGAAGGACTGCAAAATCAGCGGTTTTTATCCCCCGATTTGTCATTCCACTCTGAGAAAAAACTGCAGCCACATTACCATGCACTAACTGATGTAACCGGATGGTAGATGAGTCAGTCTTGGGATATCGATAAGATTCAAATCCCGTACCACCCCCTGCATTTATGTGAAAAGAGATATAAAAAGAAGCACCTTTTTCATTGGCATAATTAGATCGATATGCCAACTCGGCATTCCGATTGTTTGTTGCTGTGCTATTTTTTTCCCGGGTGAAGTACATTTTCACCCCTGACCGTTCCATGTTCCTGGCAAACTTAAGCCCGAATTCCCAGGTTAAATCCCCTTCCCTCATCCCATTTCCCATTGCTCCCGGATCAAACCCACCATGGCCCGGGTCAGTTATACCTACAAGAGCCATTTTTCTCATCTCCTTCATTAATAGATTATTTCTACAGAAAAAAGTTGATTGTATTTAGAAACTGTAATTATGAATAGTTATAAAACTTAATTTCCTCCTATTATTCCATGTGCATTTTAAAAAAGGGACAACCAAAAAAAGACCCCGAATTGGGATCTTTTTTTGGTTATTTTATATAAGGAGATATCGCATTAATCCAGATCTGGTATCCTGATGATGTTAAATGGAGACCATCATTGGTATACCTTTCCGCTAATTTCCCTTCTTCCATTAATAAGGAATGAATATCAACATAGTTAACCTGGTACTTCATCGTTAATATTTTAAGTTTTTTATTAAACTCGATAATATCTTTATTTTTCAATTCTACATTCCTTCGAATGGGTAACAAACTCTGTACATAAATTGTTGTATTTGGAGAAGAGTTGGTTATTTTTTTTATTATTGCCTCATAATTATCTAAAACTTCTTTCCCTCTTTTACGCTTCATTAAATCATTAATGCCAATCATAATAAATATTTTATTTGGATGGGTATTGGTGATTTCATCCAATCTCTTTAACACATGTGAAGTTTGATCTGCATTAACCCCTTTATTAACAATGTCATTTTGAGGGAAATCAGCTTGCCATAGATGTCTATAAGTAAGGCTATCACCAACAAAGTATACCGCATCCCCTGTTGTCTGCCCTTGTTTCTTTTCTTTGAGTATACGATTAAAGACGCCATGGATTAACGAGTTTTCCATGCTATTTGATAAAGCTAAAAAGATGATTACTATACAAGTTATAATGAATAGAAACACCTTTTCAATAACCACAAGCAACACATCCCAGAAGTTTGAGTAAAATGATTTTAATTATACTACATAAAATCATTTCCAAACCCCAAAGAATATTGCATATTTTCAACACTTTTTTCACATAAACAATTCTTTATTGGGCGTCTTGATCCATCTCCATAATGCCAAACAAATTTCCTTCTGTATCTTCACAATAGGCTAAATATCCAACTTGGTCTATTGCCATTTTAGGTGCGATCACTTTTCCTCCATAATTAATAATTTTTTCAATGTAATCGTCAACAGAAGGAACATTAATCGTATTGATGGTTCCGCTTCTATTCGGTCCCGCTTCCATGATTCCACCATTGATTCCCGGTTCACTATTTAAACCTGTTGTGATTAACCAATAAGGTTCTGCACCATCCCATTTCTGCACTTCCCAGCCAAAAACCCGACAGTAAAATTCAACCGCTTTTTCAGGTTGTTTTGCTCCTAATTCAAAATGGACCACCCTTGGCATTATAAGCAGAGCTCCTTTTTAAATATTTTTTTACACTATTTTATTTCAATAACCTATTCTAAAAAGCCTTTTATATTTGAAATTTAAATGACCGCCTGAGTAGATTGGCGGTCATTTAACAATAACTTACTATTGGCTTTCCATCATTTTTTTCCACATATCAAATGTGCGTTGTGCGGAATTATAATTTGCCTTGAGGGCATTTAATTCAATCCCTAACTTTTTACACTGCATATACTCACCTTTCAAATGAAGCATTAGCTGTGCCCCTTGTTGGTCTTCATTATCTTTATTCATCATAGAAGAATTGATTAATTCTGCTTTTTTAAATTCTAAATCCATTTCCGCTTCAATCAAATGATTTGTCACTTCATAAAACCTTGCCTCGATGGTATTTAAATTTTCATTAGCATGGAGAAGTTCATCGTAAATAAGTTTTTTCAACAAGTTCCTACCTCCTCCAAAATTTTTATGCTCTAAAAGTTTATATTCAAAAATTAACTATAAAATACGCTGATTTATCAAGCAAAAAACGACAGGTAAGGGATAAGCCTATATGGAATAAAGTATCGTAGCTTCTAACTCATTTTACAGAACTTATATTCCTATTTTCCACCAACTTTTCGGGCATAAAGAGCAAAATAAATAAGCAATTTAGTGACACAATATAAAAAAGCAACAATACATACGACAAGGGGCGATTAGATGAAGAAAATTACTATTGTCTTTATGTTAATTTTTTCTGTAGTTTTAGCCGGATGTGGGCCTACATCCTCTTCAACCAATAATGGCGCAACAAATAATGCTTCATCAGATAAAAAAAAATCAACAAAGCCAACGGACGCTAACTCGATCATAAATGCTTTGAAATCTGCTGGAATACCAGTAGGAAACGTTAACGTATATACAGAAGCAGATGATCCAAATAATTTGCTTGGTCGTCCTGGTCAATATACAAGTAAGGTAAATTTTGTAGATACTCGCGTCAACGAAGATTCTACCCAAGATATAGAAGTATCGAACGGTGGTTCTGTAGAAGTTTTTGTAAATGAAAATGATGCTAAATCAAGATATGAATATATTTCCAACATTGCTAAGAGTGCTCCAATATTCAATGAGTATGATTTCCGGTACGGAAATGTAGTACTGCGTATTTCAAAAAAATTAACACCAACACAAGAAAAAGAATATGAGGAAGCTCTAACCAATGTCCTCAAGTAATTTACTCTAAAAATACTTCCTACTTATAAGCCCACTTTAGAAAAACAACATATAACAAAAGAAGAAAATAAATAGCCCTGCAGGTCAACAATGTGACAAGAAGGGCTACAATGTGAGCAAAAAGTGGCCAAAGTTAATTTTTGGCCATTTTTACTTACTAAAAAAATTTTACGGAAAAGAAAAAACCCTTGATACACAAGGGTTTGTACATTCATTTTATGGTGAACCCAGACAGATTCGAACTGCCGACCTCTACCATGTCAAGGTAGCGCTCTAACCAACTGAGCTATGGGTCCGTTTATTAATGGTGCGGTCGGCGAGACTCGAACTCGCACGATCAAGGATCACTACCCCCTCAAGATAGCGTGTCTGCCAATTCCACCACGACCGCTTGCTGCAAAAAAAAATAAAATGGAGGGAGCACCCGGATTTGAACCGGGGAATAAAGGTTTTGCAGACCTGTGCCTTACCACTTGGCTATGCTCCCAGGCCAAAATTTATAGCGACAATTATTATTTTAAAATGTCCTATTTGATAAGTCAAGAAAATAATACTCCCACTTTATATTTCTATATTTTTTTTGCATTCCTCGTTAAAACTTACCCTCATTTATTCAAACATAGAAAATAGATCAGTTGTTTCAATATACATTTCTTCTACATATTCATATCCATCTTTCCCTGTCCAGGTGATTCGCACGAATTTTTTTCTTACTTCTGCAAAGGGATCCTCGGTTTCTATTATTTGCTCATAGCCACCTCCACCCATTCTAATCGCGTCTGGACGAATCTGAATCTGATGTCGGGTACCTGATGCATAGGGTTTTTTATCTGACACTTTATGAAAAATTTCATAACTAATCTTTATAGGATATCTTTCTTGGTCACCAATATAAAAAATCTTCCCACTACCCGCTTCTCCTTTATCAGGAGTATAAACGAGTTGATAATCAGAAATTCTCCAACTTTCTGACTGTCCATTCAGTGATAAGTAAAAAAAGAATACAATTTAGTTAATCCTTTCAATTAAAAGTGTGGCTGCATGAGTATTGGGTGTAGAGGAATTAATATCAGGGACACTTCCGATCATGGTGGTAATATGGTCATTAATATTTTTTAATTGGATGACTACACCGCCACTTGGAATTCGCAAAATGGCTTCACCAATCAACGGGGAATAATTCACACCTAAAGAAGAGAATCCAAAGGTACCAGAGGTATAAAGCGCAGAATTATTTTCATCGACTAAGCCAAAAAGTGCTGGCCCTACACTTTTCACTCCAACAATAAAAGAAAAACGGTAGGTTCCTTCACTTTGAATAATAATGGAATCACTTTTCATTGGCATGAGTTCGATCCCATCAGAGGAAAGCTGTGGTCCATTAAAAGAAACCGCCTCCTGTCCCATTTGGCCAATGTGTTGGTCACTTGATCCACTTGTGAAATACCCATATTGGCGGATAGATTGAATGTATTCAATATGGCTTTTAAGTTCTTCAACCCATTCCTGAGTCCTGGTATTCGATTCATTTAAATTGACTTGTAACTGATTAATTTCATTCTTCAGGGAATTCTTTATTTCATTCATTCTTTCCACTTCACAATCAATAGACCCTTGTAAACCTTCTTCCGCTTCCTTCGCCCTCTCTGTTTCATGATTTAAGTTTAACCGTTGCTCTTCGATTCCTTTTTCAATGACACGTTCAACACCCTTTGACCTCTTCACTTCCTTATCGATTTCTTCTAGTAAATTTTTTTCTGATTGCTGGGATCTGGTTATTTCATTATTTAAAGAAATAATAATGATATTTGCCTCTGTCGTTAAGGTATTCATTTCCGTTGTAAGTACTGAGAGTTTCATGGCTAAGCTCTGTTCTTCATTCCCTGCTCGTTCAACCTCTTTTTGCAGAGCGCCTTGCAATAAGGATAGCGCTATTTGGGTCTCATTTATTTTTTCAAAAGCTTCTGTATTATAGGCATTATTTAAAGGGACCCACTGGGAACCATTATCCAAATAAATTAACTCATCCCCAGGGGTAGTAACTAGAAACAGTCTACCCTTTGTTGTTACTGCTGGTGTTAATTTGTCCATGGATTCTTTCGATCCCACTCGCATAGAACTAATCCCTCCACCATTTATCACAAAAGGAAAATTCCATGACATACGTTTCCCCCCTTAAATTAACCTAAAGCAATCATATGTTACAAACAGGTTGACTTAAGACTATTTCTGCTAATGTTTTTTTTATTTGATAAAGCCAACTAAAGTGTATATAATGGATATATACAGTATGAACGATAAGGGATGGAATATGGATATTATCATTTTAAATTCATCGAATTTGCCGATTTATCTTCAAATCAAAAATCAAATGATTGAGCAAATCTTAAAGGGTGAAATTCCTGAGGGAACAAAACTACCATCGATACGCCAACTAGCAAAAGAATTAAAAATTAGTGTCATTACCACAAAGAGGGCATATGAGGAGCTAGAAAATGAAGGATACATCGATACCGTTCTAGGCAAAGGCTCCTTTGTTTCCCTGAAAGAGAAGGACATTTTAAAACAAAAACAATTAGAAGCCATCTCAAATCAATTAAAAGAAATTACTGTTGATGCTAAGAAATTTAACATTACTCTGGAACAATTAGTCCATTTAATGAAGGAGTTTTACGAGGAGGGGTAGATATGGAGAACATTTTAGAAGTAGATTCTGTTACTAAAACATTTAAAGATTTTTCCCTGAAAGATGTAACCTTTTCCTTAAAAAGAGGATATATCATGGGTTTTATTGGTCCAAATGGTTCGGGAAAAAGCACAACTATTCGCTGTATCATGGATTTAATGCACATAGATAATGGTAGGATAAAAATGTTCGGCCTTGATTTTCATAAAAATATGAAAAAATTGAAGCAACACATAGGGTTTGTCTATGATCAAGATGTCTTTTTTGATGAATTAACCGTGGAAAAAAACAAACGAATCATCTCATCCTTTTATGAACAATGGGATGAAGAGGCATTTAACCGCTATATCAACGATTTTGGTGTTCCTCTGAATAAACCAGTGAAATCTTTATCTAAAGGAACGAAAATGAAGTTTGCCTTAGCCATCGCTCTTTCCCACCATGCAGAATTAATAATTATGGACGAACCCACATCAGGGCTTGACCCAGTTTTTAGAAAAGAACTGTTGGATATTTTATTGGATATTATTCAAGATGAAAATAAGGCCATTTTCTTCTCTACACATATAACAACGGATTTGGAACAGGTTGCTGATTACATTACTTTTATTCTTGATGGTAAAATCCTTTTTTCGAAAGAAACAGAGGCACTAATGGAGGATTTCGTTATTGTTAAAGGGGGAAAAAACAGTAAGGAAATAGTGAGGGGATGCCATCCTCTTATGATTAAAGAATCCTCTTTGGGATTCGAGGCATTCATGAAAAAAGAGGATGCCAATAAAATTAAACCGGGCTCTAATCTTAAGTTGGAACGTCCAACCTTGGAAGAAATCATGTATTACCTGGTAAAATCCCAACAGCAAATGGAAAGGAGATTCTAGCCATGCTTCATCTATTGTTAAAAGAATTTTATGTACAAAGAAAAATGGCGTATTTGGTCCCCCTTTTTCTATTGCCTTATTTTCTCACATTAGGCAAAGAGATTCCCAATCAAGGCAACTTGATGCAAATGATCATATACAGTTTAAGTATTGGATTCATCGCCTACTTTATTACAACCTACGCTAATTTTAATACAAATGAAGGGGAAAAAAATCAAAATCGCCTTTTGCTCAGCTTGCCCGTTACCAGGAAAACTGTGATCAATGCAAAATACTTGATGATTAGCGCATGGTGGCTTTTCGCCTATGTTTCTTATTTTTTAATTATGATTCTTTTAAATTTCCTATTTGATTTTCAAGTGGCTACATTATTTGATCTCAGGATTGCTGCCTTATCCCTTTGTTTCACCTATCTTCTTGTCTCTCTTTTTTACCCGCTACATTTCAAATACGGATTTCGTGTGGCCAGTTTAACTGGTATTGGTGCATTTTTTCTCATTACCAGTAGTATAGGAAAGTTGTTACCCATCAATCAAATTTCAACGCTTTTATCCATTATGATTGAATATCCCATTATTTCATTTGCAATCATTACTCTTGTTATTGTTCTCATCTCTTATTTTCTTTCCCTACGGATTTTCACAAAAAAAGATTTTTAACACAAAAAAGGTTCTCACAAAAATGTGAGAACCTTTTATATTCGTAATGGTCGGAACGACAGGATTTGAACCTGCGACCTCACCCACCCCAAGGGTGCGCGCTACCGAGCTGCGCTACGTCCCGTTATCCAAAAAATCGGTTAACATTATTGATTTTAGCACATTCAAATTAAAAATGGAAGTTTT
>CALNBV010000168.1 GCA_937874515.1 uncultured Paenibacillaceae bacterium | reverse complement strand
CCCTAAAGTACGACAGTTGTTTTGTGTCGTCTAGGATGAGAGGGGTTAATTATTTTTTAAATATAAAATGTGATGAAGAGAAAAATACGAAGGCTCTTATGTTCAGAGAGCGAAGGAAATGCTGAGACCTTTGCCATAATCCTTATGTAGATGTCATCTCGGAGCATTTGAAAGAAAGTCGAATTAAGCTTTGATTCGATGAGTAGATTCAAACGGAATGGCACACGTTATCGTGCTGTAGGTAAGGGAAACCTTACCTCATGAGGCTGAAATCGCAAGGTTTTAGCAAATCAGGGTGGTACCACGGAAAAAATACCCCTTTCGTCCCTAAAGTACGACAGTTGTTTTGTGTCGTCTAGGATGAGAGGGGTTAATTATTTATAGGGGGCAGAAGAAAATGGAAATAGTACCTATATCCATGAACGATTCTCATCATTCGCAGGATTTAATAACGGGAGCAGAGATTCTGATTAGGGGCTTGTTAATAGAAGGAGTTGAATATGTATTTGGGTTCCCAGGAGGAAATGCCCTATACATCTATGATGCGATGGTTAGCAATCCAGACTTAAAACACATTTTAACCCGACATGAGCAAGGAGCTATCCATGCTGCAGATGGCTATGCCCGATCAACAGGAAAAATAGGCGTTTGTATCGCAACTTCTGGTCCAGGAGCGACAAACTTAGTTACCGGAATAGCTACAGCCTATATGGATTCTGTACCTCTTGTTATCATTACTGCTAATGTTCCGACAACAGTTCTTGGTACGGATGCATTTCAAGAAGCTGACATCATTAGTATCACCATGCCAATAACTAAACACAGTTATTCCGTACGTGATGTACACGACCTTCCACGCATCATCCATGAAGCATTCTATATTGCCAATACTGGCAGAAAAGGACCTGTACTCATTGACATTCCAAAAGACATAACAAATGAAAAGATGCTTTTTCAACCATCGAGCCATATAGATTTACGTGGATATATTGCTGTTCCAACTCCTAATCAAGAGAACATAGATCAGATCATTCAGGCAATTGAAGAAGCTGAAAAACCGATTATTATAGCTGGAGGTGGAGTGGTATATTCAAATGCAGCAAATGAGCTACTGGAGTTTGTAAATAAAACAAAAATTCCTGTAATAACTACATTACTCGGTTTGGGTGGTTTCACTAGTGACCATAACCTGTGGTTAGGGATGCCTGGCATGCATGGTACGTATACAGCGAATATGGCAATTCAAAACGCAGATCTAATTATTTCTATAGGGTCAAGGTTTGATGAACGGGTCATTATGAACCAGGATGGTTTCGCTCCATGTGCCAAACGGATTGCTCATATTGATATTGATCCCGCTGAAATTGATAAGAACATCAAAACGGATATTACTTGTGTGGGGGATATAAAAGCTGTACTCGAATATGCAAATATGAAAGCTAAGCCTTCCAAATCAAGCAGCTGGATCAATAAAATTCAGCAAAACAAATCCATGTATCCTTTGCGTTACAAAGATTCCGATATGGAACTTAAACCACAATTTGTTATTGAAATGATTAGCGAGACAACGTATGGGGACGCGATTATCACCACTGATGTAGGCCAGCACCAAATGTGGGTTGCTCAATTTTACAAATTTAAACATCCCCGATCACTTATAACTTCCGGAGGTCTTGGCACAATGGGATTCGGGCTTCCATCTGCAATAGGTGCCCAGGTAGGAAATCCAAACCGTCTTGTGGTTTCGATAAACGGTGATGGTGGTATGCAGATGTGTATGCAGGAGATGGCTATTTGTGCCATTAAGAATCTTCCTATCAAAATTGTCGTTATTAACAATCAAGTATTGGGTATGGTTAAACAATTTCAAGAAATCATTTACGAAAATCGTTACAGCCACATCAATCTGGCAGGAAGCCCGGATTTCGTAAAACTGGCGGAAGCTTTCGGAATTAAGGGGTTAAGAGCAAGTACGAAAGAAGAGGCTTCCTGTATTTGGCAAGAGGCTCTGAATACACCAGGTCCTGTTCTTATAGAGTTTATGGTGCCGAAAGAAGAGAATGTATATCCTATGGTTCTCAGCGGCACCAATTTAGATCAGATGATAATGGGGGATTTCCAATGATTAGAGAATATACAATTTCTGTACTTGTGAATGATCAGCCTGGAGTTTTGCAACGCGTATCTGCTTTGTTCGGACGCCGTGGTTTTAATATTAATAGCATCACAGTTGGGGGCACCGAAGAGACTGGATTATCAAGAATGATTATTGTGACTACTGGAAATGAAAGAACTATTGAACAGGTTGAAAAACAGCTCAACAAACTAATCGACGTGATTCAAGTGCTCAATTTAAGTTCTTATCCTATGGTAACGAGAGAACTTGCTTTTATAAAAGTAAACGCTGAACCATCGAAACGTCCAGAAATCTTGGGCGTAGCTGACACTTTTCGTGCTTCTGTAATTGATATAGGACCGAATAGCCTAATTATCCAAGTGGTTGGGGAACTTAACAAAATCGCAGCAATGATTGAACTTTTGCAACCATATGGAATCTTAGATTTAACACGAACGGGTTCAACTGCCATGATACGAGGAGATAAGCTTCAATAATTATATATTTAGGAGGTTTTTCAATGACCACCATTGCAGATTTCCACAAACTTGATATTCGCATTGGAACTATAATTAACGCCAAAGAGTTTCCTGAGGCTCGCAAGCCAGCGATTAAACTAGAAATTGATTTTGGACCTCTGGGTATGAAAAATTCAAGTGCTCAAATTACAAAACGTTATTGTCCAGAAACACTTGTTGGCCGCCAAGTTGTAGCAGTTGTAAACTTCCCACCTAGGCGTATTGCTGGTTTCAAATCAGAAGTTTTGGTCCTTGGAGGCATTCCCACAGAAGATGACGTAGTTCTACTTAAGCCGGATGAGCACATACCAAATGGCACCCCAGTCGCTTAAAAAATTTTAAAAAACAAAGTTAGATGTAATGTTTTTGGTTTGGTCAGTCTAGATATGCACATAATAATACATTTTTTGAGAAAAAGCCGATTCCTCCTGCGGTAAACAAGGAGGAATCGGCTATGTTCTTACCTGTAGAACTTAAACGAAGACGCGAATCTAGATAATTTTAAACAACTTTATTTTTATTTTCCGTTAGGATATTTAACCATCTTAAATAAAAATTAAACAACTTTATTTTCTTCTAACACTTGTAAGTAAGGTTAAATGTTTGGAATAGTTTTAGTCATTTTTATTCCTTTTGCAAAACAAATAGCAAAAAGATCCATTTCAACTGAACTGACCTAAAATGGGATATTTTATGTACGTTAACCTTTATTGGTTTCCCGTTTGTAATTATTAATCCCCAACAGGCTGTTTAGTGGGCAATATCTTGTGATTGCGGTGAAGAAGGGGATAATTGCCAGAAAGCCCAAATATCTTAGGGGAGGATTTGCGAAAAAAAACAAAAGAAGGAGAAAACCAATCCCTGCACGTATCCAGCGTTCTGTACTGCCTACATTTTTCTTCATATTCATTCACCTCATAAATAATATCCCATTCTTTTATAAACATTATGTATTTTCCTTGCCTTAAAAGGAATTTGGATAATTTCAAGATCCAGGTGGGAAGAATAGGGAAATAATTTGATGAAATGAAGAGAATGCCTGTAGTACGAATGATTTGATTTCTTAACGTACATTTCCGTTTTTTTTAGCAGAAACAATGTCTTTTAAATTCACTGTATAACCGGAAATTTCAGGAGAAACAGCAGTACATAAAAAGTAATCTTCGTAAAAAACGCGTGCTTCAGCAAGGTTTCGTGAATCATAACGAATCACGACTGTTTTACCGATGTCACCAATTCCTGGTAACTTAATCCCCATTCTGCCATTACATTTATAATGGGTCTGAGCGTATTACCCAAATCACTAAGAAAATATTCTACTCTCGGTGGTACCTCGGCGTAAACTTGGCGTTGTATGATTCTATCCTCCTCCATTGACCGTAAATTCTGTATCAATACCTTTTGGCTAATACCTGGTATACCGCTTCTCAACTCCCCAAATCTTTTCCTTCCACTCAATAATTCACGAAGAATAATAAGCTTCCATTTACTACCTATTAATTCTACAGTGGTTGCTACCGGACAATGAGGCAATTCTTTATTCTTATCCATATAATGACCTCCAATAGTTACTAAAAGGTTACTATATAACCATAAGGTACCTACTTTTCAAAAGATACTAAGGCAATTATCATAATATTATGATTTCAACAAAGAAATGTCAATTTATAAAAAAATGAAATAGAATTATACAACGTCAAAACGGACACTAAAGGTGGGTCAAATATAAACAGTCATTAGACACGTATAGAAATGGAAAAAAGGAAATTGAGAAAGCTGAGTAATATGCTATTAGGCGGTGGTGCAGGCTTATCGGCTGCTGCGGGTTTATGATATAAAAATAAGAAGGTGTCTAAATGGGAAATTTACGTAAAAACCGGGTGTTGTTTTTATCATCGGTGGCAACGGGAGCGATGTTAAATCCTCTTAATTCCTCCATGATTGCATTGGCGATTCCTAATATTCAAAAGGATTTTGGTCTGTCTTATTTGACGGTGTCTTGGTTGATTTCTTCATTTTATTTAGCAAGTGCTGTGACTCAACCTATAGCTGGAAAACTTGGTGATTTGCTTGGTAAAAGGAATGTATTTCTGGGAGGACTCATATTAGTAGCCATCTCTGCTATGGGTGCTCCTTTAGCTCCAGCATTTGCGATTTTAATTATCATGCGATTATTTCAAGCAGTTGGCAGCGGGGCCATTTATCCTGCGGGAATAGGAATGGTTCGTGACCATATTCATGAAAGACGCGGAGCTGCTCTTAGTTTCATTGCTTTAACGATGTCGGCGATGGCAGCACTGGGACCTACGATTGGAGGGTTTCTAATTGCCTGGGGAGATTGGCCGACGATCTTTTTAGTCAATATACCTGTTCTGTTGGTATGCTTTTTACTAGGTTGGTTTGTATTGCCAAAGGATGAAATGAGGCAGAATTTGAATTTACAAGAATTGATTCGAAAAATAGATTTATTAGGTATCGTGTTGTTCTCGGTGGGGGTTGTTGGTCTCCTGTTGTTTTTATTGTCCCTTAAAGCAACTGTGAATTATGTGGCAGGGATTACAGGCGTTATCTCCTTATTATTATTTGCCTGGCACGAATTGAAAACCAAAATTCCATTTATCGATATTCGTTTATTTCATTCGAATCGGAAATTATCTTTAGTATTTTTACAATATCTTGTTCTGAATTTCATTTACTACAGTTTGTTTTTTGGTTTGCCAAGTTATTTTCAAGATGGTCTGCATTTAAGTGTGGGGTATAGTGGTATGTTGATGCTTTTTGTGACAGGAATGGGAATCATCACTACACCGTTAATCGGTCGTTGGATTGATAAATCAGGTGTTCATATACCTATTTTTATGGGGAATATGTTAATCGTTATCGGTGCCTTATTACTTTGGGTATTCTTTGATCATGTTCCAGTTATCGTAATGGCATTAATCGTATCTCTTATTGCAACTGGTTGCAGTTTTGGAAATGTTACATTGCAAGCTGCCATGCTTGAGGCAAGTCCGGCTAACATTGTTGGAGTGTCAACAGGATTGTATCAAACGTTTCGGCATTTTGGCTCTATTCTTTCTGCCATCTCACTTGGTTTAATTTTTGGTGCTCAGTTTAATCCGGAGCATTTCGTAACACTAATCACTGTATTCATTGTGGCAGGTATCGTTGTTGTACTACTAGGTGTAATATATTCGAGAATTAAACCCGAATCGGCAAACCAACAGAAACAATCAGCTTAATTTTTTAAAAAATCACAAAATAAATACCTGTTTATTTTAGAGTAATTTAGTCCTTCCAGTTCCACCATTTTAATAGTTCGGGCTCATGTTTTTTCATTTGAGGCATAGTAGACCGCACAACGAAAAACGTAAAGGACGCACCGATCAACAACTGTCCCTTTTTGTATACAATGCTCTTTGTACATTTCTTCTGGATTAAGGTCTTTCAGTTGATAAAGAGAGCGAATTCCTAAATCATATAAGTTTCGAGCAATTGATTTCCCTACTTCGGGAATTTTCCGAAACTCCTTTAGGATGGAATTTTCTTCTGTCATAACAGGCTACCTTAATTTAAAGAAATACATATTTCTATGAAATGACCATCCGGATCTGCAACATAAGCAACGATTTGCCTCCATGGTTTGGTCACAGGCTCACTTATAATGAGGACTTCGTGGCCACGAAGTTTTTCAACGATTGTATTTACATCTTCAACAACAAAACCTAGTTCAAATGTTTGAGAATGATTAATTGATTCGGGAATATTTAATCCCGTAATTTTAGCGACATTTTCTCGGGTATTCATTGCAAGGATAGTGCTACCAGTTTCGAATTCTACGTATGTACCATGTTCAGCTCGAACTGGTAAACAAGTAAGTCTCGATAAAATATGATAGAACGTTCTAAATTTTCAACGTACAAAATCACATATCTTAAAGCTAATTGCATAGATTATCACCTAACTTCTCAAATATTTTAATAATGAAAGTTTGGTAAATATCATAAATAACCTTCAATGAATCCTGCCTTTTTTACAACTCAAAACTAATGTTAGATATCCGATTAGCCAAATCAAACGAACGTTTTACTGTCGTTGGCGAAGCCGAGTAAGTAGTGACGTATAAGAGGAAAGTAAGATGACTTCATCCAACAAGGTCAGGATGACGTGGGTGAAGTTCATCCTAAAAGGGAGTTAAGTAAAGAGCTTGTCCAAGCGATAATGTGAGCAAATGGGATAAGGAATACTTGAGCGAGCAATGTGCCTAAGAATCGAGAAATCATCAACCATCCAAAAGTTTTCGTCATTGTTTCTACCCCATTTTCCTGTTGCAAGGAACGCTCCGTTAAAATTGCAATTTGTGGGTCAAGTAAAACGGTTAGTAGAATGGTAGCAATACCGTTAATTAGACCTGTTAACTGATTTGAAGTTGTCGCAAATTGGGGAACCAAGAGAGTGGCATATAATGTAGACAGTACACATGCAGTATATATACCAGTAACGACCATGTTAATGAGCATAATACGTTTTGGGATTCCCCCTATACGCAGGCGGTGAATCATATCTAATCGAGGAATCGTTATGTATTCTTTTGTATACCGTAATTTTTGGATATTCGTGACTTTCATTATGTTAAGGATTGATCCATCAACTTCAAAGCGCTTAATCATAAAAATGGACAACTTTGTAAAAGTAGGATATAAGAAAAGGGCTAAGAGTGTTCCAATGGAAGCAGAGAGAAGGATATAACGAAAAGGCGTAAGAACCATGTTTATATCCCCAGTGGCCTTTGCGGCATCTACGATTCCTCCAACCAGAGGGCCTTGGACCATATTGGCTGTACGAGATACAAGTAAGATAATGCCAGTAAGAGACATAGCAACTAAAATTCTTGAAAGTTTGATACCCCCAAGCCTGATGCTGTATGTCAACGTTTCAGTGGCATGAATGATAATAGTAAAAATTATGATTATCAATAATCTGATATCCATCGTTAATCTCCGTCTTTTTTCCTCTATTGTATCATCCAGAATAAACCATATCATAATATAAATTTTTGGGAAGTTTAAACGGTTGTTTAATTTAAGAACAAGCCTGATATAGTTTCATCCTATATCAGGCTATATTTTTTTCTAAGATAATGAAAACTTCTTTAAAGCCTCTTCATCGAGTATTTGGATATTTCGGTACTCTAGGGATACCCATCCTCGTTTTTCAAATCTTTTCAATTCTTTTGTTATGGTTACTCTGGAAACTCCAATTAATTCTGCTATATCTTGATGTGTATAATCAATGGAATAGGATGGATCCGTTTCTTTATTTTTAAAATAGGTTCCAAGTTGCACTAATATGTGGGCAACTTTCTTATCTGCTGATAAAAAAGCCATACTAAATACCTGAATGGAGATAAAGCGAATGGTTTGGGACATGAAATCCAAGAGTTCCAATATTAAGCCTGGATGTTTTGTGAAATAGGGAATCAGTTTATCTAAATCAACAGAAACTAGTTCTGCATCCGTAACTGCACTGGCAGAGGTTACTCTTGGAGTCTGGCTGAAATAGGAGGCATCCCCAATAAGACTATTGGCTCCAAGAATCTTTACAGTTAACTCATTCCCATTAAGGGAGGAAAAAAACAAGCGCACCCGTCCTGATTTTAGCAAATAAAAGGTTTCTGCATCATCTTCCTGTAAATAAATCATTTCGTCTTTTTTATAATGTTGCAAGGTACCGATTTCTTCCATGACACTATATAAAGTAGACTCTTTCGCAACGCTTTTTAATTTATTGACTATTCCCATTTTTTCAACTCCTTTTAAAAAATTGTAAAGTATTTAACAATCTTTTTGAAATGAAATTGCTATACTTAACTTACAAATGATAAAAACAAATTGTTTTCATCCTGCATCTAGATTGCTTTTTCACGAGAATTGTTCCACTTATGATTTTGAGAGAAAAGGGGGGAATTCTTTAATTAAGTCCGATGAAAGCGTTTTAATTTGTACAAATTTCAAAATAATATTCTGAAAATTCAGTTTCATTATACCTTCAAGTTGGTAACTCTTTAAGGGAATAATGAAAGGTTCGAAGAATTTGCGAAGTCGCTCAAGAAACTAATGAAAAACAATGGGGAGGAAATGTAGGATGACAGATGCAAACAAATGGGTTATTGAAGACAAAGTAAAAAATAAGTTTCTCGTAAATCGCAACACTTTTATTAGTGACGAAATTTTAAAATTGGAAAAACAACTGATTTTCGACAAGGTTTGGGTTTATGTAGGCCATGAATCAGAAATACCTAATCCTCATGATTATGTAACTCGTAAAGTAGCAGGAAGATCTGTAATCTTTACCCGTGACCAAAAGGGGAAAATTCATGTTCTCTTAAATACGTGTACACATCGCGGTGCTTTGGTTTGCCGTGAAGAAAAAGGAAATTCAAAAACCTTCCTTTGCTGCTATCATGCCTGGTCTTTTAAAAACGATGGTGAATTAATTGGCGTTCCACATGCAGATGCCTATGGGGAAAACTTTGATCGAAAATCTTTAAATATGATTGATGCCAGAAGCGGAAGTTATAAAGGCTTCGTATTCGTTAACTTTGCGAATAACGCTGAATCTCTTGAAGATTATTTAGGAGCAGCGAAAGAATATTTAGATTTAGTGGCAGACCAATGTGCTGAAGGTATGGAAGTCATTAGCGGAACTCATAAATTTTGCATCCGCGCTAACTGGAAACTCCTAGGGGAAAATAGCATTGATGGTTATCATATTCCTCATAACCATTCAACGTATATTGATTTCTTAGGTGAGGATGAACAAATTGATGTTTCTGGGGGGATAGCGGGTCAGGCTTTTGTACTAGGCAATGGTCATGTTGTAAAAGAATATAAAGCACCATGGGGACGTCCAGTAGCAAAATGGTCTCCTGTATGGGGCGAAGAAGCAAAAGGAGAAATTGAAGAAATTATAAAAGAATTGGAATCACGCTATGATGCTGAAAAGGTTCATAGAATGACACAAAACAACCGTAATCTTTGGATTTTCCCGAACTTGATTATTAATGACATCATGTCTTTGACAATCCGTACCTTTGACCCTGTTGCACCTGATTTTATGGACGTAACAGCCTGGGCTATGGGACCCAAAAATGAGCCGGCTAATTTGAGAGAAAGAAGACTTGATAACTTCTTAAGCTTTATTGGACCTGGTGGATTTGCCAATCCAGATGATATTGAATCCCTTGAAGTTTGCCAGATTGGTTTTAATACCTATCCATACGTAGAATATCAAGATATCTCCAGAGGAATGGGTAAGTCTCAGTTTAACATTGATGATGAAGAACAAATGCGTGGATTCTGGCGTAAATGGAACGAATTAATGACGGTTGAAGAATCAAAAGTGAAAATTAATTCCTAATTTATTCAAGGGGAGGATTACAAGATGACGATTACTCGTGAACAAATTGAAGATTTCTTATATATGGAGGCCGCTTTATTGGATGAAGGCCGCTTAAATGAATGGGCACAACTTCTTACTCAAGATGCAACCTATCAAATTCCTTCGACTGATATTCCTGATGGGGATCCTACCAATTCTTTATTCCTTGTAGCTGATAACCGTTTCCGCCTTGATGCCCGTGTGAAACGTTTGCAAAAAGAGTACTGCCACGTTGAATTCCCACGTTCCCGTACGGGCCGCCATATTAGCAATGTGCGTATAGTTGAACAAACAGAAGATTCTATTCTTGTAAATGCCAACTTTGTAATCTATCGGATGCGTTATGAAAAAATGGATACTTTTGTAGGCAAATATGAACACCGTTTTGTTTTAGAAAACGACCAATTGAAAATTAAGGATCGTAAATCTATCCTTGCTCTTGAATCACTACGTCCACAAAGTAAAGTGAGTATCATTATCTAATTTGCATCCCGCATGCGTATAGGAAAGGTTTCCTTTCCTATACGCCCAAATTGCCCCTTAGATTGGAAGTGAAGTACATTGATTGATTTTCATACACATATTGTTCCAGAACATTTTCCATCCATGGAGGGTAGAACTGGGGGATTGCGTTGGCCGCAAATGGATCATGTAAGGCAGGGACAGGCAAACGTCATGATTTCAGGGGAAATCTTTCGTACTGTGACTGATCAATGTTGGAACCCTCTGCAAAGAATAGAAGATATGGAAAGGGAAGGTGTAACACAGCAAGTTTTATCGGTTATGCCAGAGTTATTTAGCTACTGGGCCCAACCTGAAGATGCTCTTCTTTTTTGCCGAAGTATGAATGAAACAATTTCGAGAATGGTCTCTGATCATCCTGATAAGTTTATCGGATTAGGCATTGTCCCTCTTCAAAATCCGGATTTGGCGGCAAAGGAGCTTGAATTGGTAAAAAAGGCATATGGATTAGCAGGAGTTCAAATTGGAACCAATGTTGAGGGAATTCCCATTGGAGATTCTAGGTTTTCTCCATTTTTTGAGATGGCTGAAAAACTCAATGTAGCTGTATTTGTTCATCCTATCAACCCTCCGGCACAGGATCGGATTGTAGGACCAAAGATGTTAAATAATTTAATTGGTTTTCCAACGGATATTGCATATGCAGCGACATCTATGATAACAGGATTAGTTTTAGAAAAGTTTCCAAATTTAAAAATTTGTTTTAGCCATGGGGGTGGTAGTTTTAGCACGGTATTGCCTAGATTAACACATGGATGGGAGACCATGCCCCTATTCCATGAGGCATTGCCAAAATCTCCAATGGAATATGCGAAAAAGTTTTACTTTGATACATTGGTTTATCATCCAAAAGTTTTTGCGTATTTGAGAAATATTTTTTCTGTAAATCAATTAATCGTTGGATCTGATTATCCTTTTGTAATCCGCGAGACACCACCTGGAAAAATTCTCAAAGGTCAGTCGAATTTAACTGATGAGGATTTTAATCAAATGAGAAGAGAAAATGCTTTGCGGTTCTTATTTGGGTAAAGTTGTATCCTAATTATGGAAGGAAGGGAATCAATGAACAACATTTTGCGGTATAAAAAACTAGGCTATGTTGGCATTAGTGTAACTAATTTAGAAAAGTCTAAGCATTTTTATGGTGAATTAGTAGGCACTGAGCCTGTTGAAAGCAATAAAGGGAACGTTGCTTTCTTCCGGACAAGCCATGACCATCACAACCTCATTTTGTTCCAGGCAAACAGACCAGGATTAAAAAGAATTGGACTTGAATTGGATAGCCCGGAATTATTAGAGCAGGCTTTTGAACATTTTAAAGCCCATGGATTAAATCCTTACTATGTTTCAGAAGAAGAATGTACCATGTTCCATCAAGGGAAATCCTTCCGTTTCCAGGACCCTTTTGGTGTGACTTTTGAACTTTACACAGAAATGGCTCATATGGCATTTGATTTTAAACGTACCCATACGAAAATTAAATGCCTTGGCCATGTCGTATTAAAATCCAATTCTATTCCTGAAGCAACTAAATTCTATAATGAAGTAATGAATTTTGCCATTTCCGACTTAATGGAAGGGGAAGCAGGAGCGTGGATGAGATTATTCCCTGTTTCTTATCACCATTCTTTCGCTATTTTTAAAGCTGAAGAAAATGGCCTTCACCATGTGAATTTCATGGTTACTGAAATTGATGATATTGGTCGTGCCCGTAACCGTTTTCTTCGCAACGATGTTCCTGTTGTATTTGGACCAGGACGACATACTCCATCAGGAGCTGTTTTCCTTTACTATTTAGATCCAGACGGGATGACTATTGAATATAGTTTTGGTATGGAAGAATTCCCAGAAGAAGATCCCCGTCAACCACGGTTACTTGCAGCTACTGAGGACACCATTGATTTGTGGGGCGGAATCGCAGATCCTCGTTTAGCAGCAATGGGTAGTGTTGGTGAGGCATAAGGTGAAAATTGAATAAATTAAAAAGCCGTAGGGGGGAATTGCAGATGAGTCAACCTAGTGTAAAGCATATCATTGATGAAAGTAAGTTTAATAAGTTCCACTTTCTTCTTTTATTATGGTGTGCATCCATTATTGTTTTTGATGGGTATGATTTAGTAATCTATGGCTCTGTGGTGCCGGTTCTGATGAAAGAATGGAATCTTACTGCTATCCAAACCGGAGCAATGGGCAGTTATGCTTTAATTGGCATGATGGTTGGTGCCCTGATTTTTGGCCCCCTCGCAGATAAAATTGGCAGAAAAAAAGTGATTATCATTTGTGTTACGATCTTTAGTATTTTCACTTTTTTAGCGGGATTCTCCCAGGGTCCCATAAGCTTTTCTATACTCCGTTTTTTAGCGGGTATCGGGCTAGGTGGCGTTATGCCCAACGTTATTGCTTTAATGACAGACTATGCTCCTAAATTCATTCGCAATACCTTAGTATCCATGGTTTTTATTGGTTATTCCGTTGGTGGCATTCTTGCTGCTGTTCTTGGAATAATATTTACACCTACAGTATGGCAAGCTGTCTTCTGGATGGGTGCTTTTCCTCTCTTGTTACTTCCTCTTATGATAAAAACCTTACCAGAATCAGTTGATTTCTTATTAAAAAAGGGAAAGCACAATCAACTTGGACAAGTTCTACAAAAAATCCAACCTCACCATCAACCCCGTGATCTTTACAAAAATGAAGAAGTTGAAACTAAAAAAACGATGCCTGTCATCAAGCTCTTTGAAAATAAACGCAACATAAGTACTCTTATGTTTTGGAGTGCAAACTTTATGTGTCTTTTCATGATTTATGGTTTAAATACCTGGTTACCAAAATTAATGGGTAATGCTGGTTATCCACTAGGATCTAGTATCACTTTCCTTTTAGTAATCCATCTAGGTGCTATTGTAGGAACCCTTATCGGTGGAAATTTAGCCGACAAAGTATCCACAAAAAAAGTTTTGATTTTTTATAATCTTTTAGGTGGAATAAGCCTCCTTTTACTTGGATTTAAGTCCAATTCATTCATTCTTTACAGCCTGGTTTTTATAGCAGGAGCCGGTATCATTGGTTCACAAAATATTGCAAACTCCTATATCTCCCAATACTATCCTGCCTACATTCGTTCAACAGGTTCGGGGATGGCCTTTGGCATTGGCCGTATTGGTGCCATTGTTGGTCCAACTTTAGGAGGGGTTCTTTTATCTATGAACGTTACATTACAAATTAACTTCCTCATTTTTGCTATACCAGGGGTTATCGCAAAAATGAGGAAGTTAATTTGTAATGTAACGTTCATAGA
>CALNBV010000167.1 GCA_937874515.1 uncultured Paenibacillaceae bacterium | reverse complement strand
CAGCTCTGCGCAAGCAGGGAATCGATGTACGGGTTATTATTCCTAAATACAGCGAAATATCCGACCATTGGAAATTGAAAATGAAACGAGTATGGGAAATGACCGTTCCTGTTGGTTGGCGCAACCAATACTGTGGGGTTGAAACCCTCACCTATAAGGGGATTCCCTTTTATTTTATTGATAACGAATATTATTTTAAACGGCCAGGTTGTTATGGGCATTTTGATGATGGGGAAAGGTTTGCTTTTTTTAATCGGGCTGTTCTGGAAGTATTACCTTATTTGGATTTTAAGCCTGATATTATTCACTCCCATGATTGGCATACAGGCATGATTAGTACCTTTCTTCATTCTCATTATGCCTACCATCCCTATTATCGTTGGATTCGCAGTGTTTTTACCATTCATAATTTAAAATACCAGGGTATTTTCCCTTATTCCGTCCTCCATGATTTATTAAATCTTGGAGATGAGTATTTTACCACGGATGGGGTTGAATTTTATGGGAATGTTAGTTTTATGAAGGGTGCATTGAATTATTCTGACATGATTACCACTGTAAGCCCTTCCTATGCTAATGAGATCCAAACTCCCTTTTATGGAGAAGGGTTGGACGGGCTTTTGCGAAAACGGCGGGATTATTTACAGGGAATTTTGAATGGGCTTGACCATCATTTTTATAATCCGGAAACTGATCCTTTTATTTATTATCCATACAAAGATCCCGTGGAAGGAAAAAAGGAAAATAAAAAGAAACTACAAAAAGTTTTAGGATTAACCGTTGATGAGGAAATCCCCATGGTGTGCATCGTGAGCCGGTTAGTAGAACAAAAAGGCATGGAATTAATCCTGGGGGTTTTAGAAGAGTTGCTCACCCATAATGAGTTTCAACTGGTGGTATTGGGGACAGGAGACCATCGTTATGAAGAGGCATTCCGCTGGGCAGGTAATCGATTCCCGAAAAAGTGTTCTGTCCATTTTTCCTTTGATGAACCTTTTTCCCACCAGATCTACGCATCATCTGATTTATTTCTGATGCCCTCCCTTTTCGAACCCTGCGGCATTGGGCAATTGATAGCCATGCGTTATGGTACCATTCCGGTCGTACGAGAAACTGGGGGGTTACGAGACACAGTACGACCTTACAACGAGTATACTGGTGAGGGTAACGGTTTTAGTTTTGAGAATTATAATGCTCATGATATGATGTTTACTCTTCAAAGAGCGTTTCAAATTTTCAAGAACAAAGCAGTATGGCCCCATCTGGTGCAACATGCAATGGATAATCAATTTGTTTGGTCTGCATCTGCTGCACAGTATGGGGAAGTATATCGCCGGTTGGTGAAAATGTGAGAGGGATGCCAAATGTTTTCTAATAAAGAACAATTTTATGATACTTTTATGAGAACTTTAGAAGTTCATTTCGGCGTCAGTCTAGAAGAGTCAACAGACCTTGAAAAGTATAAAGCGCTGGGAATTATGATTCGTGAGTATATTAGCCGGAACTGGATTGCTACCGGTAATACCTATGAAGAACAACAAGTGAAGCAAGTATACTACTTTTCCATGGAATTCTTGCCTGGCAAATTTTTAGGCCAAAACTTATTAAATTTAGGGATATACGATCAATGTCAACAGTGGTTAGAAGAATTGGGAATCAATCTTGCTGACTTAGAAAATCAGGAGCCTGATGCAGGTCTTGGAAATGGTGGATTAGGCAGATTAGCAGCCTGTTTCCTTGATTCAATCGCATCCATGGAATTGCCTGGCCATGGGATGGGCCTCCGTTATAAATACGGGTTATTTGATCAGAAAATTGTAGATGGCCATCAAATGGAATATCCCGACTTTTGGTTAAAAGAAGGTACCGTTTGGGAATATCGGCGCTCTGATGAAGCTGTAGAAATCCGTTTTGGCGGACACGTTTGGTTAGAACATCAGGGAGACCGTTTCGTTTGCCATCATGAGCATTATGATGCGGTTCATGCAGTGCCCTATGATATACCCATGATTGGATATAAAAATAATACGGTAAATACGTTACGTTTATGGAGTTCTGAACCCATTTCCCGGGTGGCCCATGGGGTATCCCCAGTATTGGATTCCATTCATAAAGTGATTGAATCCCGACGTTCTGCGGAAATTATTACTGAATTTTTATATCCGGATGATACATATTTCGAAGGTAAAGTATTGAGGCTAAAACAACAATATTTTTTAGCTTCAGCTGGGATCAAAAATATTGTCAATAACTATAAAAAATTAGGATTGCCTATTGAGGATTTTCCGCAAAAAGTAACCATTCATTTGAATGATACTCACCCGGTGGTTGCCATTCCTGAATTAATGCGAATCTTGCTAGATGAAGAAGGCTTAGGGTGGGATGAAGCATGGAAAATTGTTCACGGCACCTTTGCTTATACCAATCACACCATTCTATTTGAAGCATTAGAAACCTGGTCCATTGACCTTTTTCAAAATTTATTGCCTCGAATATTTATGATTGTTAAAGAAATCAATGAACGGTTTTGCCAGGACTTATGGAACCGATATCCGGGAAATTGGGATAAAATACACAGGATGGCGATTATGGCAGACGGTCACATTAAAATGGCACATCTTGCTTTAGTAGCTAGCTATAGCGTAAACGGGGTTGCCCGCCTGCACACAGAAATCTTGAAAAGTCGGGAAATGCGGGAGTTTTATGAGAACTTTCCGGAGAAGTTTAATAACAAAACAAATGGAATTACCCATCGCCGCTGGTTAATTAAATCAAATCCAGGATTGACGGCAGTTATTTCTGAGGCCATTGGTGAGAAGTGGAAATCCCACCCTCTTGAATTAAAAAACTTAAACTTTTTTGCGAAAAACCCCGCCTTTCAAGAGCAGGTTGAACTTATTAAACTGAAAAATAAAGAGGTTCTGGCCTCCCATATTCTGAATCATTATGGGGTTAAATTGGATCCCTACTCCATTTTTGATGTGCAAATCAAACGATTGCATGCCTACAAACGGCAATTGTTGAATGGGTTGCATATTTTGTATCTCTATTTAGCTTTACAGGAGAATCCGAACCTTGATATTTACCCTAGAACCTTCCTTTTTGGGGCCAAGGCCGCACCTGGCTATTACCTGGCGAAATGTATCATTAAATTTATTCATGATGTAGCGAAAATGGTCAATGAAGACCCTCGTGTAAGCGATAAAATTAAAGTGGTTTTCTTAGAAAACTATCGGGTTTCCCTTGCAGAAAAAATCATTCCCGCAGCTGATGTAAGTGAACAAATCTCAACTGCTGGTAAAGAGGCATCTGGTACGGGGAATATGAAATTAATGATGAATGGAGCCTTGACCATTGGAACCATGGATGGGGCGAATGTAGAAATATTCGATGCGGTTGGTTCTGATAACATGTTTGTTTTTGGGATGTCTTCCTCAGAGGTTATGAATTATGAAATGTTTGGCGGGTATAACGCCTGGGAAATGTATCATCATGATCTTCGCATTAAAAAAGTACTGGATTTCTTAATCGATTACGCTTCTTCCAAACGCCAAATGGAATATGAGAGTATTTATCATAACTTACTGATGGATAATGATGATTACTTTGTTTTAAAAGATTTTTCATCCTATGTTGGGGCACAGGAAAAGGTGGATTTGGCTTTTCGGGATCGGAGGCGGTGGATGGAAATGAGCATAAGAAACATTGCTGAATCAGGAATTTTCTCCAGTGACCGTACCATATCCCAATATGCGGGAGAAATCTGGGGGATAGATTCGATTCCAATTCTGTAAAAGGCAGGTGTATGAAGGTGGATAAGGGATGGATGGTTCATAATTCACAAAATGAGACGTTTCGCAGGCCTTTTGGAGCGGTTCAAGAAATTGAACAAATCCAATTGGAGCTTCATATAAGAGATATTGAACCAGAAACCCTTGTTGTACGGGTATGGGAAGAAGGGAAGGAACCCCAGAGAATCAACATGGTTCTCCAAGATAAAACCTCTTCTTTTAACCGGTACATGGTTTCTTTTTCTGCACCCAATCATTCTTGTTTGCTCTGGTATGATTTCGAAATGGTCATTGACGGAAATCGTACCTATTACGGAAACAACCGGGAAAGTTTAGGGGGGGAAGGAGAGATTTCTCCTTTTCCCATCCCTTTTCAGATTACTGTTTATAAAAAAGACATGTCCCTTCCCAAATGGTTTCGGGAAGGGATTATTTATCAAATTTTTGTTGATCGGTTTTACAATGGTTCAGAAGATGGGAAGGTATTACATCCGAAAAAAGAAAGTTTAATTCATGGGAATTGGAATAATACCCCTGTTTATCTTCGTGATTGTAAAACGGACCATATTACTCGCTGGGATTTTTTTGGCGGCAATTTAGCAGGCATTATTAAAAAATTATCCTACTTGCAAGACCTGGGAGCGTCTATTCTTTATTTAAATCCTATTTTTGAGGCCCCAAGTAACCATAAGTATGATACAGGGGATTATCATAAAGTTGATCCTATGTTTGGGGATGAAAACACCTTAAAGGAATTATG
>CALNBV010000166.1 GCA_937874515.1 uncultured Paenibacillaceae bacterium | reverse complement strand
TGTTTGCACGGAGGGTTCTGTAATAGTACGATGTTCAGCGCCTTTTGTGCTGGCGCCAAATCCCTGGTTATACCCATCAATAAGAATCACGGTTTCCCCTGATAACAGGGAGTGAAACAGGATTGGAAAATCAGAAATGTTTTTTACATCAGCAACGGTAAGTGCGTATTCTTTGATAAATGTTAAAAGGGAGTCTCCTCCTCTTTCATAATCAATTGCAGGGGAAGTGGTACTCACTTTAAAAAGAAAGGATTCTAAAATGGATTCCTGAATTACTTTTGCATCCACTAAACCATCGGTATAAGCTAAGCAAGCTTTGATTTGCCCTTGTGTCCCGATGCTAACTTCTCGAATGACCAGGTCACTGCTGTTTCCCAGAACGCTTTTAATCTCAGCAACGTTTTGTTCCAGGCTGACAAAAAGGGGCTTTTTAGGCTTTTCTTGTTTTTTTTGTTGTTGTTGTTGTTTTGCTCCCCCAGAATTTTGTTGTTGTGATGGTGCGGGAGAAAAGCGTTTTAACATTTCTTTTAGGGACTTTTTGGCTCGCATCATTTAACAACACCTTTAATAGAAAAATAATTCATGAATCAAATAGTATTTTTTACCGTTATTTTTTTTTTATCCTAAATAAATTCACTTTTAGGCATTTCTTTGCATAAGGTAGAGTAAGGGGAGGGGATGCCATGGATACCCTTATTATTTTTTTAAATACAGTAGCCCTCTATTTTATATTTGCCTTTGTATTAAACAAGTTGAGAAAATGGGCTTATCATTTTAATAACTCTTCTTCTATTGAGAAAAACACAAAAGAAGGGGATCAGCCTTTACGAATTGAATTAATCCTTGCAAATTCCGGTGAACAACTGGAATATGTACTGCGCCATTTAATTTCTTATTCAAAAATAAAAGGGGTGCCCATTAAGGTATGCCCTAAAGATCAAGGTTCAGAGGATGAGACGTTGAGTATTCTGCGCCTATTTCGGCGGGATTATCCGGGGTTAATTCAAGAGGAACTTGATAAGATTGACTATAAAGTAGATTTAAAAGGGGGGGACCGGTAAGGTCCCTTTTGCCTGTCATTCGGTCGTCCTAGGTAACGCCTTATTTTGGACAATTTTCATAGCTAAGATGAGTGTTCTTCCCTATGTTTTTATAAGATGTCAAATGAGTTAATTGGACTATAAATTAATAACAAAGTTGCTAGGAATGGACGGGCAGCCCTTACGAGCTTAGTCTGAGTGAAGGGGATAGAGATTATAAGAAGCAGTGGGGGGATAGCCACATATACACTTCATAAAAAAGTAAAAAATTGGTCACTGAATAGACATGAACTATAAAAAGGATACATAGGAAAGGGAGGAGGAAATCTTGAAAAAAGTAAGAGAACTAATATGGAGTGGAAATAGGGCTTAAGGGGGAGGAGATTTGTTAACCAGGGAATGGCTACGCGGTGTCGGTAAAGCCATGGTTCATATGGTATATCCAGAAAAGGAGTCTTGTCAGCTATGTGGTAAGCCGATAAGATTTCCCACAGAGAAGCTAGGAACCCTTCTTTGTGAATCGTGTCAATCTGATATACATTGGATTGGGGAACATGTATGTAAGGTATGTGGAAGAGAAGAAAATGACAAGAGTCTTTGCGGTGATTGTGGTTATCGATCTGAACGGCATTTTGTTTTTTCCAGAAGTGCCACACATTACAATGAAGGAATGAAGCAATTATTGTACCGCTATAAATATCAAGGGGATCGGAAAGTTGGCAAGCTATTAGGCGCTGTTTTGTATCAGGGTTGGAAAAAGTATTATGATTTGCCCAAGTCTATATCTAAACACCCTATTCACCTTTTAACTTTTGTTCCTATGCATGAAGAAAGATTGTTTGAACGTTCTTTTAATCAGTCAAAAGAATTGGCGGAAGAGTTAAGCGAAAAAACAGGGATTCCCATGGCGGATTTATTAATACGGGTTAAAGCGACTGATAAGCAGAGTAAACAGGGAAGGGAAGAACGTTTACGGGCTTTGCGAGGCGCATTCCGGTATAAACCAGGCCTTGAAGTAGCTACCAGTGTAACAACGGAATCCATAGGAATTTTGCTTGTAGATGATATTTATACAACAGGGGCAACTTTAAATGAAGCGGCAAGAGTCATCCGCCGGGGGCTTCCTAATGCGAAAGTGTACGGGTTAACGGTTTCACGGTGAACGGCTATAACAAATCCTGGATCATATAGAAGGCCCTGTTTCTCCCATGGAAACAGGGCCTTCTATATTAAATACTTAAATTCGAAACAGCTGTACTAAAGTTGAAAATGGCAGCGCTAATGAATAAATAGATTACATTTAAAATAAGGATCCATGACACCACATATTTAGAAGACTTAGTAGTCGTTTGTTTTATGGCGATAATTGTAAAGATCAATTGCCAGATAAAAAATACAGTGATTGTACTTAATAATGCTTGTAAAAAAGGTCCGGCATGTAATGCTTCCCCAATGATTCCTAGACTGAAAAAAGGTGTGACGGTTTTAGCCAGATACAGGGAAGGGACAGCGATTGCTATGTTAATGAGACTGATGAATGATGCGTAAGCCTGGATTGCAAATTGTTTTCCAAAGGGAATATCACGAAAAATAATGGTATAGATGGCAGCAGCAATCAACATATAAACAGGGAGTGTAAAGAGTCCCCCCACACCAGCGGAAATCGCAACGATATTTTGCATGATTGCCGTATCCATTCCAGGTATAGCCTTTTGATTTGGAATAATGTTCAATTCCATGGTCAAGTAGGTTGTAATCCCTGTGAAAATTCCAGCCAGCAAACTAATGAGAAGCACTCTCCAAATAAGTCCTTTTACCTGTTCCGCATCTCGTAACGTGGAAAAATGGGATGTTGGTTTGAAAATTCCCTGCCATAATTTCATGGGATGGACAGGCTGTAATTCTGGTTGGTCTGTTGGTTCAATGTTTTTTGCTGTTTGCAATAGGTTAACCTCCTATAATGTAAATTTTGTTTAAAATTGCGAGATTTTGTTGTTATCTATCATAACATGCCATATAATTCATGGAAAGGTAGTATTTACATGGAGGAGAGACATGAAAAAGAAATGGGTTATCGTAAGCATTGTAGCAGGTGTAGTTGTTCTAGCAGGTGTGAATGTTTTCGCCCTTACCAGGGACCAAAGTGCAGTGTCTCAGGTGAAAGAAACGAACACGATTAAAGTAGAGAGAAAAACCATTAGTGATTCTATTATTGCATCCGGTGTTGTTGTTGCAGCAAATGAAGAAGTTTTTACAATAGACCCAACCAAAGGAACCATATCCAGTATTTACGTATCTGTGGGACAAAAGGTTTCACAAGGTTCCACCTTATTTAAATATAAAAGTCCGGAATTGGAATCTGAGCTTAGTGCCATACAAAATGCAGAACAACGGGCTAATTATCAACAAAATGAGCTGAAGAAGCGTTTATCTGATGTGGATCAAAAACTGAATGCAGCAAAAGCCAAAAAGGTAAAATCACAAGGAGAACAAACTGAAGCACAACAGCAAGCACAACAGCAAGCACAACAGCAAGCGCAAAAAGAAGCTGTTGAGATGTTGAATAAAGAGAGACAAGCCATTCTAGCAGAAATGAAAGCTGCTGAATTTGATAGAAAAGATACCCAATTACGCAAACAAAATGTACAAAAGAGAATGGGAGACTTGTCTATTCAAAGTACCATTTCTGGAACGGTGACTGAAGTTAACAAAGTAGCTAGTTTAAAAGATGGGTCATCACAAGTTGTGGTTCGCATTGTATCTTCCTCCCCTTTTAAAATTGAGGGTTCAGTTACTGAATATGATTTGGTGCGTATTGCGCCAGGACAGACTGTGAATGTGAAGGCGAAGGTATATCCAGGCCGGGAATGGAAAGGGAAAATTGAAAAGGTGAACCAGACTCCTGAATCATCACCTGCTGCAGCCATGATGGGTGGAGGTGCAGGTGGGGGACAGGAGAATATTACTTCCTATCCTTATTCTGTGACCCTGGACAATAGCGCGGATCTAGTAGTGGGTTTCCATGTAAACATTGAAATTGAAACCACTGCAAAAACCACCCTGGTTCTTCCTTTTGAGGCCATCCGGAAAATAGATGGCAAGGAATATGTATGGGTTGTTAATGGTACAGCTCAGGAGAAACGGGAAGTGAAAACAGGGATCTCCAATGATACCTATAAAGAAATTGTGTCCGGGGTGAAAGAAGGAGATCAGGTTTTAGCTAGTCCGCCGGAAGAAGGGATCCCGGGACTGGGTGTGAATCCATGATCCAATTGCATAATGTAGAAAAAGTGTATGAGGGGCATGTGGAAATCCCTGTGTTATATGATGTGAACTTGACTGTGGAGTCGGGAGATTTCATGGCAATCATGGGTCCCTCTGGCTCTGGTAAATCCACCCTGATGAATATCATTGGTTTTTTGGACAGGCCCTCTACAGGGGAGTATTTTTTTGATGGTGAAGACGTTTCCCAGGTGAATGATAATCAATTGGCCCAGTTGCGCAATCAATCTGTGGGCTTTGTTTTTCAACAGTTTCAACTTTTGCCCCGCCTGAGTGCATTGCAAAATGTGGAATTGCCTTTGATTTATGCCGGGGTGGGCAAAGGAGAGCGGTTAAAGCGGGCCCAGGCAGCCCTGGAGAAAGTCGGTTTGGGGGACCGGGTGTCCCATTTGCCCAATCAGTTATCCGGGGGACAAAAGCAGCGGGTGGCCATTGCCAGGGCTATGATTAATGAGCCGAAACTGATTCTTGCTGATGAACCAACAGGCGCCCTTGATACGAAATCTGGGGAGCAAATCATGGATCTTTTTCGCCAATTAAACAATGAGGGGACGACCATTATATTGGTTACCCATGAAGCGGAAATAGCAGAATATGCCCGGCGCCTCATTATCATTCGAGATGGAAAAATTCTCGAGGATCGGAGGCAGGCGGTATGAACCTATTAGAAAGCATGAAAATGGCTTTTAGTTCGATTTGGGCCCATAAACTCCGTTCTCTTTTAACGATGATTGGCATTATGATTGGGGTAGGTTCCGTTATTACGGTGGTTGCCATTGGCCAGGGAGGAGAAGCAGCATTAAAATCCCAGTTTGTTGGCAAAGGGAACAACACCATTGACATCCATTATCAAATAAATGAAGACTTAATCATGAATGTAGATCCTGCGGTCTTTTCTGAACCCCGCTTTAAGGAACGGGACATTTATGAATTAGAGAGAATTCCGGAAATTAGCCGGGTGATTTATTCCAATTCTGATTTTCAACCTATGTTTTTTCGGGATAAAAATACCCAGGGTCAATTAACAGGGGTTACCCATGGTTTTCTGGATATTCGTCCTTTAACAATATTGGAAGGGCGGAATTTAACGGCAACAGATATGGATGGGGCACGAAAGGTAGCGATTATTAGCGAGGAAACCAGAAATCAGCTTTTTGGTGGAGAAAGTCCCATTGGGGAAATGATTGAAGTAAAGAATACCCCTTTTAAAGTGGTGGGGGTGTTTAAAGATAGCGGTGGCGGCGGGATGTTTAATTTTGGCAGCATGGAGGAAACCATTGTGCCTATTTCCCTGTGGCCCATGATGTATGGCAAGTTAGAAATCCAATCCTTGACGATTAAAGCGAAGGATGGGGACAAGATTGAATTAGCGGGAGAAAAAGCGGCAAATTTGCTGAATGGGAAAAGTGAATTCACCGATGGTCGTTATGAAGTGATGAATTTCAAACAAATTCAGGAATCCATTTCATCGGTGACTCGCATTACTACTGCTATTATTGCTGGGATCGCCGGTATTTCTCTCCTGGTTGGTGGCATCGGGGTTATGAATATTATGCTGGTTTCTGTTACGGAACGAACCCGGGAAATTGGCATTCGTAAAGCTCTTGGCGCCACCCGTAAAAATATTTTGGTTCAATTTCTTATTGAGTCCATGTCCCTGACTCTTCTTGGAGGGTCTGTGGGAATCGCCCTCGGAACCGGTGGGGCTTATATTGTTT
>CALNBV010000165.1 GCA_937874515.1 uncultured Paenibacillaceae bacterium | reverse complement strand
AAGTTTCCATTTCCGGTAAAGGAACTAAACTTGAGCCTGTAACCGTTGAAAATAGGATGGAACAACGGGAAATTGTTCCCAAAGAAGTAGAACAAACGACTCCTATAGAGCAAGTGAACGAAGGAGAGCGAGAACAAACAGAAAAAGAAGGAGCGTTATATTTAACGGGATTTTTAAGGTCTACAGAAGAAAATTTTACAAGGTTAAAAATGTGCATATTACAAAAAGATGAAACCTTAGATACCATTGCCCAAAGATATAATCTTTCACCAGATGAAATTGTAAGAGCAAATAATGAAGTAGGAACATCCTTTATAGCTGGCCAGGTCATTTATATACCTATGAATAAGAGGACATAGGTTATGGAACGTTTAATTACAGAAAACTATTTTCTAGATTTAGTAGGGATTGAATCGGCCGCTCAAGGTTGGAAGGTGGCTACAAATAAAGGGAATAAAAGATTACTTCATTACAAAAGCCAGCAACAGCTGGCTCTTTCCTATGGATGGAGAGAATACTTATCAAATAAAGGGTATCGGGGCGTTGAACGATTTCTAGCTACTAGAGATCGAAAAAGATGGATTAAAAATGAAGCTGGTTTTTATACCTTATCTGATTTTTGGGACCAAAGAGAATGGCCACAAGAAAAAAAGATAAGAATGGAAGGTTATTCACTTTTAGGTAAAATGCTTGGATGCATTCACACTTATTTTGAAGGAATAGAAGAGGATCAATATGCCGAACTAAGAAAAAAAGGGATGCTTTCCAGAATCCGATTTCAAAGTTTATATGACTTTTTTCATAAAACACCTTCTGAGATGAAAAGAAAATTATCAGGGGATACAGGTCGTATTATATTGGCAAACCTTCCTTCAATAGCTGAAAGGGTACATCGTGCAGAGTTATTTTATAAAAGCAGTTTAGAGGTTGATGCTTTTTCGATTCCTCAAATTCCTCTTGAGTCATTTATTAATTATGAAAACCGATGGTATTTAACAGGATTACATTTCCCTCATGTTGTTCCAATCCATGAAGATACTTATTCAGTTCTGTATCAAATTTTTCGCCAGGAGAATGGGGAGTTAAAGGGGGTTGAATCCTTTCTTACTGGTTATTTAACAGAACGGGAACTTCCCCGTAAAGAGTGGGATTTTATATTTGCCATGGCTATTTTCCCCTGGGGCATTGTCGATGGCTTATACTCCATTTTGCATACGAGTAACCCTAATGATATTACCCAAGAACAAATAACTCCAATCTTTAAAAAGCAGATGGAACAAGAATCCGTTTTACACTTTCTTGCCCAATGGGCAGATTTGCGAGGAAGGGTGTCATACTAATGAAACATGGATTGGTTTCCCATATACTATTTGAGTATGATTTGATTCCCCTTTCTATTAAGCCAATAGACCAGCACAATTCATGGCATATTAAAACAGTGCAGGGAGATTTCATTTTGAAGAAAATGGAGGAAAATCGGGAACAACTTAGTGGTACAGTAGGAAAAATATCTCTATTACAGCAGGTGGATTTTCAAGGAATTATTCCATATGAGAAAACAAAATATGGGGAAGATTTTCTAACTGAAGGAAATGACAATTATGCATTATTTCCCTGGATTGAAAAAGCCTGTGATATTCACCAATTAAAAAAGTGGGAAATTAAAGTATTAAAGCAACTGGCACTTCTTCATAAACAAAGTGAAATGAAACCAGGGAACGTTCATGTTCGTGAAGGAATATTATTGGGGGTTAAGACCAAATGGGAGGGGCGGGTTGAGGAATTCAAATCCTTTCGCTTAAAAAACCATACCCGGCTCAATGCCCTTATTGAAGAAGGGCGGAAAAAGGCTTTGCGCATGGCCTATTTAGCAATAAACCGATTAGATGAAATCAATCAATCAACCCACGTAGAGGGAAATATACGCACGACAATTTGCCATGGAAGAATTAATCGAAAAAATATTGTTGTAGGAAAAAATAAAAAAATATATTTTATTAATTTTGAAAAAGCAACAATTGATACACATGTGAAAGATTTAGCACTTTTTTTTCGCCGATACGCACCTTATATCCAATGGGATCCTGCTGTTGGACACGATTGGCTAGTAGGATATAATCAACGATTTCCTTTAACACACGGTGAAAAATTATTGCTAGGATGCTATCTTCTCTTTCCGGAAAAAGTAATCAGTGAAGTTCTGCAACATGGAAAAAGTTCCTTGTTTCAACAAAAGGGATTTTATCAGTGGCAAAAAAAAGTTGAAGAATTAAGGGGAATTGAACGGTTTGTTAAAACAATTACCTCTATTTAGGGATTGATTCCTTTAAATAAATGTGTTTGAGTATAAGCACCCAATTGGGTGCCTTTTTTTCGTCACAAAGTCGACATTGTTTTTAGGTTGACCGGAGAACTTTGTCGATATATCCTAAGAATGTGATGTACTTGTGAAGGAGAGAACACAGGTACAGAACAAAAGTAAACAATATATTAAAGGGGGAGGTTCACAACATGTTAAGTAATGCTCCATTTAGTACCGCCAAGAATTTCTGGTACTCTTCAATCTTCTGGCTTATCATTTCAATGATTGCCGGCCTTGTTGTGGCACTTAAACAAATCAGCCCTGATTTTCTCTATTTCCAAGGGGCAGATGGTTTGAATTTTGCGTTAACGTATGCTCATATCCGCATCATTCATACCAATGGTATTCTCCTGGCATGGTTATCTATGGCCATGGTAGGCGCTATGTTTTACATGGTTCCTAAACTTACTCGCACACCGCTTTGGAGTGAAAGATTAGGAAACTTGACTGCTTTAATCTGGAACGTTGCAATCGCAGCTGCTGTTGTGATCATTGCATTAGGTTATTCTTCTGGGGTTGAATACGCTGAATTACCACTTATTCTTGACCTCGGCGTAGCAGTTCTCGCAGTTCTCTTATCTATTAACTTATTCATGACAATCGCAAAACGCCAAGAAAAGCAATTATACGCTTCTATCTGGTACTTCACTGGTTCTTTAATCTGGTTACCACTTGTATGGATCGTAGGTAACATTCCTTCAGCTCTTGTTGGTGGTGCAATGCAAGCTAACATGAACTGGTTCTATGGCCATAACGTACTTGGCTTATGGTTCACTACTGTAGGTATTGGTCAAATTTACTTCTTATTGCCTAAGATTACTGGCAAACCATTATACAGCCATAAACTTTCTTTAATTGGTTTCTGGACAATTGCAACAATCTATGTATGGAATGGTCCTCACCATCTTGTTAACGGTCCGATTCCTGTATGGTTAATGAAGGCTGGTATTATTCCTTCTCTTCTCTTAATCATTCCTGTTTGGACAGTACTTGCTAACGTATTCGGAACGATGAAAGGTGTATGGCACCGCGTAGCTGAAGATGTTAACTTGAAATTCTTAGTAACTGCTGCAATCTTCTACATGATGGCTTGTTTACAAGGACCTTTCCAATCCTTAATGCAAGTATCTGCTGTAGTTAAGTTCTCCCACTGGGTAGTTGGGCATGCTCACATGGCACCATTCGCAGCATTCTCATTCGTATGTTTCGTAACAATTTACTATGCAGTACCACGCCTCACTGGCCGTCATATTTATAGCAAAGCTTTAATGAACTGGCACTACTATATGTCAGTAATCGGCTTCTTAATGTTCGCATTTACTCTTTGGATCGCTGGGGTAATTCAAGGTTTCGCTTGGATGGATGGAACTCCATTCATGGAAACTGTTGACACTGTACGAACCCTAGTAGTATTCCGCGCAGTTGGCGGTACATTAATGATTGTCGGACAACTCTTCTTTGCTTATAACATTTGGAAAACCGTTAAGAGCGGAACTAAGATTTCTTCTGAAGAAAACGTAGCTGCTTAATCTAATCAGGAATTTATTACCCTGAAATAACATCCGGGGAGGGAGTTATAAATGGTAGAAAGAAGTGCTTTGGCAATATATATTGCTGCCATTGTCTTGTTCATGATGGGTGCGTTTGCAACAATAATTCTCCCATTTTTTGATCCAGACATGACAACGCCTACTGCCAACGCTGAAGCGAGAAATTATGCACCAGATTCTCCTGAAGCTAAAGGCCGTTTAGTTTATATTGCAAATGGTTGTAATACTTGTCACACTCAATATGTACGTCCAGTTAAAGCTGACGTTGCTATGAACCTTGGACCTGTAACGGTTCCTGGGGACTATGTATATGATAAACCACATTTATTCGGTTCTAACCGTACCGGTCCAGACCTTATGTGGGTAGGTTCTCGTACTAACGCTCAATGGAACTATCAACACTTGAAAAATCCTCAAAAATTAGTTCCTGGCTCTATTATGCCTAAATACGATTACCTTTCTGAAGATGATCTTAATAACCTAGTTTCATATTTAATGAGCTTAAAACCAGCTACTAATGCACAAGCTGCTGCATTTAACAAATAAAAAGGAGGCGAAGATTAACAATGTCCGAACAGCATAATCACGAAGATCACATTGATGAAGTCAATGGCATGAAACAAGGTCATGGTAAAGTTCCTCGCTTTCTTATTATCGTTTACGCAGCACTTGCATGCTGGGCTGTGTTCTATGCATTGACTGCAAAAGGTATCGATGAAACAGCAAATGCTGGCGGAAATACCGCAGGCGTTAGTGCTGAAGCAGGGAAAGCGCTTATGGGTCAAAGCTGTGCACTCTGTCATGGACAGAACTACAAAGGTGGTCTTGGACCAACCCTTGCCGGCGTAGTTGATACTAAAGGCGAAGAATATGTTACTGGCATCTTGAAAAACGGTGGCGTAACAATGACTGCAATTGCTAAAGATAACAATTGGACTGATGACCAAGTTAAATCTGTTATCGCTGCAATGAAAGAGATTAAATAATCTTTTGATTTAAAAGGCTGGTGGCGTTTAGCCGCCAGTCTTTTTCATTTAAGACCTGATCTTATCCTAAAGTGTTTATAAACTTTACGCTTAATCAAGAATTTGGGTATAATAACGTTGTTACTAATAAAAAAGGTGTGGTGATAAGTATGTTCGATAATCCAGTACGGATTTTTTATTACATTATATGGATTATTGTAATCTCCGGTTTAGTAATCACAACAATAAAGATTGTTACCAAACGGGATTAGTACGAAAGTTATACACAACAGAGACTTTGGTACAGGATTTGGGGTGAAGGAATGAAGAACTTATCCACAGTGGCAAAACGCAACTTAAAACGGAAAATGTCCAGGACTGTAATGCTTGCAGGCAGTGCTGCTATAACTGCATTTATTTTATTTACTAGCTATTTTTTTGTTTTTTCTATGGAAAAAAGCATTTCTGCAAGTGCTAATCGTCTTGGTGCAGATTTAATGATTGTGCCCAAAGGGTATGGTGGACAAGCAGGAGATATGATTGTTTCCGGAACGGCAACAAAATTTTATATGCCTGGAGAAATTATTAATAAAATTAAAACCATAAGTGAAGTTGAACAAGCATCACCACAAATTTATATGGAAACCCTTCCCCTTATATGTTGTCAGGTTGAAGGGCATTTCCCTGTTGTTGCATTTGATCCAAAAACAGATTTTACAATTAAGAGTTGGCTTGCAATGGATAAACCATTTGAAAAATTCGATTATATTGCAGGCGCAGAAGCAGGGGGAGCTAATTATCTGTATGCCATGGATAACCCTGCGATGGAAGAAGTTACTGTTATGTTTGATAAAGAATTTACGATGAAAATTCCTTTATTCCCTACAGGAATGGGTACAGATAAAACTATTTTTATTCATATCGATGCAGCGAAAGAAGTAAATGCAGGAGAAAAATATTTTCCTGAGAATAGCGTTTCCACCATCTTAGTGAAAACCCAACCAGGGATGCAGGAGTTTGTTAAACGGCAAATAGAGCGGATGAATCTTGATGTGGATGTTGTTGTTGGTTCAGGGTTAAAGCAAACCGTTGAAAAACAGGTATTGCCTGTAAAAGCCTTAAGTTATATTATGATAGGCCTTGTCATTATCATGAGTGCCCTACAGGTTGCAACCATGTTCACTGCTCTTATTAGTGAAAGGAAAAAAGAAATTGGCATGTTACGTGCCATGGGAGCATCTAGAGGTGTTACCTTTAGAATCCTTCTTATGGAAGCAGGAATTGCTTCTTTTATTGGTGCAAGCATTGGTTCTTTGCTTGGTGGTGCCGCTTTATATGATAATAAAACCTTAATCTTTCAATTGTTACAATTACCGCTGCTTTTCCCAAATTGGCCTACGGGATTGTTAATTGGAAGTGTTGCAACTTTATTTACAACCATTATTGCTGTCGTTGCTGCGTACTTCCCGGTTCGGTCTACATTAAAGCTTCAGCCATATGAAGCCATTCGGGAAGGTGAATATTAGTGATTCGATTAGAAAATGTAACAAAAACCTATAAATTAGGGCAGGAAAAGAAAATTCATGCTTTATCCGATATTAATGTAACCATTCATCCTGGTGATTTTATTTCTGTTGTTGGTCCTTCTGGAAGCGGAAAATCTACATTTCTAGCCATGGCTGGATTATTAGAGCGTCCTAATGAGGGGAATATTTACTTTGATGAGAAAGAAGTCTCCCGTTTAAAAGATAAACAAAAAACGAAAATCAGGGCTGAAAAATGCGGATTTGTCTTCCAATTCCCCAGCTTAATCCCTACATTAAACGCCTTGGAAAATGTCATACTACCTAAAACCCTGGACCGAACCTTCAGTTCCAAAGATTTAGAACGGGGAAAAGAATTGCTCGTACGTGTTGGCCTTGAAGATAAGGTTGATAATCTTCCCTATCAAATGAGTGGTGGGGAACAACGAAGGGTTGCTCTGGCTAGAGCTTTAATCAATGAACCTGAATATATTTTAGCTGATGAACCTACTGGTGCAGTGGATGAAGCCAATGCAAATATTATTATAGACCTTTTTAAAAATTGGAACCAAACGGGAAAAACCATCATTATGGTCACACATGATATGAAATTGGCGAAAAAGGCCAGCCGTTTGATTTATATTGACAAGGGAAAAATAATCCGAGAAGAATAAAGAGGATAGTTGACTATTAATATTCCAACTGGGTAGAATAGTAACGTTACATATTAATATAAGATATGCGTTGAAAAGGAAGAGTAAATCGGCAGGCCATTACAGAGAGCGGGCGATTGGTGGAAAGTCCGTATGAATCCTACGATTGAAGGTAGCCTTTGAGCAGTTGGTTTGAAGGATTTAGTAGAACCAAACCGGATTCAATCCGTTATCATGTCCAAGTGAGTCTTCCATAGTGGGGGCTAACAAAGGTGGTACCGCGAAATCAACTCCTTCGTCCTTTGAATTTAGGATTAAGGAGTTTTTTATTTGACTTTGTGTGCTAGCCAGTTTAATGAATAAAGGTTGGAGGGAGATTAATGACTACAGAAAAGAAAGAAATGCCTACAAAATATGATCCGAAACAAGCTGAAGAGAAATGGTACCCTTTTTGGAGGGATAATGGGTATTTTAAAGCTCAAGGGGATCAGGATAAAGAACCATTTACCATTGTAATCCCACCCCCAAATGTAACGGGGAATTTACATATTGGCCATGCGTTAAATAACACCCTGCAGGATATCATGATTCGTTTTAAACGGATGCAAGGGTATGATGCCCTATGGCTGCCTGGGATGGATCATGCGGGAATTGCTACCCAGGCAAGGGTTGAAGGAATGTTAAGAGAACAGGGTGTTTCACGTTATGACCTTGGACGTGAAAAATTCGTAGAAACTGTTTGGGAATGGAAAGAAAAATATGCCCAGATTATTCGCGATCAATGGACGAAAATGGGTTTATCCCTGGATTATAGTCGGGAAAGATTTACGTTAGATGAGGGCTTATCCCGTGCTGTAAGGGAAGTTTTTGTCCGTCTTTATGAAAAGGGACTAATTTACCGGGGTAAATATATTATTAACTGGGACCCTGCAACTAGAACAGCTCTATCAGATATTGAAGTAGAATATAAAGAAGTAAAAGGTGCTTTCTATCACCTCCGTTATCCATTGCAAGATGGCAGTGGATTTATCGAAGTAGCAACCACGCGACCAGAGACCATGCTGGGGGATACAGCTGTTGCTGTTCATCCTGAAGATGAAAGATATCAACATTTAATAGGCAAGACAGTTCTTCTCCCAATTGTTAATAGAGAAATCCCTATCATTGCCGATGATTATGTTGATAAAGAGTTTGGGAGCGGTGCGGTGAAAATTACCCCTGCCCATGATCCTAATGACTTTGAAGTAGGCCTGCGCCATAACCTAGAACAAATCATTGTAATGGACGAATCAGGAAAAATGAATGGAAATGCCGGGATTTATAATGGCCAGGACCGTTTTGAATGCCGGAAAACCATCATTAAGGATTTAGAAGAACAAGGGCTTCTAATTAAAATCGAAGAACATATTCATTCTGTCGGACATAGTGAACGCAGTGGAGCGGTGGTTGAACCTTATTTATCTACCCAATGGTTTGTTAAAATGGCTCCTTTAGCTGAGCAAGCCATTGCGGATGCCCATAATAAACAAGGTGTTACATTTGTTCCGGACCGTTTTGAAAAAATTTATCTTCACTGGATTGAAAATGTGAGAGACTGGTGTATTTCACGCCAGTTATGGTGGGGCCATCGGATTCCTGCCTGGTATTGTGAAGACTGTGGAGAAATGATTGTATCCCGTGAAGATGCCCACACCTGTCCTTCTTGTCAAAGAACCAATTTAAAACAAGATCAGGACGTATTGGATACCTGGTTCAGTTCTGCCCTCTGGCCATTTTCTACCCTGGGTTGGCCAGATCAAACGGAAGATTTAAAACATTTCTATCCTACTGATGTGTTGGTCACTGGATATGACATTATTTATTTCTGGGTTGCGCGCATGATTTTTACTGCCCTGGAATTTACAGAAGAAAATCCCTTTAAATATGTGTTAATCACTGGTCTTGTTCGTGATTCAGAAGGCAGAAAAATGTCTAAATCCCTTGGCAACGGGGTAGACCCCATGGAAGTTATTGATAAGTATGGGGCTGATGCCATGCGGTATATGCTTTCCACAGGATGCACTCCTGGAAATGACTTAAGATTCCGCTGGGAACGGGTGGAAATGGCCCGGAACTTTGCTAATAAAATTTGGAATGCTTCCCGATTCGCCTTAATGAATATGGAAGGATTCACCGTTGAAGACATTAACATTAAAGATAACTTAACCATTGCTGATAAATGGATTCTCCATCGTTTAAATGAAACCGTACAGGAAACGACTCGCCTTCTGGACATTTTTGAATATGGAGAGGTTGGCCGGGTCCTTTATAACTTTATTTGGGATGACCTGTGCGACTGGTACATTGAAGTTGCCAAGTTGCCTTTATATGGACAGGATGAAGCAGCCAAGAAAACCACACGTTCAGTTTTAGCTTATGTCCTTGATCAAACCATGCGCTTATTGCATCCATTTATGCCTTTTGTTTCTGAAGAAATTTGGCAACATCTTCCCCATGAAGGTGAAAGCCTGATTGTTGCTTCCTGGCCAAAGGCAGAGGATTCTTTTGTTAATCAAGAAGCAGTTGAACAAATGAACCTTTTTATGGATATTATTCGTCAGGTGAGAAACATTCGGGCAGAAGTGAATGTTCCAATGAGCAAAAAAATTGAAGTTATGATTCGCCCATCCAACGAGGTAATTCTTAAGGATCTGGTGGCCGGGCAATCTTACATTGAACGTTTTTGCAATCCAGAAAAACTGGAAATTAACCTTTCCATTGAATCACCAGAAAAAGCGATTTCCGCTGTGGTGAGTGGAGCGGAAGTTTACTTGCCTCTTGCCGGGTTAATTGATATTGATAAAGAGTTGGCACGCTTAGAAAAAGAATTAGCTAATTTACAATCTGAAGTAGATCGGGTACAGAAGAAACTAAATAATGCTAATTTCGTTTCCCGCGCTCCTGAGCAGGTTGTAGAGGAAGAGCGGGCAAAAGAAAGAGATTATATGGATAAACGGGATAAAGTATTAGCAAGAATTAATGAATTAAAAGGGTGAGTCGATTCGTGGTGCTTAAGGATCTAGATGAAGCGTTGAGTTGGTTAAATCAGTTGGATAAATTTTCTATAAAGCCAGGGTTAGAACGGATGGAATATGTACTTGGTCGTTTAGGCCATCCAGAGCGCAGATTGAAATTTATTCATATTGCAGGTACCAATGGCAAAGGGTCCACCTCAGCGATGATGGAGTCCGTTTTACGGGAAGCAGGCTACAGTACAGGACTTTTTACTTCCCCTTATATCGAGTCCTTCACTTCAAGAATTCGTTATAATGGGGAAGCAATTTTCCTCCATGATTTATTAAAAGTCATGAATGAAATTAGACCTATTGTTGATGAGTTATCGGATAAAAAGGATATAGGCATCCCTACGGAATTTGAAGTGGTCACAATTCTTGCTATTGTATACTTTGCAAAGATTTCTTTTCCTGATATAGTCGTATGGGAAACGGGGTTAGGTGGTCGGTTGGATTCTACAAATGTAGTGACTCCCATTGTGTCTGTCATTACAAATGTGGGATTTGACCATATGAATATTTTAGGGGCTACCTTACAGGAAATTGCCGGTGACAAAGCAGGAATTATTAAGAACGGGGTTCCTGTTGTCACAGGGATTCAAAATGCAGAGAGTTTATCTGTAATTATAGAAGAAGCCAAAAAGAAAAAGGCAACAGTCTATGCCGCAGGGAAGGAATTTTTCAGGGAAAGAAAACATCCCCAACCTGGTGTGGGCAGAGAAACATTTGATTTTCATAGTCTATTTTCCTCTTTGCAGCAAGTACAGGTTTCCTTATTAGGTGAACACCAAATTGCCAATGCATCTTTAGCGTTAATGGCATTACAGGTACTAAAAAGTTATTATGCAATGTATATTGAGGAAGAACATATTCGCCAGGGATTAATAAAAACAAGTTGGCCTGGCCGGTTTGAAAAAATAAATGAAAAGCCGACAATTATTTTAGATGGAGCACACAATGAAGAAGGGGTTCGGGCCCTGGCTAAAACTCTGGATGATTTTTATCCTGATACGAAAATAAATCTTCTCTTTGCTGTGTTACATGATAAACCCTATGGAAAAATGGTAGACATCCTTGCTCCTTATGGTAAACATGTAACAGTTACAGCTGTTGCTCATCCCCGCAAGGCAGTTCCTGAAGAAGTGGCAAAACACTTTATTCAGGTTCGCCCAACCCTGGATGTGCAAGTCATTGCAGATTGGCGGGAAGCATTCAATCAATGTACGGCTTCACTAACTGAAGATGGGATCCTATTGGTGGTTGGTTCTTTATATTTTATTTCGGATATTAGAAATGAATGGTTGAATTTGAATAGGAAAGATGGTGAGTAAGATGGGCACTCCAACAGAACACCCACAGCATCTAGATCATTTTAAACATGTGCATTTTATTGGAATTGGTGGCTATGGCATGAGCGCTGTTGCTCGCGTCATGTTGGAAATGGGGTTCACAGTGACTGGTTCGGATGTGGCCCGGAAAGAGTTAACGGATAAACTCGAAGCCGGCGGGGCACAGGTGTTCATTGGTCATAGCGCGGAAAATATTAAAGGGGCGGATGTGGTGGTGTATTCCACAGATATCCCAACAAATAATATTGAATTAAACACTGCAAAACAATTAGGCATAACATTATTGCATCGCTCCCAAATGTTAGCCTGGATTTTAAACAGAAAAAAAGGAATTGCTGTTGCTGGTGCTCATGGCAAAACAACAACTTCATCTATGATATCTACTGTTATGGTACGATGTGGCATTGATCCTACCTATGTCATTGGTGGGGAGATTATGGGAATTGGCAGCAATGCTTCAGCTGGCAAAGGGGAGTATGTTGTTGCCGAAGCGGATGAAAGTGATGGCTCCTTTTTGGAATATCAACCGGAATTGGCGGTTGTTTTAAATATCGAACCTGACCATTTAGAAAATTACGATGGGGATTTTGCGAATTTAAAGAATGCTTACCATAAGTTTTTTGGTTTGGTTAAACCCAATGGAAAATCTGTGGTTTGTGTGGATGATGGATATGTTCGGGAATTAATGGAACGGCAACCAAACCAGGAGGCCTTCATTACCTATGGTATTGACAGAAAGGCCAACTTCACTGCGAATAATATCGTTCCCGGTGATCGTAAAATTTCCTTTGATGTGTATCAAGATGGAAATTTATTAGGGCCAATGACTTTATCTGTACCAGGACTTCATAATGTTTATAATGCTCTTGCTACCACAGCGGTATGTATGAATGCTGGATTAACTTTTGCTGAAATTAAAGAGGCAATCTTTTATTTTCATGGAGCAAAACGTCGTTTTCAAGTCATTGGTGAGGTAAAGGATATTCTGGTGGTGGACGATTATGCCCATCATCCTACAGAAATCGAAGCAACCTTAAAAGCAGGCCGGGAAACGAAACGGAGAACCCTGGGGATATTCCAACCACAGCGGTATACACGGACTTTCTTCCTTCTGGATGAGTTTAGTAAGGCATTTAAAGATGCTGATCAGGTCATTATTACAGATATTTATTCACCGGCAAATGATCCTGAGATTGAGGGAGTTAGTGCTAATAAACTGGTAGAACTTATAAAAACAAATAGCAATCCTAATACCTCTTATATCTCCTCTAAAGAAGAAATTGTAAGCTACTTATTAGAAAATAGTCAGCCTGGCGACCTTGTTATTACAATGGGTGCAGGAGATATTTGGAATGTGGCATATAAACTTGTAGAAAAATTAAAAAGTCCCCAATAGGGGGCTTTTTTTTATATGTAAAAACATAATTTTATGGTATAAAATGGAAGTAAGAAAGATTCATGTCATAATGATAAGCAAAGGAGGAAATGATGAATAATAGACGAAAAGGTGGAGGGATTGAAATGTCTGGGGACAACATATTTGAATTATTAAAAAAAGCAGGTGAGATCAAAGCATCGGATTTACATATTACAGTGGGATCTCCCCCAATTTATCGTGTGGATGGGGAATTAATCAAAGAAGGGGAAACGTTACTAACCCATGAGGATACGGAAAGCATGGCAAAAAAACTGGTTCCTGAGCCTTTATATCCTCATTTCCAAGAACATGGTGAGGTGGACTTTTCATATAGTTTAGGGGAGTTATATAGATTCAGGGTTAATGTGTACAAGGGAAAAAAGAATGTATGTATTGCCGCCCGTGTCATACCTTCAAAAATGCCTACTTTGGAAAGCCTGGGAATGCCGGATAGAATTAGACAGTTTTGCCATGAACCCCAGGGTTTAATTCTGGTAACAGGCCCAACAGGAAGCGGGAAATCAACAACCATTGCATCAATGATTAATTATATAAACCGGACCATGAAAAAGCATATTATTACCCTGGAGGATCCTATTGAGTTTTTGCATAAACATAATAACTCCATTATTAATCAAAGGGAAGTAGGATTTGATACGAATAACTTTGCTAGTGGATTAAGAGCTTCTTTACGGCAAGATCCAGATGTCATTCTGGTTGGTGAAATGAGGGATTTAGAAACCATTAATATTGCGATTACAGCAGCAGAAACAGGGCATCTTGTTTTTGGAACATTGCATACCTCAGATGCTCCCCAAACCATTGACCGTATTATTGGGGTTTTTCCAGGGCATCAACAATCTGAAATCCGCTTACAGCTTTCTTCAGTTCTTGTCGGGGTAATCTCCCAACGCCTTTTTCCCAAAATAGGTGGAGGGCGAATTGCAGCGACAGAAATTCTTGTGAATACACCAGCAATCGCCAATCTTATTCGTGTTGAAAAGATCCATCAAATTAAAAGTGTGATGCAAACTAGCAGAGATATAGGAATGCATACCCTTGATATGTCCATTAAAGATTTAATCAAAGGTGGATATGTTACGAAAGAAACTGTAGAAAATCATTTGAGTGACATGTAAAATGATGGCCATGGAATATGGGTTCATATTTCTTGTTGGTTTACTCTTCGGTTCATTTTTTAATGTGGTGGGGTTGCGAGTGCCTCTCCATGAATCAATCCTTTATCCTCCATCCCATTGCCCTGGATGTAATAAAAGACTTGAGCCAATGGATTTAATTCCAATTGGTTCCTTTTTGCTTAGGAGGGGAAAATGCGGCTATTGCCAAAGAAAAATATCGCCGGTCTATCCCTTTTTCGAGTTGTTAACCGGGGTGCTATTTTTATTAGCTTTTCATAAATACGGATGGTCCTGGCAATTTGTTTATGTGATTTTTTTTATTTCTATGTTCATGATTGTCACAGTATCAGATATCTTTTATCAAATCATTCCGGACAAGATTCTCTTTCCTTTCTTTTTTCTGTTTCTCTTTTTTCTATTTTTCATGCCTACGTCACAAATATGGAAACACCTTGTGGGTATGTTACTTGGATTTGTTATTTTTTACTTGATTGCCGTTGTTTCCAAAGGAGGGATGGGAGGAGGAGATATCAAATTATTTACAGTATCCGGGTTGGTGCTTGGTTACCCCCTTTTGCTATTATCCATCCTTATTGCAACTGTAACAGGATCCATTTACGGTTCTTTTCTCATTTTGTTTAAAGGTGGAGGAAGAAAAAGCAAAATTCCCTTTGGTCCCTTTATTGCTGCAGGGTGCTTAGTCGCTATTTTATGGGGTGAGTCGATTTTAGATTGGTACTGGAAACTGATGTATTAAAACATAATTAGAGAGCCTGTCTCATAAAATGGATGTAGAAAGAAAAAATGAGGGAGGGTTCCCGATGAAACATCAAATTTCTTATTCGATTCGGCCAAAAGAACCAGGGGATGAGAAAAAGAATCATATTAACGAAGAAAATGTCATACCATCTTTTAATCTTGATGACTTTAAACGATATCCAGGTAAAGAAACCCCTCGAAAACCTAAGGATTTATTAAAAAAGTTAGCAGTGATTGGAGGGGGCGTTACCGTTGGCTTGATCTTTGGCTATGCTCTACTGCAAACCTTTATTAATCCGGGGGATATTAATAAAGCGGGACAGGTTACCCAGCCAATCAAGAGTACAGTTGTTTCTACGAATGATAAAGAAATGAGTATTTCTCTTAATGAAATAAATGTTTTTTTGGTACAAGCCGGGGTGTTTACCGCTCAGGAAAGTGCTAATAGGAAGGCAACTGAATTTAAAAATAAACAACAGCCTGTTGAAGTCATCCAGGAGGATGGAAAATATATTGTTTATGTTGGGATTGCTTCTTCAAGGGACGAAGCACTGTCTATTGCCCAATTTTATCGATCAAAAAATATTCCAGTCATGATTAAAGATAAAAAAATACCCACTGGTTCCTTAGGGTTTAAGGTTCCTTCTACAACAAGCCAGGAAACCATAAGTCAATTGAAGGCGATGAGCGCCACGGAAAGGGAATTATTTCAATTGCTGGCGGTGAATGCTAACACCTCGGGCCAGGCAAATGATAAAGTCACACAGCTTCATGAAACACTTTTAAAACAGGAGAGCATAGTATCGGGCTTATTGCCAGATACAAGAAAGTCTCCTTTGGAAAACAGCCTAAATGAATTAAAGGGAGCAGTAAATGCAGCTAAAAAAAGTCAATGGTTGCAATTACAGGGGAATTTGCTTCGTTTTTATACAAAAGAAAAAGATTTTCGGTCAGGGAAAGTTTCCTGACATTTTTTTTGGTCAATAAGGGGTTTTCTACATTCTTACACACAATATAGTAACATATGTTGTCGTAATTTTGTTGTGTTGAAGATAGGACTTTGCTAAACTAATAATTGGATTATGTTTCTTTGGCAATTCGTGCATAATACATACTATGTGAAACATTTGAGATAGGAAAAGCAGGTGAAAATTGTGTCTGGAAAAACAATCGTTTTAGCATCCAGTTCAGCACGGAGAAAAGAATTATTGCAAGGTTTAGGATTGGATTATGTTGTTTTTCCCAGTTCTGCAGATGAAATGGTTGATGAAGCAGTTGAACCCGCTGATTATGTTCGGATATTAGCAGAAAGAAAAGCACAAGACGTGGTACAAGAATATGGGAAAACCCACGAAGAGGCCTTTTTAGTTATTGGCGCGGATACCATTGTCGTTTTAGATGGCAAAGTACTTGGCAAGCCTTCAAGTCCTGAGGATGCTGCACGTATGCTTAAGGTTTTACAAGGAAAGATTCATGATGTATATACCGGGGTTTGTGTTGTTGATGGCCAAAGGGGTTTGCTTAAAAGTGGATTTTGCCGAACGAGAGTAACAATGAAGGAATTAAATGATCAACGAATTCAACGTTATATCGGGACAGGGGAACCTTTGGACAAAGCGGGTGCATATGGAATCCAGGGAAAGGGAGCCCTTTTAATTCAAGGAATTGAAGGAGATTATTTTTCTGTAGTTGGATTGCCTTTGGGATTAACAAGTGACTTATTGGAAGAATTTGGTGTACAATTATTGTAGTATGGGAGTTTCTGGAAGAGGTTTTTAACCCCATATGAATTTTGATAAAGTGGGGGATTACCCATGAGCAATGATTCTAGTATACCTCGTTCACATCCAATGATTCGTGATGTTCCCGTTTCAGAGAGACCAAGAGAAAGAATGATTCAACAAGGTGCTGACTCTCTTTCCAATGCAGAATTACTTGCGATTCTACTGCGAACAGGAACTTCTGAAGAATCGGTTCTGTCCCTAGCCTGTCGAATATTAAATCAAGTGGGTGAATTAAGAGGATTAAAATCTATTACGTATGATGAATTAGTAATGATACGTGGGATTGGACCTGCAAAAGCATTGCAAATTGCTGCAGGATTAGAATTGGGAAAAAGAATTGCTACATCTGTCATTCCCAATCGGCCTACGATTCGTTCTCCTCAGGATGTTGCTAGTCTTATGATGGAAGATTTGCGATACCATACGCAAGAGCATTTTGTTTGTCTCTATTTAAATACGAAAAATCAGGTAATAGGTAAGGAAACTGTCTTTATTGGCAGTTTAAATTCTTCCATTGTTCACCCCCGTGAAGTATATAAAGAAGCGATTCGGCGTAGCAGTGCTTCCCTAATCTGTCTACATAATCATCCAAGTGGTGACCCCAACCCGAGCAGGGAGGATATTGAAGTAACGCGCCGACTTCTTGATGCAGGGAAAATAATTGGAATTGATTTGTTAGATCATCTTATTATTGGTGATGGTCGTTTCTATAGTTTGAAAGAGAAAGGTCACTTTGTTTAGCGGAAATGATTCTGCTTTATTTACGAAGGGAGTAAAAATGTGATGTTTGGAAGCTTTGGTAGAGATATGGGTATCGATTTAGGTACAGCGAATACATTGGTTTACGAGAAAGCAAAAGGAATTGTGGTAAGAGAGCCATCTGTTGTTGCTATTCGTACAGATACTGGCAGCATAGAAGCGGTTGGAAATGACGCGAAAAGTATGATTGGACGTACCCCGGGTAATATTGTGGCCGTACGACCTATGAAAGATGGAGTTATTGCAGATTTTGAGACGACAGCAACTATGCTTCGTTATTTTATTGATCAGGCCCAAAAGAATCGGGGTTATTTTTCACGGAAACCCAATGTAATGGTTTGTGTTCCTTCTGGAATAACAGCTGTAGAAAAGCGGGCAGTAGAAGATGCAACTAGATTGGCAGGGGCGAAAGAAGCATTCACTATTGAAGAACCTTTTGCAGCTGCCATTGGTGCAGATTTACCCGTTTGGGAGCCTACAGGCAGTATGGTAGTAGATATTGGCGGGGGCACAACAGAAGTTGCTATTATCTCCCTGGGGGGAATTGTTACAAGTAAATCCATTCGCGTTGCTGGGGATGAATTGGATGATGCAATCATCCAATATATTAAGAAAAAGTATAGTTTAATGATTGGAGAAAGAACAGCTGAAACTCTCAAAATGGAAATCGGTTCCGCGATTCCACCTGAAAAAGAGGAATTAATGGATATTAGAGGGAGAGATTTAATTTCAGGATTGCCGAAAACAATCACCGTTTCTGCAGAAGAAATTGCTGGGGCTTTACATGAAACCGTTTCTTCAATTATTGAAGCAGTGAAAATCACCCTGGAAAAAAGCCCACCAGAATTAGCCGCAGATATTATTGACAGGGGAATTGTGTTAACTGGTGGCGGTGCTTTGCTCCGCAACTTAGACCGTCTATTAACGAACGAAACAGGAATGCCAGTACTTGTTGCAGAAAATCCTCTGGATTGTGTTGCTATCGGAACCGGACGGGCATTAGAAAACTTACACTTATTTAAATCTAAAACTGGCATAACAACACGTTCCAGCAGGAATCGGTAAGCGGGTGTTCAAGTGTGATATCGTTCTTTAAAAATAAACAGATGATAATCATTATAATTGGCATTATTTTGCTGATTGGGATTATGGGTGCTACGATGAAGGAGCGCCCTTTTCCTAGTTGGCCGGAAATTTTCATTCGTGATTCCCTTTCTACTGTGCAGGGAATGTTATATAAACCTACCCAAGGAACCACAGAGATTCTAACGAAAATGACTCATTTTTATAATATTTATAATGAAAATAAAGCCTTAAAGGCAAATTTGGATCGCTATGCCCAGGTTAGTGCAGAATTAGAACAGGTTAAAGGTGAAAATGATCGCCTGCGGACGATGTTAGAAATCCGCGATAATAAATTAAAAGGATATAAAATACAAACAGCAGAAGTCATTCAAAGAACCCCTGACCGTTGGAATCATATGATCACCATTAGTAAAGGAACGAAAGATGGGATTAAACCCAACATGGCTGTGGTTTCAGCAAAAGGGGACTTAATCGGACGGGTAAGCAGTGTTTCTACATTTTCATCCAGTGTAGAATTATTGATGGATATTGAGAAAGGGAATTATATTTCAGCATCCATTACAGGAGCAGCACCTATTTATGGGGTAATTGAAGGATACGTTATGCAGAAAGACCAGGGCTTCCTAATTATGAAAAAGGTCCCTAAACAAATCAAACTTACAAAAGGTGCTTATGTAACCACATCCGGAATGGGAGAAGTTATGCCTCAGGGTTTAATGATTGGCGTTGTAGACAGTTGGACTGATGGGGATTATGGTTTAACCCAGACCGTGTACGTTCGGCCATTAGCTAATTTCTATCAAATAGAACAGGTTTTTGTGATTGAGAAAAAAATGTAGTTGAATAAAAATAACGGGGGGGGGCCCCTGCCTGTTAAAGGGTGAAGGATTTGCGTTTAGGTATCATTTCATTTATTTTGTTTATTTTTCTATTAGTTGAAGGAACGATTTTTCAGGTATTCGTACCTGATGCATGGGGTCTTCCTTTTACCATCGTTCCACGTTTAGTTCTTGCAGGAGTAATTTTCATTGGGATTTATTTAGGGAAAAATACCGGTTTGGTATACGGTTTAATTTTTGGCCTTTTGTATGATATCATTTATACCGATATGATTGGTGTCTATACTTTAAGTATGGGACTCATGGGCTTTAGTGCAGGGTTAGCTGCTAGATACTTTCATCAAACGATTTTTTTCACTAGTTCCATGATTTTGATCCTTACTACTATCAATGAAAGTTTAGCCTATGGATTTTATGAACTATTTAATCTTTCTAACATGTCAATGTCAGACTTTTTATTGCGAGAATTAATTCCCACGGTTTTGTTTAATGGGATTTTCGCTATAATCATCCATGTTCCTATGCGTAATGTATTAAAGGATAAGGGATATGGGGAGGACATTGTTTAAAGGTTGGAAGGAAAATAACTCACCATTGGCGAAGTAATCAGGGTGTGAGGTGAAATCCTATCTATGACAATTACAAAACGTAATATAGTAATAAAAGGGACGAAAGATGGCCTCGCTTTTTATTTAGATGATACATGCTCTTTACAAGAGCTATTTGACGAACTAGAGGAGAAAATAGAATATAATCCTCAGCAGTTTCTAACGGGTCCAGTCATTCCTATTTCCATTAAGTTAGGGAAACGATATTTAACGGAAGAACAAAGGGTAACACTTATGGAAATAGTAGGGAGGCGAGGCAACCTCCTGGTTAAATCCATTGATACGGATGTTATTACTAAACAGGAAGCCCTTATTGATAAACTGTCTTCACAGGTGAAAATTGTGACTCGTACAGTTCGTTCTGGTCAAGTTCTTGAACATGCGGGGGACTTACTGTTGCTTGGTGATGTGAATCCAGGTGGATTTGTTTCCTGTACCGGGAATATTTTGATTTTTGGTTCTTTAAGGGGCTCCGCCCATGCAGGATGCGAAGGGAAGGAAGAATGTATTATTGCTGCCTTAGAAATGGATCCTATCCAACTTCGGATCGCTAATATTATTAGCCGCCCCCCTGATGAATGGATGGACACCATAACAGAAATGGAGTTTGCTTATATTACTGAAGGCCGTATGGCCATCGAAAAGATAAATCAATTGTATAAAGTACGTCCAGATCTGGGTCAGATTACATGGTAAGGATGATGCGGAAGAGGGGGATTCTTCATGGGAGAGGCAATCGTTGTGACTTCAGGAAAAGGTGGGGTTGGTAAAACAACAACGACAGCAAACATCGGTACAGCCCTTGCGCAGCTGGGCAAAAAGGTATGTATGGTAGATACGGATATTGGATTGCGTAATTTGGATTTAGTAATGGGTTTAGAAAACCGCATTATTTTTGATTTGGTTGATGTAATAGAGGGCACTTGTAAGATACATCAAGCCTTATTGAAAGATAAACGATTTGAAGATTTGCTTTATTTGTTGCCTGCTGCGCAAACGAAGGATAAGTCGTGTATCGAACCTAGGCAAATGAAGGAACTGATTAATGAATTAAAAAATGAATTTGATATAATATTAATAGATTGTCCTGCAGGCATTGAACATGGTTTTAGAAATGCTATTGCAGGTGCGGATAAAGCGATTGTAGTTACAACACCTGATATCTCGTCCATTCGGGATGCAGATCGTGTCATCGGTCTTTTAGAACAAGAAAAGATGTTTGAGACTTATTTGGTGGTGAATCGAATTCGTCCCAATCTTGTGAAGAATGGAGAAATGTTAGACGTAGATGATGTGGTTACAATGTTATCTGTAGATCCAATTGGATATGTTCCTGATGATGAAGAAGTAATCAAACATTTACATTTGAAAGAACCGGTAGCTATGAATCATGAAGCGAAAGCGGGTATTGCCTATCGCAATATTGCACGCCGTATGCTTGGAGATTCAGTGCCTTTCATGAATTTGTATGAAACAAACGATGGCTTTATGAAGAAAATGAAGAAAATGTTTGGGATACACTAGCCTTCATCTGCAGAATTTTGGAGGAAGCAGAATGGATTTTAATAAAAGGTATTTTCGCAGCTTAGACTGGGTTATGATTCTTTTGATTCTATGTTTAGCAGTATTTAGTTTTATCGGCATTTCAGGTGCAACTCCCAATACAAATGATGAATGGAAGCAATTGTTCTTCTATGGCATGGGGTTTGCTGTTTTATTTGGTATATTGCTATTTGATTACAATACCATTAGCAATTTCTCCTATCCTCTTTATGGATTTGGTATTGTATTGCTCATCGGTGTATTATTTACCCCAGCCCAAATGGGGGCTCATAGTTGGTATAGTTTTAATGGGATTAACTTTCAACCTTCAGAATTAATGAAACTGTTTGTGATTATGTCTGTTGCCAAATATCTTTCTGATAAAAGTGAACGGGACGAGTCCATTGAAACATTTAAGGATTTAATGCCTGTATTATTGTTAATCGGGATTCCACTTTTATTAATTTTGGTCCAACCTGATTTAGGAACAGCAATGGTGTTTATGGGAATCATGATTAGTATGTTAGTCGTTTCAGGATTGCATAAACGTTTTTATGTGATGTTGGGTTCTGCAACTGTGGGCTTATTTGGCATATTGACTTTGTTATATTTTTTTGCAAATGATTTTTTCTTTAAAATTGTTCGTAGACACCAATGGAGTCGTATAGAATCCTGGTGGCAACCGGAAACTCACCCTGATGGTTATCATTTACTTCAGTCTTTAACTGCGGTTGGGTCAGGTAAGCTATTCGGAAAAGGAATCGGGGAAGGAACACAGGCTCGCTATGGCTGGGTACCTGTTGGAGAAAGCGATTTTGTATTTACAGTTATTGCAGAGGAATTGGGTTTCATCGGCAGCAGTATTTTAATTTTAATTTTCTTCTTTATGATTTATCGCATGGTCCGCATTGCCATGAATGCTAAAGATATGTTTGGCATGTATGTTGTCACAGGAGTTATTGGCATGTTTGTCTTCCAGATTTTTGAAAATATTGGGATGACCATTCAATTAATGCCAATCACAGGGATTACTCTTCCCTTTGTAAGTTACGGAGGTAGTTCTTTAGTCTCTAACTTTTTAATTATGGGTATGGTTTTAAATATTGGCATGCGCCACAAGAAATTAACCTTCGAATAAAATAATTGGACATAACCTGTCCCCAGCTCTCATATGTTTTATTGAGATAAGAGGGTAGGGGGATAAAATCATGTCTAATTTTAATAATGATGGAATTAAACGAAGAAGAGAAGAACGTGTTCGCCTTTTGCGTAAAAAAATGGAGGACACCTACTCTTCTTATTTTTTTGATACTCCTGAAGTAGATTCAACTGAATTACATCGCGATATTTCCACGCCTGATGATGAAGATTACTGGTATAATCCAGCTGTTAAAGAAAAGAAAAGAAAAGGGAATACCTGGTTTATACGAATTATGGTTTCTCTTTTCCTCTTAAGTGGCGCTTACTTTATTTCTACCTCTCAATTCCCACAGACTCGCCCCTATAAAGATTTACTCTATGAAGTACTCACTCGTTCCTATAATTTTACCGCATTGACCAATTGGTATGAAGAGAAGTTCGGTGCCCTCCCTGCCCTATTGCCCTCCATTGGCCCACTGGCAGATCAAGCACAACCTGTTTTACAACAGGGCAAAAATTCTTTGCTTAAGGGACCTGCTCTTGGAGTTGTAAGTGTAATGAATCCACCGGAAAAAGGTGTTTATATTCAAAGTATGGATTCCGTTGTAAAATCCATTGATAACGGAAAAGTCATCTTTGTTGGGGAAAAGGATGGAATGGGGAAAACTGTAGTTATCCAACACAGCAAAGGATTGGAATCCTGGTATGGAGGATTTGAAGCCAATTCTGTTGCAATAAATGATTGGGTGGAAGTGCAACAATCTTTAGGAAAGGTCTCTCAGACTTCAGAAAAAGGCCTTTACTTTGCGATAAAGAAAGATGGGAAGTTTATTGATCCCAGAAGCGTGGTCCAGTTTGAATAGGCCAATGTTTCAGGTTCATCCTCTTTTCTGGGTCGTGATGTTGCTGGCCATTATGACCGGACAAATCGTTCAGGTCATTGTTTTTTTTTCCGTGGTTTTAATGCATGAACTGGGACATTACTTCGCTGCTAACTATTTCAAGTGGCGAATTAGGGGAATTGAATTATTGCCTTTTGGTGGAGTAGCACATGTAGAAGAACTGGGGAATACATCACCTAAATCAGAGATCCTGGTTGCCCTAGCAGGCCCCTTTGTTAATTTAATTCTTTATTTCTTGGCAAGAGAATTGGGTGCCTATGGATTATTACCCCAGGAATGGGCGGCCTTTTTTATGTATTGTAATGTTCTTGTGGGAGGGTTTAATTTGCTTCCTATATGGCCATTAGATGGGGGAAAAATTCTCCATACGTTATACAGCCTTGTTCTTCCTTATCGCAAATCAGTATTATTATCCATCCTCATCAGTTTGGCAGGGGCAGTGTTGCTCATTTTATGGAGTATAAAGCAGCCTATGATTCATGTTAATGGACTGGGGATTGCTTTTTATCTTTTATTTAGCAATATAATGGCCTATCGTTTACTCCATTTTCAGTTTCTTCGTTTTCTTCTGGCCCGTTATTATGGAATGGATCAACTGTCCACAGGCCTTCCATTGCGCAGGGTACAGGTCCCAGCAGGGATGACCGTACAAAGGGCCGCAAAAATGATAAAAAGGCAAAACTATCAACAATTTTGTGTTTCTTCATCTGTGGAAGATGGTCCATCTTTTATTACTGAGAAAGAATTGCTTTCTTGTTTTTTTGAAAAAACCCCCCATTGTGCAATGGAACAGCTTTTGCGGTAAAATAGATAGTTAGATGATACTGAGGGGGAAACCCATTGAAAAAGGTTATTGTAAATGTACTAAAACAAGAAAAAAGAATTGCTTTACTTGAACATAATGTACCAGTTGAATTTTATATTGACCGGGCTGATCAGGTCTTTCGGTCCGGGAACATTTATAAAGGAAAAGTGGTGGATGTGCTACCAGGCATGGAAGCCGCTTTTATTAATATAGGAGATGAAAAAAACGCTTTCTTACATGTGAAGGATTGCCTTTCTGGAGGAAAGACAATATCCCAATGTGTCCAGCAAGGGCAAGAATTGCTTGTCCAAATTGTAAAAGAAGCCAATGGGAATAAAGGAGCGAAAGTGACCTGCAAGATTTCTCTAGCTGGACGCTATTGTGTTTACTTGCCTATGGAATCTTATGTTGGTGTTTCCCGCAGGATACAGAAAGAGGAAGAGCGGGATCGCTTGAGCACAATTGCCAGGGAAATGCTCTCCAATCAAGATGGCGCGATTATTCGGACTGAAGCAAAAGGAGTAGATTCCAGTGAATTTGCACTGGATTTACATATTCTTCGCACCCGTTGGGAAAGTGTAATTGCAAAGTGGAAAAGGGAATCTCCACCGGTTCTTTTGTATGAGGATTATGATGTACTTACGAAAATGGCCAGGGATATGATAAGTAATCAGGTTGATGAATTAATTGTTGATGATCTGGAAATTGCCCAGTTTCTCCGTGGCCTTCTTCAGAAATACCGCCCTGAACTAAGTGGAAAAATTCAATGGTATCAAAGGAAAGAAGGGATTTTCTCCTGCTATAAATTAGAAGAAGAACTAAATAAGGCGATGAATCGTAAGGTATGGTTGAAAAATGGTGGGTATTTAATCATAGACTATACGGAAGCTCTTACTGTCATTGATATCAACACAGGGAAGTTTACAGGCACTGATGATTTGGAACGGACTGTAGTGAAAACGAATAAAGAAGCCTGTTATGAAATAGCAAGACAAATACGCCTTCGAGACATTGCAGGGATCATTATTATTGATTTTATCAATATTGATCAGGAAGAATACCGTCAGGAAATCCTGAATTTGATGGAAAAAGGATTGCAAAAAGATGGGACAAGGACTCGTATTCTTGGTTTTACCCGTCTTGGTTTACTTGAATTAACAAGGAAAAGGATAAGGGGAAATCTGGAGGTTACTCTAACCAGGGAATGTCCTTGTTGTAAAGGCCAGGGAAGAATAGTATCTTTTGACACAATGGCCGCTAATTTGGAAAGGGAATTAAGGGAATATGCAAGGACAGCAGAGCCTGAAGCTATTGTAGTAGAAATGAATCCAGTCACTATTTCCTACATAGAAGGTAATGAATGTACTATGAGTTCACGGTTAAATGAGGAACTTCAACTTTTGTTGAAATTCATAGAACGTCCAGACTTAAGAGAAGATCAGTATCATATTGCTTTTATCGGAAAGATAGAAGAGGCAGAAAGACGAGTTAACCCGGAATTTAGTTGATTTCTCATGGCCAATGTGATATTCTGTTATTTGTTGATTAGTGTGTCTGACACCTCAGACAGACTACAACCGCACGGAACAGGTAATAAGTTGACCCTGCGTCACACCTGCAATCGGCGAGTCTTAGTATAATATTAAGGAGGTGCAGCAATGTACGCAATTATTGAAACTGGTGGCAAACAATACAAAGTTGAACAAGGAAGCGAACTCTACATCGAGAAACTTCCCCAAGAACAAGGCGAAACCGTTACTTTTGACCGCGTTCTTCTTGTAAAAGACGAAAACGGTGTGAAAGTAGGCGCTCCTGTTGTTGAAGGTGCGACAGTTACCGCTAAAGTTGAAAAACACGGGAAAGCTAAAAAAATCATCGTGTTTAAATACAAAGCGAAGAAAAACAACCGCCGTAAACATGGACATCGTCAACCATACACGAAAGTGGTTGTAGAATCCATCCAGGCTTAATTCCATGATTCGTATTAAAATTAAGCGGAATCCTGATGGTTCTGTTGCTGAATTTTCCATAACAGGACACGCCTGTTATGCTGACCACGGAGAAGACATTGTCTGTGCAGCTGTTTCTGCAATTTCCATAGGAATTTATAATTCTATTGAGGTTCTTGTAGGAATCGAACTGCCTGTGCGTCAGGGGAAAAGCGGCGATTTAACTTGTTGGATCCCATCGGATTACCCTGCTAAAAAGCAGGAGCAAATCCAGCTTTTATTAGAAGCGATGATTGTTTCCTTAAAGGAAATTCAAAAAGAGCATAGCTCTTTTGTAAAATTAACGGAAAAATAAATTGAGGAGGTGGATCTCAATGTTAAAAATGGATCTTCAGTTTTTCGCATCGAAAAAAGGGGTAGGTAGTACCAAGAACGGTCGTGACTCCATTTCAAAACGTCTTGGCGCTAAACGTGCTGACGGACAATTCGTAAAAGCAGGAAACATTTTATACCGCCAACGTGGGACTAAAGTTTATCCTGGTGCTAACGTAGGCCGTGGCGGAGACGACACTTTGTTTGCATTAGCAGACGGAATCGTTCGTTTCAAACGTCTTGGTCGTGATCGCAAACAAGTTGTGATCGAACCTGTAGCTAACGAAGCTTAATTAATGAAAAAAAAGTGTGAGCCAAAAGGATATTCTTTTGGGTCACACTTTTTTTATTCATAACACTTGATGTATGATGAGCCTATTTTAGGGAATATATAATTAGGTATTTGCAAATTCAGTAACGGGATGGGATGAATCTTGAATTACCTATTTAAAATTCCCCTTATTTTTAGTGCAATTATCCTTTGTTTGTTTATTTCTCAACCAGTACACGCCCAAATCGTCCCGCAACCTGTGGATATCATCATTGATGTAGGTCATGGTGGAATCGATGGGGGAACTTCTTCGGGAGAAATTCTAGAAAAAGATATCAATTTAGCCATCGGCGCAAAACTGTATAAACTACTGCACAAGCAATCCTATCATGTGGGAGTAACCAGACTCCATGACTATGCCCTAAGTGATGACAGCCTTTTTCAACATTTAAGCAGACATAAAAGGGACTTAAATCAAAGGAAGTTAATTGCAGAGACCTTAAAGCCGAAACTGTTTATCAGCCTTCATGTGAATTGGTCAAAAAATGCAAATGTAAGGGGACCCATGGTGATTTATCAACCCAGCCATGCCAGTTTTACAGTTGCACAATTTATGCAACATCACTTGAATGAACTGTACGGTACGAAAAACAAACCAATGAAGGGAACCCCTTACTTTTTAATGAAAACCCTTAAAATGCCTTCCATCATTGTAGAAATGGGTTATATAAGCAATCCTCAAGATTTGAACATGTTATTAAAGGAGGAGACACAGGATCAAATTGTCTTAAAAATAGCTCAGGCAATTAATGATTACTTTTTGTTAAATCCTTATTGAGTCATTGGGAAATGTCTATTTTTATCTCTCCAACTAATATCAGTGACTCAATTAACATGAGTAAATAAGAAGCAGTAGAAAAGACTTTTAAATCTTTCTGAATAATGTCTTCAATTTTACGTATACGATATTGAATCCCACCGATTGATAATGATAATTCCTGCATTGTTTTTTCCAGCTTTCCATTATTTCCCAAGTAAGCATATAGGGTTTGAAGGAGTTCCTTACTTTTATTATTATGATCGAGTAATGTACCTAATTCCTTGTTGGCAATTTCTTTTAAATTTTCAACATTGATGTCTTTCAGCATTGGCCCTAGTAGCCCTAATTCCTCAAAACGGATGATTTTTTGATGACGTGGTAACCGAACAGCCTGTTCTGCTTGTTTCAAAGACTGTTGGAAATCACCTAAATCATTAAATATAGTACTAATCCCTATTTTATATATAAGATTCTTATTTGTTTTTTCCATATGAGATAATACTTTGTTGATTTTTTTTATAAGAAAAGGAGCCTCAATAGAACATAGTAGTATGACGATTTGATCTTTATGTTGGCTTACTAACCCCTCCAGGTAATGCATTTTTAATGTTTTTGACAATTGCAATAGCTGGTCATATAAATCAATTGAGGATTGGTTGTTATCTTTACGGCGGCATGTAAGAGAAAGGGTAACAAAAGACCCGACGGCGTTTGGAGTAATGTATTTTAATTGTGAAGAAATTTCGGTGATTGAATTATATTGTTTGTTTACTAATCGATCTAATACTGAGATTTTTAATCGTTCACTGGTTTCAAAACTAACCTTTTCATTTAGAAAACATAAAGCTACTACCAGGGATAATCTTTCCAAAAAGAGGTCATCATGCTCATCTGTTGTTTTTGGTGCAATATAAATAAAAGAACAAAAGGAAAATACTTTATTTTGTAAAAAGATAGGAGTGGTTAACAACTGAATTTGTTCAATTTTCTCATAGGTAGTCGTATATATTAATTTTTTTCTGTTTTTGTTTTTTAAAATGATTTTTTTATAATTGTTAACATCGATCCCCTTTAGAGCAATGACATTTCCATGCAAGTCTTCAATTACGATGGGGATATTTAGAATCTCATAGGCCTTTTTCACTACATTTTCAATGCTATTATTCATAATTATGCTTTCGGTCAACTCACGATGGAAATTAGCTATTTTATTTAAATGATTTCGTTGGAATAACAATTGATCGTATGTATCTTCTAATTCGTTTAGAATGGTTTGATCATCATAAATGGGCAGATCTTCATTTGAATTCTTTTGCCAATATTCTTTTGTATTAATGTGATAAGAACAATCTGCATCTCCTTTAGATCGGCATGTTATTTCCTTCACAAAAATATCGTCATTAAAAATAGTAGATAAATAACCGCTTGCAAAACCGCTCAAAGTATAACAAGCGCATTCATCGGTGATGCCATGGTGTTCTAAATGGGCATCGACTTCAAAAGAATCCATCCACTTCCCCGTTATAATTGACAACTTATTTTTGAGGTCTTGTTCCAATTTTTCTGGAAGGTTGTTAGTTTCTACTGCTGAAACATGTCCAAGTTTTACATGAACTCGAATTGACAATTTTACTAATTCCTCAATGGAATAGTTTTTTTTCATTAATTCTTTTGCTTTATTGCTTCCTAATTCTTTCCCGAAACGCAAGAGAAACCCTTTTGCTTTTTTCTGTCCGATGTTTTTAAATAATTCCTTTCGTAAAAGTGCAAAGGATTGGGTTGTAATGACTAAATCTGAAGGATTAATTGATGTGAGGTCAGCCGTACTTTTCATGGTATGAATCAACCTCCTAGTTCTTAATATTTTCAAAGAAATTAATAGAGTAGTTACAATAAATTCTACGGTAATTTTCAGAATAATCAATAACTTTTAATATTAAAAGTTTTCAAGTTTTTAATTATGATTACCTTAGGAAAAGGAGGTAATAAAAATGGCAAAGTACACAATCAAGAAAGTTAATACGGGTAAATTTACGAGCTCTTATTGTGAAGGAGGCGAATCCAACAAGGACACGATTATCTTTTTACATGGTTCTGGACCTGGAGCAAATGCAGAATCAAATTGGAGTAAAGCATTAGAAGTACTAGCTGAGAAATTCCATGTGATCGCACCGGATATGGTCGGATTCGGTCAAACGGATATACCTGAAAATACAGATATGACCTTTTGGCAGTGGACAACAGCTCGGGTTCAGCAAGTCTTGGAACTGATGGATTATAAAGGGATAGATAAAGCGAATTTAGTCGGGAATTCCATGGGTGGTATTGTCTCTTTAAACGCCGTATTGTATGATTCCAGCCGATTTAACCGCTTATTGTTAATGGGTAGTGGCGGAGGATTACATAATGGTGGACCACAGCCTGAAATCTTCAGGATGGTAAATTTCTTTAAAGATCCTACAATTCAGGCATTCAGAAATTTGATTACTTGGTTTGTATATGATGAATCCGTGCTTGGAGATGATTTAGAAAAAATTATCACTTCAAGATATGAGAATATCATGAGGCCTGAAATTAGGGAGTTATATCCCAAATTATTTGGGGCCACCCCTTTTGAAATGGCGATCCCCACAAGTGCCTTACGACGCATTAAGCAACAAGTATTATTAATCCATGGTTATGAGGACCAATTTGTACCAAAGGAAAGCAGTTTAGCTTTATTGGAGCATCTTCCAAATGCAGAGCTTGTATTACTGAAGCAATGTGGTCATTGGGCGCAAATTGAAAAGCATAGTAGATTTGTTGAATTGACTGAACAGTTTTTCCGCGGATAAGCCAAGTTTTCTTTAAAACAAATTGAGAGAGGGTGTTGTAGTATGACTGTTAAATTACGGGAAAAAGAAATTTACACGAATTTAATGGAAAGCGCTAAAAGAATTGGGCAAATAGGAGAAAAGGAGGCTTTACAGGCTGATGAAAATCGTACTCTTTCACAAAATGTGATTGATGCGATTGTTGAAGAAGGAATTCATAGATTAATCATACCGAAAGATTACGGCCATCCACAAATTGATTTTACAACATTCGCAGAAATGGTTAAAACCGTAGGCTACTATAACTTATCAGCAGCATGGTTAACTTATTTCTATTCACTTCATAACAGTTGGGTAGCCTTTATGCCTAAGCATCGAATGGATGAAATTTATAATAGTGGGGGGCTAATTGCAGATATTTTTGCACCTGTTGGGAAAGTGGAACCTTGTGAAGGTGGATATCGCTTAAATGGTCAGTGGAATTATGTAAGCGGTGTCAATAGCGCAACCTGGATCAGTGTAGGTGCAATGTATCATTTTGAAGGAGAAGAAATACCGCACCATTTATTATTGGCTGCGGAGATTTCAGAGTTTACTGTCATTAACAATTGGGATTCCTTGGGTTTAAGAGGATCTGGCAGTAATACAGTTATTGCTGAAGATCTTTTTATTCCAGAGGATATGGTCATAAACTTCACAAAAGTAATGGAAAATCGAAAGCCTGACAAGTATGAAGTTGATGAAGGGTATTTATATTATCATGTACCATTCTTTTCAGCATTCTTTTTTGGATTTGGGGCAATGGCGATCGGTGCCGCAGAAAGAGTATTAGATGAGTATAAGGAACGAACAAGTAAAAGAATTCGTATTTTTGGACAACATGAGGGTGAGTCGGCGAAAGCTCAGCGTGTATTAGCTGAGTTGACATTAAAGCAAAAGGCTTCGGTTGGATTATTGAAAGAATATATTACTATGCTAGAAAAAGACAATGGACAATATCATCCAAGTGAATATCACGCCATGCGGGCCACTATTATTCAAAATTGTATTGATATTGCAGTAAAAGCCACATTAGCTATGGGTGCTACATCTATTCTAAAAGGAAGCCCCTTTGAAATGATCACTAGAGATTTAATTACCATTGGTACACATATGACTTCGTTATATGAGGATGCAATTGAAGCCTATGGAAAAGACCTATTTGGCTTTGAGGGAAACGCACTGGGATAAGAGGAGCCTTTAATACTTAACCAAAATCATGAAACAAGGAAGTGTTACGGATGGTAATGAGAATTGGAAGAGTTGAGTTAAGAGTCATGGATATGGATCGGTCGATTGATTTTTACACCAATGTCTTGGGGTTAGAAATCGTTGGAAGAAGTAAAAATCAAGCCTATTTTAAAGCGTGGGATGAATATGATCATCACAGTTTAATCTTAACAGCAGCTGATGCACCTGGGCTTGCGTCATTTGGTTTGAAGGTTGCAAATAATGATGAACTGGCTAGTTTAGAAAAAAGAGTGGAGCAGTTTGGTTTACCAACAAAGAGGGTTTCCAAAGGGGAAAGACTAGGTGAAGGTGAGTACATCCGTTTTGAGCTGCCAACGGGTCACCAATGTGAGTTATATTACGATATTGAACGAGTTGGAACAAAAGTGGGGGTTCTAAACCCGGATCCATGGCCGGATAATCTTAGTGGAATTGCCCCTCATCGTCTCGATCATATTGCGATTACAGGTGAAGACGTTAATCATGCAACGCGCTTTTTTACTGATGTTCTTAATTTTGGACAAAGTGAGAAAATTGTAGCGGGTGAGAATGGGGAATTGGAACTTGCGAGTTTCTTGTTTGCTAAAAACGGAGGAAAGCCCCATGATATAGCCTTTGTGAAAGGCCCTAATAATATGTTTAATCACGTGGGATTTTACGTTGACTCATGGGAGCAGGTTTTAAGGGCAGCCGATATCACGACAAAAAATAATGTACCGTCGGCTCTTACACCCCAGCGTCATGGGATTACAAGGGGGTTAACAACCTATTTCTTTGATCCAAACGGAAATTGCAACGAAGCCTTCTCACATGGGTACATTACGTATCCTGATTTCCCAACGATTACCTGGACAGAGGATAATTTTGATACAGCCATGTTATATCATTACCGGAAACAACCAGAAGCAATTGTTAATGGGACTGTTTAGTATGGCAAAGTATAAAATTACGGTAAAAAATTACGAGAGCGCTATATATGAGTGTAGGGAAGAACAGGATTTGTTAGGTCAGGCCATTCTCGCCCGGGTTCCTTTTAGCGTGGCATGCCGAAGTGGAGGCTGCGGTATCTGTAAAATCAAAGTAATCGATGGTCGATACCAACGAGGAATCTGTTCAAAAAAAACATTGCCAGATGAAGAAAGAGAAAATAACTACAGCCTGGCTTGTAAAACCTATCCTAAAAGTGACATGGTTATTTCAGTTGAAAATATTCGAAGGTAACACGCTTAAGGTAGTTAATATGAAGTAAAAGATAAAACCCTATAGAGTAGACCTTTTTGATAGTGTCTACTCTATAGGGTACTTCTATTTTTAGTGGAAAAAAATTCATAAAATTCTTTTCCACATAAGCGCAACTAAGGCGGTTGCCTGCGCATAAAGGCTTGGCGCCAGCGAAGTTATCTAATAAAAATTATTAGATAATACAGCCTATACTTAACATCTAATAGCTCATCTATAAAATAATTTATAAAAAATTATCAGAAAATAAAAAATATATTGACGGAAAAACAACATTAATAATATACTAATTATAGAAATATCGTAAAAAAAACGTCATATAAATTTTTCATAACATTTATAGGGAGGAAGATAGGAATGGTTAAGTTAGTTGCAATTTATAAAAAGCCGGAGAATATAGAAACCTTTGATCAACATTATCAAGAAATACATGCTCCACTTGCTAGCAAAATGCCAGGACTTAGAAAGCTAGAAGTGAACAAAATTTATGGAACCCCCGCTGGTGAAAGCCCCTTTTATTTAATTGCTGAAATGTATTTTGACAATAAGCAGGCGTTACAGGAAGCCCTCACTTCTCCTGAGGGGAAAGCTGCCGGGAAAGATTTAATGGGATTTGCAGGTAAAGTCGTTTCCATGCACTTTGCAGAAGTGGTGTAAATGGAGAAGAGTAACTTGCAGGAAACCAGGGAGAAAATTTGGAATCACCTTTCAGGGGACCACTATGCTAAGCATCTTGGAATTAAGGTCCTTGAGTGGGGGGATGGACGAGCTGTCGCTGAACTAGATGTAAGCGAATTCATGTTAAATGCCCATGGGACTGTTCATGGTGCAGTGATCTTCGCCCTTGCGGATACAGTTTTTGCAGTAGCCTGTAATTCCTATGGAAAAACTGCTGTTGCCCTTTCCATGAACATTGGCTTTCTTGCCCCAGGTTTTTTGGGAAACCGACTACGAGCCACTGCAGAGGAAGTGAAGGCAGGAGGAAAAACGGGGTGGTACCGCATTAGTGTGGAAAACGAAGAGGGGCTTGTCGCACAGTTAGATGCCTTAGCCTATCGTAAAAATCAACCTTTTATCAACGATTAGTAGGGGAGGGATTTAGGTGACCATGATTCAGCAAAGTCTAAACCGTTTTAATCAATTATTGGGAATTCGTATTGAGCGGGAAGATGAAACAGGCTGTGTAGCAACCATCGAGATTCGCCCTGAACACTGGAATTCTATTGAGGGAGTCATCCATGGTGGAATTACCAGTACCGTTGCCGATGTTGCCATGGGTTTTGGAGCAGCTCCCCATGTAGATGGTGTACAACAAAGCGTTACTGTTGAAAGTAAAATTCATTACTTGAGCCCTGCCCGGGGAAAAAGGTTGACTGCAAAATCCAATGTGTTGAAAAGTGGAAGAAAAATCATTGTGATGGAAGCAAAAGTATTTGATGAAGGTGGGAAGATGATTGCAGTCGCTACGGGTACTTATGCTCGTGTAAGCTCTAAAGCATAGTATACGACAAAAAAATCAGAAAATTCGATAAATTATATATTAGGAGGATCTCTTAATGATTTATAATATGGAAATCGAAACGATGCCTCGCCAGAAGATGGAAGAATTACAAATGTCCCGTTTACGCCAAACGTTACAACATGTGTATGATAGCGTTCCTTTTCACCGTGAAGCATTTGATAGGGCAGGAGTTAAACCGGAAGACCTTCGACATCTTGAGGATCTACAACGCTTTCCTTTTATGAAAAAAACAGATCTTAGAGAAAATTATCCATTTAAACTATTTGCTGTTGAACAGGAAAAACTGGTTCGAATTCATGGTTCCTCTGGTACAAAAGGTAAACCTACGATTGTTGGTTATACCCGAAATGATATTAAAAATTGGTCCAATATTGTAGCCCGTGGCATCTGTATTGCTGGAGGACGTCCCGGTGATATCTTCCACAATGCCTATGGATATGGTTTGTTTACAGGGGGACTAGGCCTTCATTATGGGATTGAACAATTAGGGGCCATCGCTGTTCCTATCTCCGGGGGAAATACACCTCGCCAAATTACCTTGTTAGAAGATTTTAAACCCCGGGGCATCGCAGGCACTCCATCTTATGTATTAAATATTGTAGAAGAAATGGAGAGAATGGGTCTGGATCCACGGGAAACTTCCTTAGAATATGGAATTTTTGGCGCTGAACCATGGTCAGAAGAAATGCGTTTACAATTAGAAGATTATTTAAATATCAAGGCCATTGATATATATGGATTAAGTGAAGTAATGGGACCTGGAGTATCCATTGAGTGTTATGAAGGCCAAAACGGCTTACATATTGCAGAGGATCATTTCCTGGCAGAAATAGTTGACCCGAAAACAGGTGAAATTCTGCCCTATGGTGAGGAAGGTGAACTCGTATTCACTTCATTAACAAAAGAAGCCTTCCCTGTGATTCGTTACCGCACAGGAGATATTGCTTCATTAAATCCTGAAAAGTGTGTGTGTGGTCGGACAAGCCTTCGCATGTCCCGCATTAAAGGTCGAGTCGATGATATGTTAATTATTCGTGGGGTGAATGTATTCCCTACTGAAATTGAATCTGTTTTACTTGGATTCCAGGAGATTGCTCCCCATTATCAGGTAGTTGTTGAAAGGCATGGATCCCTCGACCGTTTTGAAGTGCATACAGAAGTCAACTCTGCTTTTGTAAAACAAACAGGAGGACTAAACCCAGAGAAATCCCAATCCCTTAGCAGGGCCATTAGCCATGAATTAAAAAATGCCCTGGGGGTTTCAGTAGTTCTCCGGATTCATGAACCTAATAGTATTCCTCGTAGCGAAGGCAAAGCTCTCCGCGTGATTGATAAAAGACAAAAACCCATGCCTGTGGGCAAATAAGGAGGCTTCCATGGAAAATCAAGAATTTATTCTTATCTCCCAGGAAGGATCTGTTGGAATCCTGCAGATTAATCGACCAAAGGTATTGAATGCTTTAAACCTTAAAATCATAAATAACCTGGTCACCGAAATGGAAAAGATGGACCAGGATGAGACGATTCGTGTCATTGTTTTAACAGGAAATCAACGGTCTTTTGCTGCTGGTGCAGATATTGAAGAAATGAGAAATGAGAAAACGGTTTCAATGTTATTAAAAGATCAGTTTTCTGTTTGGGATCGGATTTCCCTTATTAATAAGCCGATTATTGCCGCCGTAAGTGGATTTGCCCTTGGTGGGGGATGTGAATTGATGATGAATTGCGATATGGTGATTGCTTCTGAAACTGCATTAATAGGACAGCCAGAAGTTAAATTAGGAATAATGCCTGGTGCTGGGGGAACCCAGAGATTGGTGAAAAATGTAGGGCTAATGAAAGCCATGGAAATGTTGTTAACAGGGGATCCCATAACAGCAAGGGAAGCAAAAGCCTATGGATTAGTAAATAAGGTCGTTCCTGTTGAATGTTACTTTGCAGAAGCAATGAAGTTAGCGAAAAAAATTGGGAGTATGCCGCCAGTTGCTGTGCAATTAATTAAGAAGTCCGCAAAAAAGGCTGTTGACCAGCCATTGGAATCCGGCCTGCAATACGAAAGAAATGCTTTTTACTTGCTATTTTCTACGGAAGATAGCAAAGAAGGGATGGGGGCATTTGCTGAAAAACGTCACCCCCATTTTACGGGCAGATAAAAGGAGGGAAAAGGATGTTTGAAACTATTAATTATGAAGTGAAGAGGAACGTGGCTGTTATTCAATTTAATCGGCCTTCTACCTTTAATGCATTTATAGAACAAATGAACCGTGAAATTACAGAAGCTTTCAAAAGTGCAGGGAGAGATTCTAATGTTCGCTGTGTGGTGATTACCGGTTCAGGAAAAGCCTTTTGTGCTGGACAGGATTTAGGAGAAGTATTGGATTTAAAAGAAGAAATGGATTTTAGCAAGTTTCTTCGTGAACGATATAATCCTATGGTTTTACAAATTCAAAAAATTGAAAAGCCGGTTATTGCTGCAGTAAATGGGGTCGCAGCCGGAGCGGGAATGAGTCTGGCATTAGCCTGTGACTTGCGCCTTGCTTCAGAAAAGGCTTCCTTCGTGAATGCATTTGTGAATATTGGTCTGGTACCAGACTCTGGTGGATGTTACTTTTTGCCTCGCATTGTTGGATTGGGGAAAGCCATGGAATTGGCTTTTACTGGGGCTCGTCTTAGTGCCAAGGAAGCGAAGGAAATCGGTCTTGTGAATCATGTGTTTACAGAAGAGAACTTCTTGGATGAAGTGATGGCGTATGCAGAGAAATTAGCATCACTGCCAACAAAGGGTATTGGTTTAATTAAGCGTACCATGTATCAAGGATTGAACATGAATTTAGAAGAAACCTTGGAATATGAAGCCTTTTCCCAGGAAATAGCCGGGAACACCCAGGACCATCGTGAAGGGGTGCAAGCATTTGTGGAAAAACGCAAACCTCATTTTACAGGAAAATAGCGAAAAGAAGGAGGGGGAAGAATGGAAATCAAGAGAGTGGGAATTATTGGGGCCGGCACCATGGGGGCTGGGATTGCCCAGGTCTGTTTACAAAGTGGATACCAGGTCTTTTTATGTGATGCCAACCAACAAGTGTTGGATAAAGCCAAAGGATCCATTACAGCTCGCTTGCAGAAATTAAACCAGGAAGACACGCTCTCTAACCTTAACTTGATTACACAAATTGTGGATTTAGCTTCCTGTCATGTGGTCATTGAAGCAGTACCAGAGCGTTTAGAGCTAAAAAGGGCAATTTTTCAAGAGTTAGCCCAGGTTTGTTCAGATGATAGCCTTCTTTTATCCAATACATCTTCTATTTCCATTACAGAGATTGCAGCAGGCATTCCTCACCCGGAGCGGATTCTTGGTTTTCACTTTTTTAATCCTGCACCTGTGATGCCTTTAGTCGAAGTGATTGTGGGATACCAATCAGGGCAAGAGGAGGCAGAACAAGCCCTTCAATTTGCTGCTAAACTTGGCAAAAAACCAGTAAAGGTAAAAGATTCCCCTGGTTTTATCGTAAATCGAGTGGCGCGGCCTTATTATAATGAAGCGTTACGAATTGTTGGGGATGGAATCGCCAGTGTGGAGCAGATTGATCGAATTATGACTGGGGCCGGCGGGTTCAAAATGGGTCCCTTTGCCCTACAGGACCTGATTGGCATTGATATTAATTTTGCCACTACACAATCAGTGTATCAGGGATTTTTCCAGGAAAGTCGGTTTAAACCGAGCCGATTACAAGAGAGAATGGTACAAGCTGGCACCCTGGGGAAAAAGACGGGAGGTGGATTTTATGAGTACACCAATTAAAGTCCTGGTAGAAGGAGTAGGACCCCAAGGGGATGCATGGAAAGGAATGCTCCAGGAAAAGGGTTTCCTAGTTCAATCCATTGAAGAAGCGGGAGATGGATTAGATGTCCAGTTTGCTCTGGAAGTGACAAACAGTGATTTAACTATAAAAAGACAACGGGTGCAAAAGTTAGACCAGATGTTGCCTACAGGTATTCCTTTACTGGTTACTACTCTTGCAGTTACGGCAACAGAAGTGGCTTCATGGACCCGTCATCCCCAGCGAGTGTGTGGTTTCGGTACCTTCCTTCCTTTAGAAGAAGGGAATTTAATTGAAATTGCTCCTGCATTACAAACAGATCCATCAATACTTGCTCAGGCTGCCACTTTTTTTTCCGCATTAGGAAAAGAAACAGAAGTGGTAGAGGATGAAGTTGGACTCGTTTTTCCACGGATTCTTTCTCTCATTATTAATGAAGCCATTTTTGCCCTGATAGAAAGGGTAGCAGAACCCGAGGATATTGATCAAGGGATGAAACTTGGAACTAATTATCCTTTTGGTCCCCTTCGATGGGCGGATCGAGTGGGTTTAGATGAGGTATATAGCGTAATTGATGGACTCCATCGGGAAATGAAAGAAGAACGTTATCGTCCTGCTCCATTATTGCGAAAAATGGTGTTAGCAGGCTGGTTGGGAGAAGGTGTGGGACGGGGCTTTTACACCTATGAGATTGAAAAGGAGGGGAACTATGCGAAACAATCCTAACAGTGAAGTTTTCGTTGTTTCCGTAGCCCGAACCCCCTTCGGAACTCTCGGGGGAAGCCTTAAGGAAGTTCCTATGGATGATTTGTCCGCATTGGTTCTCGCTGAAGGGGTAAAAAGAGCAGGAATTAGTGCCGCAGAAGTAGATGGAGTCATCATGGGTAACGTCATTAGTGCCAGTCCCTTTATTAATATTGCCCGGGTGGGCTTATTAAAAGCAGGTTTTCCGGAAACAGTACCAGGAATGACCGTAAATCGGGTATGTGCTTCCGGTTTGGAAGCTATCAACCTTGCAGCACAAACCATTGCCAGTGGACAGGCGGAAGTCATGGTTGCCGGGGGGGTAGAGAATTTAACCCGATCCCCTTACATAATGGAGAAGTTTTCTTCTCCTTTCCAACGAGGTCCCCAAGTATTAATGGAGTCCTTTGGGGACCCACGTTCGGCACCTGTTTCAATCTATGGGGATTTAACCATGGGAGATACAGCGGAAAATGTTGCAGAAAAATACGGGATTAGCCGGGAAGAACAAGATGCTTATGCTTTAGAGAGCCAGAGGAGGGCACTTAAAGCAATTGATTCTGGTGTATTTCGAGAAGAAATCGTGCCAGTAACCCTAAAAGGAAAAAAGGGGGAAGTAGGGATTTTCTCTGTTGATGAGCACCCTCGTCCCAAAATTACGGAAGAAAGCCTGGCCCGTTTAAAACCAGCCTTTCGTTCCAAGGGAAGTGTCACAGCTGGGAATTCATCGGGTATTAATGATGGAGCGGCTTCTGTGGTGTTAATGAGCAGGGATAAAGTGGAGGAAAAGAAGATTGCCCCCCTTGGTAAAATTGTTCATTATGCAGTGGCGGGAGTAAATCCTCGGATTATGGGGATTGGTCCAGTGGAAGCCATTAATAAGCTTCTTAAAGAAACAGGAATGTCTGTCTCTGATATTGATCTCTTTGAAATTAATGAAGCCTTCGCTTCTCAAACTATAGCATGTATTAGGGAGTTAAATTTACCCGTAGAACGGACCAATGTAAACGGGGGAGCCATTGCTCTTGGCCATCCATTAGGAGCAAGTGGTGGACGTTTACTAGGAACCATTCTTTTTGAATTGCGCCGCCGTAAGAAACGCTATGGTGTGGTTTCTCTTTGTATTGGCGGTGGACAGGGGTTAGCAACCCTGGTTGAGGCTTTATAAATCTATGAAAGATAAAATGGGAGGGGTTGGATTGAAAAGAGAAGCAGTTATTGTAGATGCCATAAGAACTCCTATTGGCAAGATTAATGGATCATTAAAAGAAGTGCGCCCTGATGATTTAGGGGCTTATGTAATCAAAAAGTTACTTGAGCGAAATCCAATAGACCCTGATTTCATTGAAGATGTAATTTTTGGGTGTGCCAATCAGCCTGGTGAAGATAATCGTAATGTGGCCAGGATGTCTTTATTATTGGCCGGGTTGCCTGTTACCGTACCTGGTGTGACTGTCAATCGATTATGTGGTTCAGGGCTGGAATCGGTTATTCTTGCTGCCAATGGAATTGCCGCTGAAAATGGAGATGTGTATATTACAGGTGGCACGGAAAGTATGACTCGTGCTCCCCTTGTGATGATGAAACCAGAAGTAGCTTTTCAACGGGGAAGTCGTGTTTTAGAGGATACCACCCTAGGATGGCGATTAATTAATGAAAAGATGAAAACACTTTATCCGCCGATTAGTTTAGGTGAAACGGCAGAAAACGTAGCTGAAAAATACGGGATTAGCAGGGAAGAACAAGATGCCTTTGCTTTCTCCAGCCAGCAAAAGTGGGCTCAGGCGGAAAAAGGTGGGAGATTTGAGCAAGAAAGAATCTCTATGGAGCTTACAGACCGCAAAGGAAACATTACTCTCTTTAGCAGTGATGAACATTCACGGCCCCAAACCACATTGGATCAATTATCTCGCTTAAAACCAGCCTTCCGAGAAGGTGGGACAGTTACTGCAGGCAATTCATCTGGTTTAAATGATGGGGCATCCGCTTTGCTTGTGATGGAAAGGGAAAAAGCTGTTTCCTTAGGCTTACAGCCCCGCGCCCGCATTGTGGCTTCTGCTGTTGCCGGGGTTGATCCGTTATTTATGGGGATTGGGCCAATACCTGCAACGAAAAAAGCGTTACAAAGAGCAGGGCTTACCATAAAGGATATTGATTTGTTTGAAATCAATGAAGCCTTTGCTTCACAAGTTTTGGCTACCATAAAAGAATTGGATATTCCTCAAGAAAAGGTGAATGTGAATGGTGGAGCCATTGCTATTGGACACCCATTAGGTGCCAGCGGTGGTCGGATCCTAACCACTTTACTATATGAGATGGAAAGAAGAGAAAGCCGTTATGGTTTAGCGACCATGTGTATTGGTGTTGGACAGGGAATTGCTGTCGTTATTGAGCGAATGTAGGTAAGTATTGTAAGATAGAAGGTGGTAAAGAAAAGGGAAAATTGGAATGGAGATGATGTGATGAATTCGCAATCCATGTTATTTACCATTTATGGTGAATATGTTCGCCATTTTGGTGGTGAGATTTGGGTCGGAAGTTTAACTCGAATAATGGGTGAGTTTGGTTTAACAGAACAGGCTGTTCGTGCTGCCATATCTCGCATACTACGACAGGGATGGATTCAGTCACGTAAAATTGGGAATCGAAGCTATTATTCTATGACGGAAAAAGGAAAAAAACGGTTAAATGAAGCTGCTGCGAGAATATATAAGCAAAATCCAGAACAATGGGATGGAAAGTGGACCATGGTTAGTTACAACATTCCAGAGAAAATCAGGGAAAAGCGAGATCAACTTCGTAAAGAGTTAACCTGGTTAGGGTTTGGCATGTTAACGACAAGTACATGGATTAGCCCACATAATATAGGGGAACGGGTAAAGGAAATTACCCAATCTTATGAGGTCGAGGGTTTTGTTGAAATATTTTGTTGTGAGCATATTGGTTGGAGCGGTGAAAAGCAACTGGTAGAAAAATGCTGGGATTTACAAGAAATCCAGGAAGCTTATCAAAGATTTATTGATAAGTATCAACCCAAGTATGAGGAATTTATCAAAAAAGGACCAGACGGTATTACAGATGGGGAATGTTTTGTAGAGAAGACCTATCTTGTTCATGAATATCGAAAATTCCTTTTTGTTGATCCGGATATTCCTGAATCCCTTTTACCGAAAAATTGGAATGCTAAAGAAGCAGATGGGTTATTTAAACGTTTTTATGAAGAGTTAAATCCCGGGGCGATTCGCTTTTTTGAGAGCATATTCGAAGCGGCGCCAGAGCCAGTCTAAATTGTAACTTGCATCCAAAGGCCAATGAGGTTTTTTGGATGCACAGATTACAATTTGGGAAACAATTGAATAATTTAAGGGGGAAAGACTGATGACCGACTTTTTTCAGTTTTTGGTTAATGGATTGGTTAGCGGGGGCATTTATGCCATTGTCGCAATCGGTTTTGTTACAATCTATCAGGTCAGTAAGGTCATTAATTTAGCCCAGGGTGAATTTCTTATGCTTGGTGGCTTAATTGCAGTTACCTTATTAGGGACAGGGATGTCTTATGGTCTTGCTTTTGTTCTCTCAGTTCTAATGGTCACCTTGATTGGGATGCTACTACAACGATTTGTTGTTCGATATGGGCCTATGTCTAACCAAATAAGTCTGATTATTCTGACGATAGGGTTGTCCATTTTAATTAGAGGAGTGGCTAGTATGTTTTGGGGAAAAGATGCCTATGCTCTTGCCCCGTTTACGAGTAATGAACCGATTACTTTTTCCGGAATCAGCATGGCCCAACAAAGCCTATGGGTCATCCTGGCAGTCCTCCTTTTATTGTTTGTTTTCTGGTTTTTAATGAATAAAACTCTCTTAGGCAAAAAAATGTATGCCTGCTCAGTTAATTTATTAGCAACCCGCCTCATGGGGATTAATCCGAATAAAATGGCCCTATTGGCCTTTGCCATGAGTGCGGCTTCCGGAGCGATTGCTGGCATTGCCATAGCCCCTCTTAATGTTACGTCCTATGATGTGGGTGTCATGTTAGGCATTAAAGGTTTTTCAGCTGCCATTCTGGGGGGGTTGCAGAACCCCATTGGCGTAACTGCTGCAGGTTTTCTTATTGGATTAGTTGAGGCCTTTGGAGCTGGGCTGATTAGTTCTGGATTAAAGGATGCCATTGTTTTCCTTCTAATTATTGGGGTTCTTATGATTAAGCCAACAGGATTGTTTGGTGAACCCAGTGTGGGCAAGGGGGGACTATAATGAAGGCTTTGTTTTCAAAAAAGTCACTTATCGTATTTGGTGTCTATCTTTTAGTAGCGGGCTTGTTCCCCTTTTTCGGCAGCGATTACTTTCTATCAGTAGGAATCATTATGGGGTTACATGCCATTGTAACTATCGGCTTAAGTCTGGTTATGGGTTATGCAGGACAAATATCTTTAGGACAAGCAGCATTCTGGGGGATTGGAGCTTATACAACAGGCATTTTAACAACTAAATGGGGAATGTCCCCCTGGTTTGCATTACTGATTGCCGCATTAATCCCAGCCATTGCTGCTTTTTTAATGGCAAGAGCCATTGCAGGGCTGCAAGGTTATTATTTGGCAATGGCCACTTTAGCTATGGGGTTTATTGTGCAAATTGTTTTCGGAGAATGGGAATCGGTGACTGGCGGTATGGGTGGCTTAGTTGGCATTCCAGCACTTCCCCTTTTTGATGACCTGGGTGTAGATTTCTACTATTTAGTTTGGGGAATGGTTACCCTGGTTCTTCTCTTTTCATTGGGGATTATTCATTCCCGTATTGGCAGAGCATTTCGTGCCATTCATAAAAGTGAAATCGCTGCCACTTCTATTGGGATTAACGTGGCGAACTACAAACTCCTTGCATTTGTATTAAGTGGTTTATTCGCAGGAATCTCAGGTGGATTGTATGCCAATTATATGGGAATCATCGATCCACAACCCTTCGGTCTCCATGAATCTATTAAATTTCTTACCATGGTGGTTGTAGGTGGAGCGGCAAGTGTCTGGGGAGCATTGCTAGGCACAATTTTAATTGGTTCCATAGGCGAGGTTATGCTCATCTTAAGCGAGCACTTCCCCATGTTAAAAGGGGATATGGATACAATTGTTTATGGTGCCATTCTCGTTCTATGCATTATTTTCATGCCTGAGGGTTTGGTGCCCAGATTGCAAAAAATAATGGCCAAACGACAGGAAGAACCATTACCTGCTGAAAGGAAGTTGGGAGCCTAATGAAATTAGTAGAAGTCCAGGAATTATCTCGCTCTTTTGGCGGTGTCCAGGCAGTAAAAAATGTTTCTTTTCATGTGAATGAAGGAGAAATTGTCGCTTTAATCGGTCCTAATGGAGCAGGTAAAAGTACAGTATTAAATATGGTTTCCGGTGTTATCCCACCATCCAGTGGGGAAATCGCCTATCGTGGCCAATCTCTGAAAAAAGTGGCAGGGGATCGTTATGCAGGACTTGGCATTACCCGTACCTTCCAAAATTTACAAACCTTTGATGATATGACCGTACTGGAAAATGTAATGACAGGGTTGCATAGCTGTACCAAATCTGGGGTGTTTTCCTGCGGTCTTAAACTACCATTTGCTCGAAAAGAAGAAGAAGAAATGAAAAAGCAAGCTATGCAATGGCTGAAGTTAGTAGGAATTAGCCATCTTGCTTTACTGAAAGCTGAACGTCTTTCTTATGGCCAATTACGATTAATGGAAATTGCGAGAGCGATGTGTTCCGGTCCTGGTTTTCTTCTATTAGATGAACCGGCAGCAGGCCTAAACCATACTGAAACAGCACAGATGACAAACACCTTCCGTAAGTTTAAAGAAATGGGGACTTCTCTCCTATTAGTTGAACATGACATGGATATGATTATGAATTTAGCTGATCGAATCATTGTGTTGGATCAGGGGGCGAAAATTGCAGAAGGAACCCCACAGGAAATTCAGGAAGATGCCAGGGTGATTGCAGCGTACTTAGGACAAGAAGAAGATTCAGCCTAAAGGGGGAGGATGCATTGGGACAAGTTGTGGTTTTACATGTGGATCATTTGAAAGCAAATTATGGGCCTGTTGAGGTCTTGCATGGTGTAAATTTGCATGTGAATAAAGGGGAAATTGTTTCTTTGCTAGGAGCAAATGGAGCAGGAAAAACCACTCTTTTGCATTGTATTTCTGGTCTCCATGATGGCAAGCAGGGAGGCATTTATTTTAACGGGGTAAATCTAATGGGGGTTCCTGCAGAGAAAATGGTAGGGATGGGCATGGCCCATGTGCCAGAACGTCGGCAAGTTTTTTCTACCTTATCTGTTGAGGATAATTTATGGCTAGGTGCCTCCCATCGTTTACCGAAAACAGGAAAGAAAATAATTAGAGAAGAAATAGAGGAAATTTATCAGCGGTTCCCTATTTTAAAAGAAAGATCTGCCCAGTTAGGTGGAACCCTTTCTGGTGGTCAACAACAAATGCTGGCAATCGCCAGGGCCTTATTGGCAAAACCACAATTATTGCTCTTAGATGAACCTTCTCTTGGACTAGCTCCTTTGATTGTCAAAGAAATTCTCAATATGGTACAAGAAATCCGAAATGAGTGGGGGACAAGTATCCTTCTTGTAGAACAAAATGCCCATTCTGCGTTGAAAATTTCTGATCGAGCTTATGTGTTGCACAATGGAGAAATACAAATGCACGGATTAGCCGAAGACCTGGCGCGAGATGCACGCATTCAATCTGCCTACTTAGGCAAGGCTGTTACTCATGGATAAGTTTTCTTTATAAACAATAGCATAAGGGGGAGTTTTTAAGATGAAAACAGGGTTGAGGTTTGGGGTAATGTCAGTGCTTCTCGTTGTTATCTTGCTTGTTAGTGCCTGTACTGGTGGAAAAGAAGTAAATTCAGGGGTAAACGGTAGTCTAAAAATAGGGGCAGTGTTTTCAATGACTGGACCCAATAGCCCCTTAGGTGTACCAGAAAAACAAGCGGTAGAAATGCAAGTGAAAAAGTTGAATCAATCTGGTGGTTTTAATGGGAAGCCTATTGAATTAATTATTGAAGATGATAAATCGGATAATACTGAAGCGGTAAAAGCCATCCGTAAATTGCATAAAACAGATGGGGTTGTGGCGGTGTTAGGTTCTTCAGGAAGTGGCCCATCTTTAGGGATGGTTGAATATGCGTCAAAACAAAAATTGCCCTTGATCTCAATGGCTGCCGCTGACCAAATTACCAACCCGGCCCAATCCGGTATTTATAAAACTCCCCATACGGATATCCATGGGACGAAAAGAATCTATCAATTTTTAAAAGAAAAGGGATGGGCCAAAGTAGGGATTCTTTATGATAGCAATACTTATGGCAGCGGTTGGGGAAAACAATTAAAGAAATATGCGCCGGAATATGGCTTAACCCTTGTAAGTGAAGAAAAGTATGGCACAAAAGACTCCTCTATGAGCACCCAGTTAACAAAAATTAAAAGCAGCGGGGCACAAGTGTTAATTATCGCAGGTACCAACCCTGCACCATCTACTGTTGTAAAAGAAGCAAAACAGTTAGGATTAACAATCCCAATTGTGAGTAGCCATGGCAGTGCCAATAAGAAGTTTCTCGAACTTGCTGGTGAGTCTGCAGAGGGCATTTATATGGTAGCTGGCAAATTGCTGATTCCTGACCAATTAAAGGCCGATGATCCCCAGACGCCTGTAATTAAGGATTTTGTCACTAATTATAAAGAGTCTTATCTTGTATTGCCTGATGGATTTGCTGGTTATAGCTACGATGGCTTAAATATGATTATTGAAGCCTTAAAAAGTGTAGATGGGGACACATCCAAGTTAGGGGAAGCCATTGAAAAAGTCAATTATATCGGCGTTACCGGGCAATTCCGTTTTAGTAAAACGGACCATAACGGACTAAAAGAGGATAGTATGGTAATCTTGCAAGTTAAAGGTGGAAAATATCAATTAGTGAATTAATAAAGAGGAGGCGATGATCCAACGGGGTCATCGCCTCTTTTAGTTCGCCCAGCTGGGAAACTGAAAGAAGGGCGAAATAAGCTTTCTCTTCGGCGCATCCTCTATTTGCTTCCTTGTCGGTAAGGAAAACTTGGCTAGGGCCAAGTCTTTAGACGAAGGCGTTAGCCTTAGTTGCACTGCAGATAAGATAAAATTAAAAAAATCATATCTGCCGAGGAACTGGCATTGATTTGATTCTTAGTATCTCCATTAATCTTAAAATTTAAAAAACTGCATTGACAAAAGATCAACTAAAACATTATACTAAATACATGAATAACGTAATTAAAACGTTATATAAACTAATAGTCATATGGAGGGGGAGGTGAATCAATGGCCGTTGATTTCAATAAGAATCAAGAACAATGGCTACATATCCACGAAATTAAAGAAAAACAGAAACTTAGGGATCAATTGCATATTCAAGTAAAAAATCTGCCTTTTGTCGCTTTTTTGGAATTAACAAAAACCCTTCTTGATAAAGTAGGAATTCAACCGACCCACTATAATCGAGAAAATCCTATTGGAACAATGGATCTTCGGGGAGAATTGCATCTCCATGGGTTGATCAAAGAGGATATGTATATCGCTCTTTTTCATGAACCAGTTAATGAAAGACAAATCATGGAGGATATCCTTTTTTTACTGGAAGAGGAAAAGAGAAAAGGAATTATTATTACAACCCAGGTTATTGCAAAGGAAGCAGAATCTCTGGCAAACCTTGCAAATGGACAGATTCAATTAGTAGATGGTTTAAAATTTGTTGATTTATTAATCCGGCATGGAATTGGTTTCGCGGAAAAGCAAACCACAGTCTATGTTTTGGATGAAGTGGAATTATAAATCTTAATAAAACCGAGGAGGAAATGAAAATGAGTCAATGGAAAACCTATGAAGCAAACGATCAAATGCCTGAGGAGTACAGAAAGTATTTATTAGAGTTAATGTTGTTCCAGGCGGATTCTGAATTTGCCGGAGCTCAGCGGGTTATGGAAAATATGAAGTATGCGCCACGAGCAGAAGAAGCCCATATGCTTTCCCAAAAAGCATTTGAAGAGTTTGGCCATGGCAAGTATATTTGGGATCTCTGTGAAGAACTCGGAGTAGACACAAGCCAGCGTGTACAAGCCCTTGTCACCAATCCAGAAAACCCACAAGGTGTAAAAATTATTAATGGTTTCCGTAAAGAAAACTGGAGCCAATTGTTTACTCAATGGTCTGATGTAGCGCTGTTTAGTGTAGTAGTAACTCCAGCAGCAGTAGCCTTCCTAGGGCAATACAAAGACAGTTCCTACTTACCATGGGCAAGAACCAGCTACAAGATTTATAAAGAAGAACAAGGACACCTTGGATTTGGCATGTGGGCAGCGAAACGCGTCATTGAATTCGATGGGGAAAAGGGACGTCAAGACTTACAAGATGCAGTGGAGAAATTTATGACAGTAGGATTAGGGTTCTTTGGCCGTTCAGCCCAGGAAAGCGAACACTTCAAAATTTATCACAAACTTGGTTTAAAACCACGTGATCCAGATGACCTTCGTCAAGAATATCTAGAACTTCTCGAATCCAAGCTTACAGAACTGGGCCTTGAATTGCCGAAAAACGTGGAACCCAACTTTGAAATGCAATTAGGGTACAGCAATACCTAAATATAAAAAAATATTTATTTAAAATTTCAGAAAATTCAATTAAATCTATTGAATCTGTCATAATGATATGTTACTATATTTTTAAGGAAAGCGATAATATTTTGTTGTTGCTAACCAATCCCTTTCTATATATTTTTTTGTCCCGGCAAAGTTTTTGCCGGGATCTTTTTTGTCGATAAGAATTTATAAATTTTGTCTTATCGACATAGGCAACTAAGGCCGCTGCCGGCGCCTTAAGGCTTGGCGCTAGCCAAGTTTTCTTTATTACATTAAAAAAGGCTGACGCCATCGCCTTTGGGCTTAGCACCAGCAGAGTTTTCTTAGATTTCAGATTGTTTATCCTTCTATATTTTTAATTCGTGTTAAAAATAGAAGGATTTCTTTCGAGGTATAAAAATGGCCGTCTTCACCTTCTTCTGGAAGGATGATTTCTGGGGACATGTAGTATAATTCTGCTTCTTCCTTGTTTTTAATAATCAACTCTACTTTATGGCCATTATGAAAAAGCCAAGTGACATGATTCCAGCCTGTTTGCTCATCTAAAACTATTTCTTCGATGAAAGATGCTAGATGATAGGTGTCTGTGTTTTTTCTTTGTGGTAATACCATGGTTTTCACCGTAAACCCTCCTTGTGAATATTCTCACTTTCTCTTAGTATAACATATATTTAACTGAACGTATTATATTCGTCATAAAAGTATTCTTTAAGTGAAAAAGGGATTGTTGTTCACAAATTAGTTTGTGAGCAACAACCCCTTTTGTACCTTCTTTATATAGCCGGGCTTTCTTGTTTGATTACTTCATTGGCAAGTTGTTTTCCTATTTCATAACAATTTTTTTTGTCTGCCTCTCCAGGAGTACGGATAATCTTAACAGGTGAAGCTATCGTTTCTGCACCAAGCTCTTTTAAGCGTGAATCAATCATATCCACTGCCTTGCCAAATTGTTCGTATAAAGGATCGCAGGAACCGAAAGGAATGGCTTTTTTTCCACGTAAATCTAACCCATCCATCATCTCATGAAAGAAATCAAAATCTCGTTGGAATTTACCGTCTCCCCATGTTGAAGATCCGAGAGCCAATCCATCATATTTTAATAATTCTTCAGGAAAGGCTTTTGCTACATTTTTAATTTCTGCAGTTCCCCCGGCTGCAATTACGCCACTGGCAATGGCTTCTGCTACCTCTCGGGTATTCCCCGTATTACTACCATAAAAGATTCCAATACGGCACATAAAAAACCCTCCTATACAATTAATTTATATAACGTTAAAAATACGGTAATAGTTTTATATGTAATATAATAGATAAATATAACCAAAAAGTCAATGTTATCAGAAAAATCTAAAATTATATTGACACACTAAATAGGCGAGGTATATACTAAAAATACAAACAACGTAATAAAAACGTTATACGATTTTTGTATTATATAAATTATAGGGGGAAATGAAAAATGACGACATGGAAAACCTATGAAGCAAACGATCAAATGCCTGAGGAGTACAGAAAGTATTTATTAGAGTTAATGTTGTTCCAGGCGGATTCTGAATTTGCCGGAGCTCAGCGGGTTATGGAAAATATGAAGTATGCGCCACGAGCAGAAGAAGCCCATATGCTTTCCCAAAAAGCATTTGAAGAGTTTGGCCATGGCAAGTATATTTGGGATCTCTGTGAAGAACTCGGAGTAGACACAAGCCAGCGTGTACAAGCCCTTGTCACCAATCCAGAAAACCCACAAGGTGTAAAAATTATTAATGGTTTCCGTAAAGAAAACTGGAGCCAATTGTTTACTCAATGGTCTGATGTAGCGCTGTTTAGTGTAGTAGTAACTCCAGCAGCAGTAGCCTTCCTAGGGCAATACAAAGACAGTTCCTACTTACCATGGGCAAGAACCAGCTACAAGATTTATAAAGAAGAACAAGGACACCTTGGATTTGGCATGTGGGCAGCGAAACGCGTCATTGAATTCGATGGGGAAAAGGGACGTCAAGACTTACAAGATGCAGTGGAGAAATTTATGACAGTAGGATTAGGGTTCTTTGGCCGTTCAGCCCAGGAAAGCGAACACTTCAAAATTTATCACAAACTTGGTTTAAAACCACGTGATCCAGATGACCTTCGTCAAGAATATCTAGAACTTCTCGAATCCAAGCTTACAGAACTGGGCCTTGAATTGCCGAAAAACGTGGAACCCAACTTTGAAATGCAATTAGGGTACAGCAATACCTAAATAGTACATAAAGGAAGGATAATCTCCTTCCTTTATTAATTTCTGAAAATTCTATAAAATATATTGAATATAATATAACAGTATGATAATATTACGTTAAACAAACGTTATATAGTATAAATAGTAATAACTATAAAAAGAGGAGGAATAGAAATGTCACAAGTAGCCGTAAAAAACCTATATCCTTTATTAATCAATGGGGAACATTGTGAAAGCTCCTCAGGGAAAACATTCCCTACATATAACCCTGCAACAGGTGAAGAAATTGCCCAGATTGCTTCTGCATCAATAGAAGATGTGGATCGTGCCGTTGAAGCTGCAAGAGCAGCTTTAAAAGGAAAATGGGGAAAATATTCTGGTTCACGCCGGGCACAGATTTTAAATAAAGTCGCCGCAATTATGCGTAAGCGTTTTGATGAATTGGTTCAATTGGAAATCTTAAATAGTGGGAAATCTCTTTCCGCCGCCCAGGGGCAAGTGGGACAGGCGATCGAAGACTTTGAATTTTATGCAGGTGCTACCACAACGCTTGGGGGGGATACAATCCCAGTACCAAATGGATTTTTCAACTATACATTAAAAGAGCCTGTTGGTGTCTGTGCACAAATCATTCCCTGGAATTATCCATTAATGATGGCTGCATGGAAAATCGCTCCTGCATTAGCAGCAGGAAACGCTGTCATTCTTAAACCAGCCAGCCTAACTCCAATTACTGCTCTGGTTCTTGGGGAAATTTGTGTAGAAGCTGGAGTTCCTGGAGGGGTTGTGAATGTCATTACGGGAAGTGGTGCAGTGATTGGCTCCTACCTTGCCGAACATCCTGGAGTAGACAAAGTGGCTTTTACAGGTGAAACCACTACAGGAAAAGATATTATGGCCAAAGCATCAGATTCCTTGAAACGTGTTACCCTTGAGTTAGGTGGCAAATCGCCAAACATGGTATTTGAAGATGCTGATATTGAGGCAGCAGTAGATGGTTCCCTTTTCGGAATTTTCTATAATACAGGGCAATCTTGCGAAGCACGTTCCCGCTTGTTTGTTCACGAAAAAGTGTATGATGAATTTGTAAGCCGTTTTGTAGAAAAAGCAGAAAAGTTAATTGTAGGGGATCCATTCAACAAAGAAACCCACGTAGGTGCAATTATTTCCGAAGCCCAGGAAAAAGTAATTGATGATTATGTACAAATTGGTTTAGCAGAAGGAGGAACCCTCCTCTTTGGCGGAAAACGTCCAGAAGGAGAAGAGTTTGAAAAAGGAAACTGGTACATGCCTACGATTATCGGCAATATCACCAATGATATGAGAATTGCTCAGGAAGAAATCTTTGGACCGGTGGTTGTTATTATTAAGTTCTCTGATGAAAAAGATTTAATCCAACAGGCAAACGATTCAATCTATGGTCTGGCTGCTGCCATTTGGACCAAAGATTTTGGCAGAGCTCATCGAGTGGCCGCTGCAGTTGAAGCAGGCATTGTTATGATAAACTGTCCTTTCTCCGCGTTCCCAGGCCTTCCTTTTGGCGGGTATAAACAATCGGGTTATGGTCGTGAATTAGCGTTAGAGACATTGAATCTTTATACGGAAACAAAAAGCATCATCTCATACATTGGCCAACGTCCAATTAATCCTTTTGGAATCTAGCGAACCAACCCCTTTCTATATATTTTTGAATCCCGGCAGAAAGTATTGCCGGGATTTTTCCTTACTTCAAAAGAGTGATTGAATCTGCGTCAAACAAAATCAATCCATCTTTTTTCATTTTTGCTAACTCTCGTGATAAGGATGTGCGTTGAACCCCGATTTTTTCGGCAAGTGCCTTTTTCGTCAAATTCAATTTAATGTGATTAGAATTTTGCCTCTTTTGCTCATAATAGAGATAACTCATGATGCGTTCACGTAATGTCTGATTACCATGCTTTATCTTCTCTCCCAGAATAATGGCATGGTCTGAAATAAACCCTAAATATGTTCGCAAAATGATAGAGTTATGATTAAACAATTCAAATAAGATATCTCGATTGATCTCCAGCATAAGGGTTGGGGATTTTGTTGATACAGTCATAAGATAATAATGACTTTTAGAAAATAGCAGGTTACCGCCTAAAATATCATCATTGTAAAACTCAGAAATTGTTAACAGGTTTCCTGATTTGTCAATGCGCTCCACAACAACCTTGCCAAATAATATGATTTCTAATTTGTTACACGGTTCCCCCTCAAAATGAACAACACTGTTTTTCTTGTATGAAACCACTCTGAAATTTCCATTATTAAGATTCTCAAGTATATCCTCATGGGACAAAGAGTTTAATAGGGTAGTGTTTTTAATGAAATCAATTTCTTTTGCCATATATTAATCTCCTCAAGTGTTACCGTGGTAACACTTTTGTTCACATTATAGGGTTAAAATAGTACTAAAACCAATGAAAGAGGACGAAGCATTATGAAATATATCATTACCGTCATACGTATTTTGTTTCTAGCACTATTTATATTTTTAATATTAAAGGGTAAAATGATGCTTTGGCTTGCTTTATTTGGGGTTAGCCTGATAGTAGCATTAGTATTTGGAAGGGTATACTGTGGTTATATATGTCCTATGAATACAGTCATGATTCCGGTAGAAGGGCTTTCAAAAAAGCTAAGGTTGCAGAAAGATCAATCTCCCAAATGGCTTCGTTCGGGTATATTTCCATGGTTCGCATTGGCAGGTAGCATTATATTTATGGTGCTTACACAAAAACTATTAGATCTAAGGATTCCTATCCTAATGATTTGGCTTGCTGTTTCAGTACTTGTAACACTGAGATATAAGCCATCTGTATTTCATAATCTCATTTGTCCCTTTGGGGCACTTCTAAAAGTCTTTGGCAGATCCCCAATATTTTCTGAAAAGGTAAATAAGCAGGGTTGTATTGGCTGCAAGCTTTGCACGAAGGTTTGCCCATCCAATGCAATAGAAGTGAAAAAAGAGGATAAAAAGTCTGAAATCAAAACCTCCTTATGCTTGCAATGCACCAACTGTCAACAAGTATGTCCAAAGAATACAATTCACTACTCAAAACAAAGATAAAAGGATGATACAAAGGGATAAAGTTTGGTACACTATGTTTAATTCTTTCATTATATAAGGAGTTTTTCAGTTATGTTGCAACAGGATTGTTTACAATGTGGGAAATCAATACAAAATACAGTATATGCGGTATATGCCAATCATAAAAAAGGGGAAGAAGAGGTAGTAGCAGGGTTCTTATGTGATGACTGTGCGAAGAAAAACAAGTACAAACCTATTAAGAAACAAAACCCTTTTCAAAAACTTGAGGGATTAAAAGCGTTGTTTAAAGAACAATAAATAAATTGGTTTATCTATGTTACAATGGAAAAGATTATTAATAGGGAGGGGTATGGCGGTGAAGAATTTGGTTGAAGTATTAAGTTACCAGCGGCATGACATCTTAAATCATATGCAGGTACTTTTAGGATACTTAAAATTAGGACGTTATGAACAATGTGAAGAGTACATAAAACGTTTTGTCGAATCCACCCATAGGGATTCATTAGTGTCAGCCCTGGGGCACGATGAATTAGCCGCCTATTTGCTTACCTTTAATGTATTTAATAAAAATATCGTTTTAGAGGTAGAAATCCCAGTCCCATTTTCTTTTTCTCGTGCTCGAAATAATATGGATGCTGTTTGCCAGTGGATGATATCCCTTGTAAAGGCAATCCGGGATCATGATGCAAATAATCAGGGGGAGCCTAGCCACCTGATCTTAAGAATGCATAAAGAGGATGATACCCTTCTTGTCTCCACAGATTATAGCGGTTTTCTGGATGCAAAATGGGAGGAAACCTTTTCTGTATTGAAAGAAGAAGGAAAGAATTGTGGGGGACAGTTAACCCATTATGAACGTGGGGAAGGGGAAGTATTTACGGAGTGGAAAATACCTTTCCTTACATGAAATAGCTAATTTGTTTGATGACTAAAGGTGGAATGCGGAATGTTTGTTGATCAGGTACGAATTTATGTAAAAGCGGGTGACGGTGGGAATGGCGTAGTAGCTTTTCGCCGTGAAAAATATGTTTCCATGGGAGGGCCTGCCGGAGGCGATGGGGGCCGTGGCGGCAATGTGATTTTTAGAGTGGACGAGGGGTTGCGTACGTTAGTTGACTTTCGTTACCAGCGTCATTTTAAAGCACCCCGTGGAGAAAATGGACGAAGCAAAGGGCAACACGGAGCGGGCTCAGAGGATTTAATGGTAAGGGTTCCTCCAGGAACAGCTATTTATGATGAAGATACAGGTGAGTTGCTTGCTGATTTAACCCAGCATAATCAACAAGCCTTAATTGCAAAAGGCGGTCGGGGTGGACGGGGAAATACCCGTTTTGCTACTCCAGTTAATCCAGCGCCACAAATTTCTGAGAATGGTGAACCAGGGCAAGAACGGAATATTCGTATGGAATTAAAAGTGCTCGCAGATGTAGGGCTGGTGGGATTCCCAAGTGTAGGGAAGTCCACATTGTTATCCATGGTATCTGCTGCTCGTCCGAAAATCGCAGCGTATCATTTTACAACCTTAAATCCTAATTTAGGTGTTGTTGATGTAGATGCAGAGCGCAGTTTTGTGATGGCGGATTTACCTGGACTTATTGAAGGGGCCCATTTAGGTGCAGGGTTAGGGCACCAATTTTTACGTCATATTGAACGGACCCGTTTGATTGTTCATGTGATTGACATGGCCGGCAGTGAGGGACGGGATCCTTATGAGGATTATGTACAAATTAATAAAGAACTGGGCCAATATCGCCAGGACCTTTTAGATCGCCCTCAGATTATTGCGGCGAATAAAATGGATCTTCCTGAAGCTGAGGAAAACATGAAGGCCTTTAAAGAAAAAGTGTCGGACGTTCCTATGTATCCTATTTCTGCAGCGACAGGACAGGGGATTAAGGAATTATTATACGCCATTTTTGATACTCTCGAGCAAATCCCTGTTCGCCCTGAGATTCCCCAAACCATTGATGGGGATGAACGGGTGGTTTACAAAGCTGAAAGACCTGGTGAGGAATTTAAAGTGCGCCGGGATAATGAACTGTTTATTGTTGAAGGTGAAAAATTAGAGAAACTCATCATTATGACCAATTTAAACAGCCAGGATTCTATCCAACGTTTTGCCCGCATGATGCGGAAAATGGGTGTAGATGATGCCCTGCGGAAAAAAGGAGCGAAAAACGGAGATATCGTTAAAATTGGAGATTTTGAGTTTGAATTTGTCGATTAATCTAAGCAGCCGGAAAAATCCGGCTGCTTTTCCCCTTGTTTTACTAAGGATTTCCGTATATAATGTCCATTGTACATGAACAAATGTTTTTGTAAGGAGGACTTCATGCCAGGACGGGAAGATGTATTCTATGTGATTCGAGAGGATATTTTACCGGAAGCCATTGTGAAAACTGTAGAGGCAAAAAGGCTTATTGAATCAAATGAAGCCCATACCGTGCATGAAGCTGTAGAAAAGGTAGGGTTAAGCCGAAGTGCCTTTTATAAATATAAAGATGGTATCTTTCCTTTTAACGCTTTTTCACAGGACAAAATGATAACAGTATCTATGGATCTTGAACATCGATCAGGGATTTTGTCACATGTGTTAAAATTCGTTGCGGAAAAAGGTGGCAATATCCTAACGATTAATCAAACTATTCCTTTACAGGGAATTGCTAATGTAGCTCTTTCTATTGATACTGGAAATCTGTTGGTATCTATGAGTGAATTCCTTGAAGAGCTAAAGGCGATAAATGGAGTAAAAATGGCTTTAATTATAGGAAGAGGATAATCGATTTCCATGGAAGGTGAGGTTTATTGATGAACAATAATTCAGTTAAAGTAGGTTTAATGGGATTAGGTACTGTAGGAACTGGTGTGGTTCGCATTATTCAGGGACATCAGGAAGACTTGCAAAAACAAACGGGATTATCCCTTGAAATTAAGAAAATTCTTGTTCGCAATATGGATAAAGAACGGAATGTTTCCATTCCTTCTGAGTTAGTGACTTTGGATCCTGAAGAGTTGGTGAATGATCCTGAAATTGATGTCATCGTTGAAGTAATCGGCGGCATTCATCCAACGAAAGAATATATTTTGCAAGCCCTCGAAAATGGGAAACATGTAGTCACTGCCAATAAAGATTTAATGGCAGAAAGCGGAGCAGAAATTCTTTCTAAAGCACAGGAAAAAGGGTGCGACGTGTTCTATGAAGCCAGTGTGGCTGGCGGCATTCCTATTTTACGGGCTCTGGTAGAAGGCTTCTCTTCTGACAGGATTACAAAAATGATGGGCATTGTAAATGGAACAACCAACTATATTTTAACGAAAATGAGCCAGGAAGGCGCAGACTACGCTGATGTACTGAAAGAAGCACAAAAATTAGGCTATGCCGAATCAGACCCAACAGCGGATGTAGAAGGCCATGATGCGGCAAGAAAAATGGCCATTTTAAGTACTCTTGGTTTCCATGTGGACATGAATCTGGATGATGTTGAGTTCCAGGGGATATCCAATGTATCATCAGAAGATATTAACCATGCCAAACGCCTTGGTTATGAAATGAAGTTATTGGGAATCGCTAAACGGGATGATGATTTAATCGAAGTTAGCGTACAACCAACCTTAGTGCATAATAGTCATCCACTGGCTTCTGTAAACGGTGTGTTTAACGCCATTTATGTTCATGGTGAAGCTGTTGGGGAAACCATGTTTTATGGACCAGGTGCAGGTGAATTGCCAACTGCAACAGCCGTAGTAGCTGACCTAGTCACCGTTGTGAAAAATATGAAATTAGGTGTAAATGGTCGTGGCAGTGTAGCTCCTTATAAGGAGAAACTATTAAAAGGCGACGATCAAATCAATTCCAAGTACTTCTTGCGTCTGGTAGTTGCTGACAAACGGGGAGTTCTGGCACAAATCACTCGCATTTTAGCGGAACATGATGTAAGCTTAGAACATGTTATGCAACAGCCATATAATGATGGCAAACAGGCGGAAGTTATTATGGTTACACATCATGCTTCTAAAGGGAATATCATGGACGTACGCAATGCTTTTGAAGCACTGGACAGCGTATATGAAGTAAAAAGCTTATATCGTGTAGAAGGTGGGGAACAAAAATAATGGCTGGCATCATAGAACGTTTTGAACAATACTTACCTGTAACAGATAAAACACCTCGGTTAACTTTACATGAGGGGGACACACCTCTTATTTATGCACCGAAAATATCTAAAGAGTTAGATCTTGAGATTTATTTTAAATATGAAGGTTTAAATCCAACAGGTTCTTTTAAAGACCGTGGAATGGTTATGGCTGTGGCAAAAGCAGTAGAGGAAGGCAGCACGACGATTATGTGTGCATCTACGGGGAATACCTCTGCAGCAGCTGCCGCTTATGCTGCCCGTGCTGATCTCCGTTGCATCGTGTTAATCCCTAATAATAATATCGCTCTGGGTAAACTGGCTCAGGCCGTTGTATATGGCGCAGAAATTATTGCTATTGAAGGAAACTTTGACGAAGCGTTGGAAATCGTGCGTGAAATTTGCGCCAAACATCCAATTACTCTAGTGAACTCCGTTAACCCTTATCGTTTAGAAGGGCAAAAAACAGCAGCTTTTGAAGTATGCGAAACCTTAGGAAAAGCCCCTGACATTCTTGCTATTCCTGTTGGCAATGCGGGTAACATTTCTGCATACTGGAAAGGCTTTAAGGAATATCATGAAGCAGGCAAAGTAGGGAACCGTCCCCGTATGTTTGGTTTTGAAGCAGAAGGGGCAGCAGCATTAGTTAAAGGTGAACCTATTAAAAATCCAGAAACCATTGCTACAGCAATCCGTATCGGAAATCCAGCAAGCTGGGATTTAGCATTGAATGCCCGTGACGAGTCCGGTGGGCATATTGATATGGTAACTGATGAAGAAATTTTAGTTGCTTATAAGATGCTTGCCAGCATGGAAGGCATTTTCTGTGAACCTGCTTCAGCGGCTTCTCTCGCAGGAATGATTAAAATGCGTAAAGAAGGAAAAATAGAAGCAGGCCAACAAGTGGTTTGTGTTCTTACTGGAAATGGTTTGAAAGATCCTAATATCGCAATGAAAGCAGTTGGAGTAGAGCCTGTTGTTGTAGAAAGTACGGAAGAAGCAGTGATGCGTGTGATTATGCAGGAAGCGGGTGTCTAATCGTGCGTCAAAAAAGCGTACAGGTGAAAATTCCGGCGAGCACGGCCAATCTTGGTCCCGGTTTTGATACCATTGGAATGGCTTTTCAACTGTATACGACCATTCGCATGGAGGTTAGTGACACAACCGTGGTGCGCCTCCATGGGAATCAAATGTCAGGACTTCCCACTGATAAAACCAATTTAATATATAAAGTAGCAGAGAAGTTGTTGTCTGGAGCAGGGCTTTCTGTTCCTGAATTACTGATTGACGTTGATTCTGATGTCCCTTTAACCCGGGGTTTGGGCAGTAGTGCTACTGCTATTGTAGGTGCTCTTGTTGCAGCTAATGAGTTAGCCGGTGGGCTTTATTCTAAAGATGAGTTGTTTACCATGGCAACGGAGTGGGAAGGGCATCCTGATAATGTAGGTGCTTCCCTTTTCGGCGGCATTATTGTTGCCTGCATTGGACAGGATAACCTTCGTTATGTTCAATTAAATGTACCTGAAGAGTTAGAGGCCATAGCTGTTATTCCTCATTTTATGTTGAAAACGGAGAAAGCAAGAAATGTCCTCCCAGCAACATATAGCCGTAAGGATGTTGTGTTTAATACCAGTCATGCTGGAGTGCTTGTAGCGGCTCTTGCAACAGGGCAACTAGAAGCTTTAGCAGAAGCTATGAAGGATGTTGTGCATCACCCTTATCGTGCACCATTAGTTCCAGGTTTAGAAGAAATTATTCATCATGCCCATGAATATGGCGCACTTGGTACCGCTTTATCCGGGGCAGGGCCAACTATTCTAGCTTTGATTGATAAGACGAAGCCAACGGATATTTTAGAGTGTTATATGGTAGATACATTGAAAAAGTACGGAATTGATTCAACTGTTATGCGATTGAAACCGGACCGAAATGGTGTTGTGATTGAAAAAAGCATTTCAGGTGTGGCACAGTAAAGGAGATTTAGGATGGAAAGAAGGATTGCATTTTTAGGCCCCCGGGGCACCAATACAGAAGAAGCAGCCAGATTCCTTTTTACAAGTGAAGAGGATATCTTTTGCCCTTATAGCACCATCCCAGATTGCCTGGATGCAGTGGCAGAAAAACAAATCGATTTTGCCGTGGTACCCTTAGAAAATTCCATTGAAGGCTCTGTTACATTAACCCTTGACTGGTTAATTCATAAAGTTTCTTTGCCCTTTTTGGCTGAATTGGCGATTCCGATTTCCCAACACCTGGTGGTAGCGACAAAAGATCCATTACCTTCCCTATCTGACATTAAAAAAGTCATGTCCCATCCACAGGCCATTGCCCAATCCAGGGATTATTTAAGAGAAAATCTCCCCAATGCGGAAATCGAGTATATAGGCAGTACTGCAGAGGGGCCTCGCCTGGTTGGAGAACATCCAGATGAACCCTGGGCAGCAGTTTGTTCCCTTACGGCGACGAAGATTTATCCTGTAACCATTCTTCGTGGGGAAATTGAAGATAAGAAGAATAACTATACCCGTTTTGTGGTAGTCGGCAATATGGAGTTAATTGCACCAGAAACAAACAGAAGTAAAACGACCGTACTGGTTACTCTTCCTTCTGATTTTCCAGGTGCTCTTTATCAGGTATTAGCTGCTTTTGCCTGGAGGAAAATTAACCTTTCCAGGATTGAATCACGTCCAACAAAAACAGGGTTAGGAAACTATCATTTCGTCATTGATATTGAACAGGAAATGGATGAAATATTGTTGCCTGGTGCATTTGCGGAAATGGAGGCATTAGGTTTCCAAATTCGCTTAATGGGAACTTATCCAGTGTATATTAAAGAAGTTGTTGGAAGCACATCATCATAAGAAATAAAAACGTGAACCTTATATCGGTTCACGTTTTTATTTATCCTCTATTTCTTCCTTTTTTCTTTTTCTTGGTGGTAGGAGGGCAGTAGGGTTGTTGATAGGGGAGTTCTTCTTCTGGCATACCTGCATTTGGTACGGTTGGTTCCATTCCCGGATTTGATGGGGGAGCAGGAGGCATTCCAGACATTCCAGGCATTCCAGGCATTCCAGGCATCCCTGATTGGAATGGCATTGGTTGCATATAGGGGTATGGAAATGGTGAATACATCATGTGGGGATTTTGTTGGAATGGATTAAAGTCCATTTCACCTGGCTCCATGGGATAACCGGGAAAATGTTGTGGCGGTGGAGAACAATGGTCATGATGTGGCTTCATTGGTGGACAGAATGGAAAGGGTGCAAATTGTGGCATCATAGGCGGCATAATTGGCATCATAGGCATCATGGGCATATAAGGTGACGCCTGTGGTGTTGGAGTGGGAGCTGGAACGGGAGCAGGAGGGAATTCCTGAAATGGGGCTTGCATAAAAGGTTCAGGAGCAGGAGGGAATTCCTGAATCGGGGCTTGCATAAAAGGTGCAGGTGCTGGTGCAGGTTCTGGAATGGGAGTAGGTGCTAATTCCTCTGGTGGCAATTGAAAGGTAGGTTCAGGAGCTATTTTTTTTTCACTAACGTTTTGTAATTGGGTACCTTGAGGAAATTGAGAGCTTATAGGTACACTGTTGGTTGGAATTTTTATTTTCATTCCTTGGGAAATTTTATCTGGATTCTCAAGTTGTGTATTAAATTCCTTTAACTTTTCAAAATCTAAATTATACCTTTGCGCAATTTTCCAAAGGGTATCTCCCTTTTTCACGATGTGAATTTTCATGATATCGTCCTTTCTCGTTGCAAAGTTCGATACATCATATGCAAAAATGGGCTTTTTGCTTATAAATTTTTTTGCAACCTAATAGCGGTATAGAAAAAAGTTGGATGGAAAAAATAAGAAGGGGAAAAGAATAACTAATAAAAGAGGGGATTGCGATGATGTTTTATAATCAGTTTCGCCGGCCTTCTAATCGTGTTGTCCTTATTGCTTCCATCTTCTTTCTTTTTCTTGTTGCTATTATTAGTGCAGGTTTTTTCTATTATGCTGTAAGTGGATGGAAACCCTCTATTGGGGTTCGCGCTGTGTCTGGTGAAATGGTCCATGTAATCTTAAAAAAAACCTATGTAACTGGTGAAATTGAAATAGAGAAGAAAGATGAGGTGATTGAATCTACGAAGCAATTACTTCACAGGTATGAAGGGTGGAAATTGATCCATAGAGAAGATAATGAATTTACCTTTGAGATGAGGGTAAATGATTTATCTCCTACTTGTAAGGCAAATGGCTATTTTGGCATTAATGAAAAAGGCGAACTTTCTCTTTTTGATGGTGTTCCAGAAAAAGAGAAGGTCATCCAGACATTTTTTCAAATTAATACAAAAAAAATCGAATCCCATTTGCCAAAAGAAGAGTTATCAATGCTGAAAAGGGGAATTCGTGTTCAGGATGTTGATGAGTATAATTCGATTCTTTCTACCTTCAGCGAGTTTGCCAATTCAGAAAAAGCAAGTACAATAAAGGTAGAATAAAAAGGATGGCTTTGGTCATCCTTTTTTTTGTTGTACAATGGGAGTATTGCAGAGTATTGCGGAGAAGTTCGGAGGGATTAAGGAAGAAATGATTGATTTTATTGAAGGGAAACTGTCTTATATAGAGAATGATTCTATTGTTATTGAGGCCCAGGGACTGGGGTACCGTATTTTCATGGGGAATCCATATCAATATCAAGAGAAGAAAAATCAAATCGTTCTTGTCTTTACTCATTATTACGTAAGGGAAGATGCCATTTTTCTTTACGGTTTTCAACATAGGGAAGAACGAAATGTATTTCGTCAATTATTAAATGTTTCTGGAATTGGTCCAAAGGGAGCGATGGCTATTATTTCCGCAGCTTCACCAGCCTGGATTATCCAGGCGGTGCAAAGAGAAGATGTTGATTTTCTTGTTCGCTTTCCTGGAATCGGGAAAAAAACTGCACAACGCATGATTCTGGATTTAAAGGATAAATGGAAAACAGACATAGATTTATCTAATTTAGAAGAGATAACTGATGTGAATGCGCCTGTTCAAGACCTATTCCAAACCTTTGCCCAACCAAAACATGAGGCAACAGAAGCATTATTAGCTTTAGGCTATAGTGAAAATGAAGTGAAAAAAATCATGGTGAAAATCGAAAAAGAAGGGGCCGATTTACAATCAACAGATCAAATTATAAAACGGGCTCTCCAATTATTTTTAACCATGTAAGGAGGGGTAGGAAAAATGGACGATCGATTTCTTTCCTCTGGTATCCGTGATGATGAATATGGGTTGGAAGTCAGCCTTAGGCCCCAATCTCTTCAGGAGTATATAGGGCAAAATCAGGTTAAAGAAAATCTATCTATTTTTATAAAAGCTGCAAAAATGCGTAAGGAAGCATTGGATCATGTATTGTTATACGGACCTCCAGGGTTGGGGAAAACAACCCTGTCTATGATCATTGCCCAAGAAATGGGGGTTAACCTTCGGACAACCTCTGGACCAGCCATTGAACGCCCTGGTGACTTAGCCGCGATCTTATCGGGGTTAGAAGAAGGGGATGTGCTATTTATTGATGAAATCCATCGCCTTTCCCGTAGCGTGGAAGAAGTGTTGTATCCTGCCATGGAGGATTACGCCTTAGATATCGTTATTGGGAAAGGGCCTTCTGCCCGTTCTGTTCGCCTCGACTTACCTTCTTTTACTCTGGTAGGCGCTACCACACGAGCAGGGATGGTTTCATCCCCACTTCGTGATCGATTTGGGGTAGTTAGCCGTTTAGAATACTATTCAGTTAAGGATTTGGCTGTAATTGTGGAACGAACGGCTGGTTTATTAGAAATGGAAATCACATGGGAAGGTGCGGAAGAAATCGCCCGCCGTTCCAGGGGGACCCCTCGTATTGCTAACCGTCTTTTAAAAAGGGTGAGGGATTTTGCCCAAGTAAGTGGGGAAGGCTGTATTTCCGGGGAGATGGCTTCTGATTCTTTAGAAAAAATGCAAGTGGATCCTATGGGACTTGATGCCATTGACCATAAGTTATTATTAGCAATTATTGATCGTTTCCGTGGTGGGCCTGTGGGCATTGAAACCTTGGCTGCTTCCGTAAGTGAAGAAGTAGGGACTCTTGAAGAAGTATATGAACCCTATTTACTGCAAATTGGTTTCTTACAACGGACGCCCAGAGGGAGGATGGTCACTCCTATTGTATATCAATATTTTAAACGGGAGGTTCCAGACCAGTGAATCCTATTGCAAAGGCAATGATGATTGGCGGTGTGGTTTTAATCATCCTGGGGCTTCTATGGCAATTTGGAGGGCGGTTTCTCCATTTGGGCCGCCTGCCAGGAGATATTGTAATTGAAAAGGAAAATTTCCGCTTTTATTTTCCTGTTGTCACCAGTATTTTATTAAGTATTGTTTTATCCTTAATCTTCTTTCTATTTCGGTTGTTTAAATAAGATTGCGAGAGCAGGTAAAAATCGCTATGATTATGTAATGTTACTAAGCTAAAGAGGGTATGTATTGTGAATGTCAAAGATTTCGATTTTTATCTGCCAGAAGAACTAATTGCGCAAAACCCTTTACAGGATCGGACTAGTTCCCGTTTATTAGTGCTTCATAAGGAAACGGGTAAAATAGAACATAAACAGTTTACTGATCTTATTCATTATTTAAATCCCGGGGATACCCTGGTATTAAATGATACCAGAGTGATTCCTGCCCGCCTTTTCGGTGTGAAAGAGGGGACAGGGGCCCATATTGAAGTTCTTTTGTTAAAGCAATTGGAGAATGATACCTGGGAAACCCTTGTCCGTCCGGGGAAAAGAGTAAGACCGGGAACCCGTATCGTTTTTGGCGAAGGGCTTCTTGTTGGAGAATGTCTGGAAGAAACTCAGGTAGGAGGAAGAACGATCCGTTTTGAATATGAAGGGATCTTCAATGAATTATTAGATCAGTTAGGGGAAATGCCTCTGCCCCCTTATATTAAAGCCCATTTAGACGATCCTGAACGTTATCAAACGGTATTTGCAAAACATCGTGGATCCGCAGCAGCACCGACAGCTGGCCTGCATTTTACAGAAGACTATTTAGCTATGATTCAAGAAAAGGAGATTAACCTGGCTTATGTTACCTTACATGTAGGACTGGGTACCTTTCGTCCTGTATCTGCAGATACCATAGAAGAACATGAAATGCATTCGGAATTCTATCGATTAACAGAAGAAAATGCCCGAATCATTAATGAAACAAAGGAAAAAGGAAATCGGGTGATTGGGGTTGGCACAACCTCTTGCCGTACTTTAGAGACCATTGCCAGCAAGCATGGGGGACGAGTAGAGGCTGAAGAAGGGTGGACGAATATCTTTATTTATCCAGGATACACCTTTACGTTGATTGACGCTTTGTTGACGAACTTCCATTTGCCCCAATCAACCTTAGTCATGCTTGTAAGTGCACTGGCAGGAAAAGAAAATATAATAAATGCCTATGAAGAAGCCATAGGAAAAGAGTATCGATTCTTCAGTTTTGGCGATGCCATGTTTATTGATTAGGAGGACTATCATTGGCTGTACGTTATGAATTAATAAAGACATGTAAACAAACAGGTGCCCGTTTAGGGAAATTGCATACGCCTCACGGAACCATCGATACCCCGGTTTTTATGCCTGTTGGGACTTTAGCAACGGTTAAAACCATGGCACCGGAAGAATTAAAAGAAATGGATGCCCAAATTATCTTAGCTAACACCTATCATTTATTTTTGCGCCCTGGCCATGAATTGGTGAAGGAAGCTGGGGGACTCCATTCTTTTATGAATTGGGATCGGGCTATTTTAACAGATAGTGGCGGATTTCAGGTGTTTAGTTTGAGTAATTTAAGACAGATTGATGAGGAAGGGGTAGCCTTCCGTTCCCATTTAAGCGGGGAAAAACTATTTTTAAGTCCGGAAAAAGCCATTGAGATTCAAAATGCCCTTGGAGCCGATATTATTATGGCTTTTGACGAGTGTGCCCCCTATCCCGCTGAACATGATTATGTAAAACCATCCATGGAACGAACAACGAGATGGGCTGAGCGTTGTTTAAAAGCTCACGAACGTTCCCATGATCAGGCTTTATTCGGCATTGTTCAAGGTGGGATGTATAAAGATTTAAGGCAACAAAGTGCGAAAGATCTAGTGTCTTTGAATTTTCCAGGGTATGCGATTGGCGGTTTAAGTGTTGGTGAACCCCATCACTTAATGTATGAAGTTCTCGAAGACACGGTGCCTTTCTTGCCTTCTACGAAACCTCGTTATTTAATGGGGGTTGGTTCACCTGATGCTCTTGTTGAAGGAGCCATGAGGGGAATTGATATGTTTGATTGTGTATTACCAACCCGTATAGCCAGGAATGGCACATGCATGACCAGCCATGGTCGACTTGTAATCCGAAATGCGAAATATGCAAGGGATTTTACTCCATTAGATCATAATTGTGATTGTTATACTTGTCGCAATTACTCACGGGCTTATATTCGTCATTTAATTAAGTCAGAGGAAATTCTGGGTGTACGTCTAACTACTTATCATAATCTTCATTTTTTGATTAACTTAATGAAACAGGTTCGTCAGGCCATTATGGAAGACCGCTTAAGAGATTTCCGGGATGAATTTTTCGCAAGTTATGGGATTCATGACGGAAGGGGCTTTTAAGTGTTATAATGATTAGAAAGTCTTGGTAAAATGGAAATACCAAATAAATTTTTGTGATTACAAATAAAAAGGAGTTGTCGTTATGGAAGGTGCATGGGGAAATATACTCATTTTTGCTGCTTTTATTGGGATATTCTATTTTATGATTTTACGTCCGCAACAAAAGCGACAAAAGCAAATGGGCCAAATGTTAAACGCATTGAAAAAAGGGGACAGGGTAGTTACCATTGGTGGTCTTCATGGGACTATTGACCAAATTAACGAAGAGGAAAACACGATTATTCTTCTTTCCGGCGGTTCTCGTTTAACCTTTGAAAAAAGAGCTATCAATAATGTTTTAGGTGAAAATGTTTAATAGAAAGAAAACCCGCCCTTAAATAGGCGGGTTTTCTTTCTATTAAAGTAAAGGAGAAGCACATGGAATTTCTTTTTGAAGAAAGGCACACGTTATATATGATTGAAGGGTATTTGGCAAAAGAACAGGAAATTATCGTTGGGAAACTGGGCACCTTTTCCTTTCCTCAAGGATGGTACATTTATGTAGGGAGCGCCAGGCGAAATATTCGCTCCCGAATTGAGCGGCACCTCCAAAGGGAAAAAAAGTTACGTTGGCATTTTGACTATTTACGCCCCTTTCTTCAGGTAGAAAAGGTACAAACCTTTGATGGGAACATTGGAGAATGCGGGCTTTTCCATAACCTTCTTTTAGAAAAACAGGGAAAGATTATTATCAAAGGGTTTGGATCCTCTGATTGCAAATGCCAATCTCATCTTATATTTTCGGGGGATAGCCTTACCGTTGGGAAACATTTATGCCAATAATTCCTCCAAAAGCTGAAATAAGAAAACTGCCTAATAAGTTGTAAAGATGTTTGATGGACAAGTCGGTGTTAAAACCAAGGAATAGAAGCAAGAGGACAATGAGATAATAGGCAAGGCCAACCAGCCCTCCATAATACCAGCCTTTTCTTCCTTCTTTCTTCCCGGAAACAAATCCACCGATAAATAGAGCAAGAACATTAATCAAATAAATGAAGCTGGGTAGAGCCGTTTCTTTAACACTGGTAAAAGAAAGGATAAGAGATGTGATAAGTGCACCAATAAGGACAATAATTAAGGTGTAAATGGTACCGGCTACCACCGGGTTATTTAATTGGTTTAGTTTAAACATGAATTCTTCACCTCACTTTTTGTACAATCTATGAGGCTAATCCAAGGCTTATTCCCATTTCTCTTGAAACAGTTTTTCTTTTCTATTATTATGGAATAGGCAAGAAATGACTTTTTGGGGGTGCTACAATGATCAAAACCTACTTCTATAATCATTCTGAACAGACAATGCATCATGATGTGGATTTAAACCAGATTCACGAATTTCTTCGGTCCCCTGAGGATTTACTGTGGATTGATTTATATGATGTAGGCAATGACGAGCTCCATTATGTAGCACAAATTTTCAATTTCCACCCACTGGCTATTGAAGATTGTTTGCATGTCAGCCCCCGGGCGAAAGTGGATGATTATGAAGATTATCATTTTTTCGTTTTCCATGCCCTGCGATACAATGAAGAAAGTGATACAGAGATTACAACTCTTGAATTAAATGTGTTCTACGGGCCTAATTATGTGGTTACGATTCATAAACACCAAATGCCCAGTATCGGCAGAATTGCTGCCATTTGCTTGAGAAACAAGAAATATATGAATAAGGGTCCTGATTTTCTGTTGTATTCCATTGTAGATGGGATTACGGATGAATACTTCCCAATTATGGACCGCATTAGTGTCCGTATTGATGAACTTGAGGATGAAATTTTTGATCATCAGGTTGAGGAAATTACAGAAGAATTCCTTGCTTTAAAAAGAACAATTATTTTAATTCGACGTGTCATATTGCCTCAGCGAAGAATATTCGCGGGATTAAACGGAAGAATGCCTTTTGAGATTCGAGAGGAAAACGTTCCTTTTTACGTGGATTTAGTGGACCATTTAGAAAGGATTAACGATTCAACAGAAACATTCCGTGATTTGGTTAACGGTGCACTGGATACTTACTATTCTATTGTCAGTGCCAATACCACTGAAACCATGAGGATTTTAACCATAATCTCAACCATTATGATGCCATTAACCTTCGTTACCGGTTTATTCGGAATGAACGTGCATATCCCATTAGGAAATTCTAATAAAGGATTTTGGATTATTATTATCGGTTGTATTTCCATTGTATCGGTTATGTTATATTATTTCCGTAAAAAACGTTGGATATAGACTTACGTTCGAAACTTATTAACTCATATTGTAAAAGGAAATTTGGCTAAGATAGTACAGGCCCCCCAAACTAAATGGGGGGCCTTGCCTATATATATATTCATAACTCTTTATCTATTGGGAAAGAAGTGGGCCAGGGATTCACCAATCCAGGGAATCCGTTTTACATCCTGCTTTCCAAGAATTTTCATCCAAATTAACATGATAAAATAAATACCCATAGAGATGACAGTACTTATGATTAATGCTGTAGAAAGTGGCATCATGCTCGTCCAGTATCGGGTAAGATGGAGTGCTGAGTAACCGGCAAGGGCGACGCTGATGCCAATCTTTATAAAGTCAGCTAATTTTAACGTAAACCCTGTTAGCTTGCTTAGACTAAAAAAGTGGAGAAGGGTAACGGATACAATGCTTATATTGACAGAAAGGACAGCACCATCAAAACCAATTTCAGGGCGGGAAGCGAGAAAAAAGATGGCTCCTGTTTTTAAAATGGCTCCAATTATGGTATTACGCATGGCAACATGGGCATAACCCAACCCTTGTAATGCTGCCTGGAGCGGTCCCTGAAAATAAAGAAGAATGGAGTAGGGAGCCATCATCCGTAAAAAATGCCCTACTTGATCGTCGCTATAAAGTAATTGAGAAAGAGGATGTGCAAAAATAAACAGGAGTGCAGAGCAAGGTGCACCAATAATGAGTGCCATCCTTAGGGATTGATATATTCTACGGTGGACCAGGTTATAATTTTTACTAGATTGAGCTTCAGATACGGCAGGAACAAGAGAAACGGAAAGCGAATAGGTGAAAAACGTTGGAAAAACCAGCAAGGGGATCGCCATTCCAGCGAGTTGGCCATAAAACTGGGTTGCTGCTGTGGTTGTAATGCCAGCAATGGCTAGACTTTGGGCCACAACAATGGGTTCTATAAAAAAAGTAAGGGATCCAACAATTCGGCTCGTTGTCACAGGAAGGGAAATGTGCATCAATCCCTGAAAAGTTTCCTTGTTTTTTTGGTAAATCTCCTTCAATTTACGATGTTTCCATACCTTTGGCATTTTTTGTTTACGAAATTGCCACAACAAACTTAACATACCGCCTAATTCTCCGATTACAATACCTATCATAGCCCCTGCTGCAGCAAATTCTACTCCCTTTGGCAATAACCACATGGCAAGGAATAAAACCGTAAAAATGCGTATGATTTGTTCAATGATTTGGGAACTGGCGGTTGGATTCATATTTTGTTTACCTTGAAAGTATCCGCGGAATACTGAAGAAATAGCTACAATGGGAACAATAGGAGAAATAGCAATAAGAGAGTAAAATGCCCGCTCATCCGTTAATAACGTTTCCGAAATGATACGAGCAGCAGCAATCATAACAGAGGTGAAAATTATACTGAGAAAGGTTACAATTAATAATGAGATTTGTAAGATCGAGCGTATTTTTTTCTGATCACCGCGTGCATCTGCTTCTGCCACCATTTTCGAAATGGCTACATTTAGACCAAAGGTGGCTAAAGAAATAATAAGGGTTAATGTAGGGACAGCCATTTGATAGAGGCCCATCCCTTCAGCGCCAATCATTTTCGCTAAAATAATTCGATTGATAAAACCGAGAACTTTTACAATTAGTCCAGCGAGGATAAGGACCATTGTCCCTTTAATAAAGGATTGTTTGTTCATGTTTTGCCCCCACTTTTTTAACCGAGAATTCAACCTGTCATAATCATATGCATGTACTACTGGTGAAAATGACTTAAAATGAGAGAGGAGTAGATGAGGAAGCCATGGATAATGAGATGTATTTAAAGGAAATTGAAGAATTATGTGAGATGAAAGCGAAGGAATTTGGAATCCTTGGTTATGAGGATGTCCAAAAAGAAGATATATGGGGTTGTGTCAGTGCTTCATATAAAGGGGACTTTCCTCCCCTTCATCAGTGGGTCAATGATATCCTGTCCCTAAAACCGAATAAATGGATGAGTTGGATGATGGTACAGGCCCTCAAAGAGGATATGAAACCTTTTGACGAAAATTGACATATAAAAAATGGATTGTCTATAATTAAAGGTACTGGTTTTGATAAAGGAGGAAGTACGACGTGATTAAATGGAGTCGGCTTGTTACTTTTATTCTTGTTACCGTTGTGGTATTTACAGCTGTTGGATTGACAGGATTAAAAGTAGCGCAAGGTACCACCCTCGGCCTGGATTTGCGCGGAGGTTTTGAAGTTTTATATGAAGTATCCCCTTTAAACAAGAATGAAAAAATTACCAAAGAATCTTTAACAGATGCGGTACATGCCATTGAACGGCGGATTAATATTATTGGGGTTTCTGAGCCTGAAATTGTGGTGGAAGGTAACAACCGGATTCGTGTTCGATTAGCCGGGGCTTACAATCAGGAACAAGCCCGTGATTTAATTGGGAAGCCAGCAAAACTTACGTTCCGGGATATGGCAGGCAATGTATTGATGGACGGAAGTGATCTGGCAACGAAGGGTGCTGCTTTAGGATACAACGACTTGCAACAACCTGTTGTTAACCTTAAGTTTAAAGAAGCGAAGAAGTTTGCAGAAGTTACGAAAAAGTATTTGGGCCAGCCGCTGGCTATTTATCTAGATGAAAATTTAATTACAGCGCCAACCATTAACTCTGTGATTCCCGGTGGTTCAGCTTATATTGATGGGCAAGAGAGTGTACAAGCAGCAAAAGATTTAGCAGCCCTTTTAAATGCAGGTGCATTGCCTGTGGAAATGAAAGAAGTGTATTCCAATAGCGTAGGGGCGAAATTAGGGCAAACCGCTCTGGAAAACGGGGTTAAAGCCGGGGTTATTGGAACCATTATTGTACTTATTTTTATGGTAGTATTTTATAGAATGCCTGGGGTTGTGGCAGTCATTTCCCTTGTTGCTTATGTATATTTGCTTCTTTTATTGCAAAATCTCATGCAGGCTACGTTAACACTGCCAGGGATTGCCGCTTTTATCCTCGGGATTGGGATGGCGGTGGATGCCAATATCATCATGTATGAACGGATCAAGGAAGAGTTACGTAGTGGGAAGTCTATTCTTTCGGCGGTACGTTCCGGTTCCAAGCGATCACTGAGTACCATATTAGATGCCAATGTAACCAGTATTATCGGGGCCATTGTACTCTTCTATTTTGGGTCCAGTGCCATTCGTGGGTTTGCTATTACATTAATTTTAAGTATTGTGGTAAGTTTGTTAACAGCTGTTGCTGGCTCCCGTTTCTTGTTAAATCTCCTGGTAAAATCCAACCTCTTTAACAAGCTATGGCATTACGGAGTAAGGGAGCGTGACGTTCGTGAACTTTAAAACATTTGATTTTGTAAAACATCGCAAATATTACTTTATATTATCAGCAATTTTAATCATTGCGGGGATTGTTTCACTCTTTCTCCACGGCTTAAATTTAGGCGTTGATTTTAGCAGTGGTACCCGGGTGCAAATTCAGATAGGCAAAACTTTCGTGGAAAAGGATATTGAACAGGCCATTAAGAAAATAGGAATGGAACCTGGAAGCATTACTACTTCTGGAGCCAATCTAGATAACGCAGTGGTTATGTTCCAGGACCCTATGACGAAAGACCAATATGCCCAGCTTACGAAGGTAATGCAAGAAAAGTATGGGGCACAGGTTTCCTTGCAAGAAAGTACGGTGAATCCCCTAGTAAGTAAGGAGTTAGCCAAATCAGCATTATATGCTCTGTTATTTGCTTCCATTGGGATTGTTTTATATATTACCATTCGTTTTGAACATCGTTTAGCAATATCAGCTATTATCGCTTTGCTCCATAATGTATTTTTAGTTATCTCCTTGTTTAGTTTGTTCCAGATTGAAGTAGACCTGCCATTTATCGCAGCGATTTTGACCATTGTAGGTTATTCTGTTCATGACAATATCATTATTTTTGACCGGATTCGTGATAATTTGAAACATATGAAATTGAAGACAGTACAGGATGTAGAGGATCTAGTAAATAAAAGTATTCGATCCACCTTTGTTCGCTCCATCAATACAGTCCTGACTGTTTTGATTATGGCTGTCGCCCTTTATATTCATGGTGGGGAATCCATTAAGAACTTTACCCTTGCTCTGATCATCGGGTTAACCTTTGGTGCCTATTCCTCTATTTTCATTGCCAGCCAGTTGTGGGTACAATGGCGGGAACATGACTTAAAGAGGGAAAAAACAAAAAGAAAACCTGCATAATTGAAGATAAATGAATGCCGTGGATCCATCCACGGCTTCTTTAAAGAGGTGGGACGGATGTTAGAACCGAAGACCCGCTGGGTATTGAAAGAAATAAATGAGGGTCTAGGTGAGCAATTTGCAAATGAATTGCAACTTTCCCCTCTATTAACCCGGCTATTGCTTATTCGTGGCATTGATTCAATTGAAAAAGCGACCGCTTTTCTCTATGGGGAAGAAAAAGATTTCTATGATCCCTTTTTGCTCAGTGATATGGATAAAGCAATTCAACGTACCAGGGAAGCCATTGAGTATGGAGAACCTATTTTAATTTACGGAGATTATGACGCAGATGGGGTTACCAGTACCAGTATTCTGGTTCATACCTTACGAAAAGCGGGAGCTGTGTTTCAGTATTACATTCCCAATCGTTTTACAGAAGGATATGGGTTAAACGGAGAGGCTCTGCGAAAAGCGGCAGAAAAGGGCTTCGCTGTTGTCATTACAGTAGATACGGGAATAAGTGCTGTGAAGGAAGCCGAACTGGCAAAGGAATTGGGATTGGATTTAATCATAACAGATCACCATGAACCGCCACAGGAAATTCCAGATGCCTTTGCCGTTATTAATCCTAAAAAGCCAGGTTGTACTTACCCTTTCCCTATGTTAGCAGGGGCAGGGGTAGCCTTTAAATTTGCCCATGCACTTTTTGGTTCTTTTCCCCATTTTGTTCTAGACATTGCCGGGGTGGGGACCATTGCTGACCTTGTTCCTTTAGTGGACGAAAATCGCCTGTTAGCGAAATATGGGCTTCAAGCCATTGACCAATCTACGAATCCTGGAATCCAGGCTTTAAAGAAAGTTTGTGGAGTAAATGGGGCTGCTACAGCCTATCATGTTGGCTTTGGTATGGGTCCTCGAATTAATGCCAGTGGACGTTTAGAATCGGCAGATCGTGCAGTGAAATTGTTAACAACCCATAGTGAAGAAGAAGCAGAACGCTATGCCAATGAATTGGACTTGTTGAACAAAGAAAGGCAGCTATTAGTGGATTCTATAACCCAAGAAGCCATGAAATCAGTAGAGGAACTTCCAGATGAACAACGGAAAGTTCTCGTTGTCGCCGGTGAAGAATGGAATGAAGGGGTTATTGGGATTGTTGCATCA
>CALNBV010000164.1 GCA_937874515.1 uncultured Paenibacillaceae bacterium | reverse complement strand
CCTTGCAATTCTTGTCTTTTTGCCAATAACTGCGATATTTCCACCCGTTCATTAATATTCCCCTGTAACCTGCCAATACTAGCCCGCACATAGGCCTGGGAACCATACTGGTATAACAGGCTAAAAAACATAAAGCCAGTAATCAGAACTAAAGCATAAACATAGATAGGGGTCTTCTTTAAAAACTTAAAAGCAACCCGATCCATGTAAAAATTGACTTCTTTTTTAATAGTCAACCCTCGACATGGAAGAGTAGAGTCAGAGATATGTAGGATGGAGATGGACATAATTTCTTCAATATGTTTTCGAACGGCCTCTTCGTGTTCTTTCTCCCCAAATACAAGAATTTGCTCCACACGGGCATGCCCCTCACCGCTATTCCAACTCATTAATGTGCGAGAGATTTCCTGTTCCCAATCCTGTTTTCCCGTTGAAAAAGGCAGATATCTAGAATACACCATTTTCCCCTTTGAGAAGATGGCCAACATCATGCGGCTACTATCTGTGCGAATGAGGAGAAAATTCTCATGTAACTGGCCACTTAATTCTTCATCTAGCATGATGCCATTGTATATACAATTAGGTTCAAGAGATAAAGAAGATAAGGTTAATCCCGCATTATGGATTGCTTCAGCTATGTTATTCACCAGGGATTTATCCATAGCTACAAGCACATATTCTCCCTGGACGACCTCTCTCTTTTTCCTCTCCTGTTTTGCCATGGGATAAAAACGAATAATTAACTCATCAGGATTCACCGGGAGTTCCGTTTGGGCACGGAATTGAATGGCACTGGCTAATTCTCTTTTATTGATTTTGGGAAGATCAATATGCCTGATAAAAAACGGGGCCTCTTCAACAAAAACAGAGACATGGGTTTCCCGAATGTTCTTTTTCAAGAATAATTCTTTAATGGCTAGCCCTAGTTTATCTGGCTCCACAATTTGGCCATTTTTTACAATTCCTTCAGGAAGGTTTTCTGCTTCATTGTAGATGACTTTCCATTTCCTTCGATGTTTTTCTTCAACAATGACCCTAATTGTATCTTCTCCAATTTGAACGCCTGTCCTATTCACTGGGGCACCACCTTCTGCTCAACAATTTCCATTTTTAAAGCTTTAAAACCAACCCCTGGAGGCATGGTCACAAATCGATTTGAATTGTATGTAAATTTCATATCCCCTGTAACCAGTCCAAGGATTCCGCTTAAAATCCCCGCACCTAAAGTAATTTGATTGCCTCCAAGATATCCATTCACTTCCATATGCCCTGCAACAGTTACATTCCCTGTTGTAGCATCAGGCAAATTGGTATACCTATTATAACCCTGGGCAAAAACAATGCCGTTTACCTGTAATCCCGTCACTGCTCCTAAAAATTCAATGTTTTGTTTTGCAATAATATTTAAGTTTGTGTTGACCAGGTTTACTCCCCCTACTGATAGTGAGCCTGAAAAGTTCCCGTTCACCACAATGGTTCGATCTGCTAAGGAGAGTCCTAACAAATCAAGGCCTGTTATACTGCAATTCCCATCCACAAAAATAATCTTATGTGCAGGGGTAAGGCCTAATAAAGAAATGCTGGATAAATTTCCGTTTACATATTTCCCTACTCTTTTCGCCCCTTCCCTGGCACTGTCAAAATCAAATAATGGCATGGGAATCAAGGAACGGACTACTTTTTTCCCACTGGATAACCCTTGTACCTGGATATTGGCTAAAGAGGTACTGCTTACGGTTCCACTAATGGAGGGATTTGAAGACAACAGCCCTGTATTGGTCATTTTAACGGTCCCATTGCCATGGACATTTCCGTTCACCTGAATGTTATGTAAATTAAGCAAAGCAGATAAAGTGCTTATGGTGGTATTTCCAAAAGAATAAATAGCATAATTTAAACCTTCCATACTATAAAGCAATGGTTGCCGAATCCAGGCAGATATTGTTGTGGTGTTATTTTCATAAGTACCTGTTGAAAGCAAAGTAAAGCCAATATTTTCACCGCTAGGATTGGTTTTCGGAGTTAGTGTAACCTCATAAGAACCTCCGTTAAAACTAGCATCAGAAAAATAGGTTGCCGGATCCTGATTATTTGCCAGGCTTGTATCGATATCCCGGATTGCCCGTTGTAAACCTGCTTCGGCAATGTAATAGGCACTATTTTTATTCGTTTGTGTTTGTGAGTGTTGTAAATCTGTACGAGCAAACAAAAGAACGGTTACAAGGCCAATCATTAATACACCTAGAATTATAAGAGCCATGATCAGGCTTTGTCCCCGTTCATTTCTAACCTTCCACATACCTGTTACCCCTTATTTTTTCATTACTTTCCATTATAGGAATAAAGGTATTTTTTCAAACAAAAAAAGAGCGAGTTTTCGCTCTTTAAGTCCTTATCTGGAACCTACAATCAATTGTAAAGTAGCCATCATGACCGAAGGATTCGTATAGTCCATGGTTCCTGTTTTTACAGAAGTCACATAGGTCATGGATTGCATGCGGGTAATGAATTGGAGAACAGCGCTTTCTGCGCCGCTCACACCCAGGGTAAAGATTCTGGTTTTACCCACTGTAGCCCCTTCTTTTCCTTCGTCCATTCTCGTTAAAACCGTCCCTGTTTCTATAGCAATGCGATTAAAAGCATCCCAGTATAGGGCTGATTGGTTTGCAGGAGCTACCTTTTCCATTTCTTGATTTACTTCTGTTTCCATGGTATTTACTTTTTGGCTTAATTTGTTTTCCTGACCAACCCAGTTATTAATTTGATTCCATTCATTACTTAATTGGTCTCGTTCAGCCTGTAAACTATCAATATTTTCCATAAGGGGCCTAATCCAATAAGTAGATACAATATATAAAAGAAAAACAATAAAAAAGGAAATAATCAGAAGCCTTTCCCGTTTATTTAAAGGTCTCATTGATCTCAAGTCCCCTTCCTATTCATCACCAGGGAAAATTGAACCCCTCCCGTTCCGCTGGAAACGTTATTCATAATTACATTCATTAAATTGGGACTTTTTTGAAGTTGTAAATAATAATTAATTAAACTTTGTGTATCCCCCGTACGTCCAGAAATTTTGATGGTTTGATTATCAAAAACAATTTGGCTATAAACAATGCTACCCGGTGTTGCCGGAGCAATCAATTGATATGTCTTAATGGGATCAACATTCTGGGCCCGAATCTCCGTTGTCGTACGCAATACGGTTGCCCGAATGCTCTCTAATTGTTTTTGTTTTTGCAATAACCTTTGAATCTCTGCCTGATCACTTATATTTCCTTGCAACCAACCGATTTGCGCCCTCACATAAGCCTGTGACCCATACTGGAATAAAAGGCTAAGAAACATAAACCCTGTAACAATTGCTAAAACATACACATGAATCGGGGTTTTTCTTAAAATATTAAAGGTGATCCGATCTGCATAGAAATTAATTTCGTTTTGCTTTTTCATGGTTATGCCTTCACAGGGAAGAGATGGGTCGGCAATATGCAGAAGGGAGATTTCCGTACTTTGTGCCATTTCTTGTTCCACGTTTGCAAAATGTTCCTGCTCTCCAAAAACGATAACCTGTTGAACCCGACTCTCACCTTCAACACTATTCCAACTTTTTAAAGTACGGGATATTTCCTGTTCCCAATTCATTTTATCCGTTGAAAAAGGAAGGTACCGTGAATGAACCAGTCTTCCATTGGAAAAAATAGCTAACATAAGGCGACTGGTATCTGTGCGAACCAGAAGAAAGTTATCCTTTAACTGATTTTTTAATTCTTCATGCAATAAAATCCCCTGATAAATTGCAATGGGTTCAAGGGATAAAGAAGAAAGGGTTAAGCCCGCATTATGAAACACTTCTGCTGTTTTATTTACTAACCCTTTGTCCATTGCAACAATAAGGTACTGGCCTTCCAGTTCCTTTGTTTTTCTGTCTTGTTCATTTAGAGGATACGAGCGAATCACAAGCTCATTTGGATTGACAGGAAGCTCTGTTTGGGCACGGTATTGAATAGCACTGGCCACTTCTTTTTTATTTATTTTCGGGAGTTCGATACGCCTGATAAAAAAAGGCGCTTCTTCGATAAAAACAGAAGCATGGGTTTCCTGAAGCTGATTTTTTATAAATAGTTCTTTAATGATTAAGCCTAATTTTTCCGGTTCTAAAATTTGCCCACCTTTTACGATTCCTTCAGGCAAGGGTTCAGTAACATTGTTGATTAGTTCCCATTGGTTGCGTTGTTTCCTTTCAACAATGACCCGAATTAACTTTTCACCAATTTGAACGCCTGTTCGATTCATTAAGGCACCGCCTCCTGGGAAACAATTTCGACAACGTTATCTTGAAAACCAAGGCCTGATGGCAAATAGCCCTCTGCAAAAACGTTAGGATTATGGGTGAATTCCATTTTCCCTGTAATAAGTCCTAAGATACTGCTTAAAATACCGGCTCCCATGCTAATGTTTCGGGCTCCTGTGTACCCCTTTACCTCACAATGGCCAGCAACTGAAATCTTTCCCAAATTTGGATCGGGCTGATTCGTATTGCGATTATCACCCTGGGCAAAAAGGATGCCATTCACCTGTAAACCAGTAACAGCTCCTAAGAAGTTAATATTTTCTTTCGCTATAATATTTAAATTAATGCCAGCGGTATTAATACCGCCGACTTCCAAAAGGCCTGTAAAATTTCCGTTTACAACGAAGGTGCGGTTGGCTAAGGAAATTCCTAATAAATCAAGACCTGTTAAGGATAAATCCCCATCAATGAATATAATTTTATGATTGGGCGCAATCCCTAAAAGGGAAATATCACTCACACTGTGGGGAATATAGAGCCCTTCTTTTTTTGCTTGTTCCCTCGCCCGGTCAAAATCAAAAGAGGGCATGGGAATATTGGCAGTAACCACCTTTTTGGAATTATCTAATCCTTGCACCTGGATATTATTAATATCAGTACTGCTTACAGTTTCCGTAATGGTAGGTGACCCAACGAGAAGTAGCCCATCATGTTTCATATTCACATTTCCATTTCCATGCACCTTGCCATTGACCTGGATCTTATGGGTACCTAGAAGTCCAATACCAAGGAGGCCTGAAAGGGTACGTATATTCATGTTATCACTTGCATAAAGAGCATAGTCCAATGCACTAAGAGTGGTAGTTAACCTTGGCCTCACCCAGGTGGACAATTTTTTTGTTTCATTTTTATAAGTTCCTATGGACAAGATGTCATAGCCTATGTTTTCTCCCTGTTCGTTGGTTTTAGGCGTTAATGTTACTTCATAGGAACCCCCATTAAAATTAGGGTCTGAAAAAGAAGAAGGCGGGGGTTGTTTATTAGACAGGTTCGTATTGGTATCCTGAATAGCTCGTTGTAATCCGGCTTCTGCAATGTAATAGGCACTCGTTTGGCTAATTTGTTTTTGTGAACTTTGTAAATCGGTGCGGGCAAATAGACTGACGGATACCACAGCAATCATTAACACACTAATGACAATAAGCGCCAGTACAAGGCTTTGCCCAGATTCATTATGGAACTTTTTCATTGCTGCTACCCCTTTTGCCTAAGAAATATGGACTCTGGGTTTTGCTTTAATGGTAATGCTCTTTTCATAGGCTCTTCTTGAATAATCTGAGGATATACGATTCACTTGCAGGGTTACATCAACGGCAGAACCGCTCATGGCTACATCAAAAACAGTGACATCTGTTAAATATTCTGTAGCTGTTCCCCCTGAAGCTTTGCGATAAAGAATGTTGCCAGATAAGTAATATTCCACTGTAGCCGGGGCACCTGTGGTTCCGGTAAACAGGGTGAGGGTTTTCGTTGTATTATTAAAAACAGGATAGGTTGTCCCGCTTACGGTTCCTGTTTTACTGGAACGAATATCATCACGGATGCCATCAGCTTTCATCCGAAAGGTCACATTTAATCCGGAATCTTCAATGGCATGTCTGGAACTTAAGGTTCCTTCCCGAAAGATCCCGGCTAATAACACAGTAACAATGGATAATATGGCAATGGTAACCAGTAACTCAACCAGAGTAAAACCCTTTTGGCATCTTAGTTTTTTTCTCAACTTCATTCACCCATCCTAATAATGCTTCCCTTTTCTAACCAGGGTGAGGTAGGGGTTTCTCTCACATGAACAACTACTTTCATTAATTGGTCCAGGGAGTAACTTTGATAAGCCAGCAGGTCAAAGCGAATATCGTAATTTTGATATTCCGTGCCAAACTCCCATGGGGGTAAAAAGGTACGGGGATTAATATCCCTGGCTTGCCCGCCTACACGATAGGTTTGCTCCCAGGTGCGCAGGGTGGCATAAGGAGTAGCTTTTAACTGCTCCATGACCTGGCCTGCTAATTCATTCTTTTGGGTATAGCGCCAGGAAGATGTGACTCCCTGGCGGCTAACCATAAAAAAGGTGAGGATGGCAATTAAACCAACCGAAATGATGAAGGTAGTAACCACCATCTCAACTAATGTTTGTCCTCTTTGGTTACGTAATATCCTTTTCATTATCTATCATTACGGTGTCGCACCAGGCGCTCCTAACGCAGATACTACACCACCCTCCATAGCATAAGTTCGACCAGCTTTCCACGGATCTGTTGGACCAGAAGAAATAAGTTTTTCAGTCGTTAGTGTTGTAGTATCAACTGTACCATCACCTAATGTAGCATCTCCACCTGCTGCAACTGGAAAAGTACTATGTGCAATAAAATAACGTTCCACTGCAGATTGAAGCATGGCCCGGTTTGCTAAATCAGCACTGGCTCTTGCTTCCCCAATATTGGATACAACCCGAGGTACAACAATGGCTGCTAATACCGCAAGAATGGCGATAACAACAAGCAATTCAATGAGGGTAAATCCTTTTTGTTGACGAACACGTTTAAATGCAAAATCCATAATTAATCAACTTCCTTTCCATTTTTTATTGTTTTCCAATTTGACTCATACCTTCATACATTGGCAAGATTACGCTAATGACAATGGCCCCAACAAACACACCAATGAAGACAATCATTAATGGTTCAATGAGTGAAACAAATTGGCTAATGCCCTGCTCTAACTCATACTGGGAGTAAGAGGAAACTTCTCCTAACATGGTCTCCATATCCCCTGTTTCTTCCCCAATGCGCACCATTGAAATCAACAAATCGGGAAATACGTGGGTTTTTTCCAGGGCATCTGTAATGCCCGTCCCCCGGCTTATATCTGCAATGACTTCTCGCAAAGCGTTAGATACATGCTTATTTCCTATGACCTGGGCAACAGTGTGCAAAGAACTTTCAATAGGAACACCACTGGCATATAAATCCCGTAAGGTTTGGCTAAATCGATAAGCAGCCATTTTTTGAATGATTCCCTTTACTACAGGAATCTTAAACAAAAACCCATCTACTTTTTCCTTTCCCTTATCGGTTTTCATCCATCGGGAAAACCAGTACCCTCCAAAGGCTATGGGAATCAATAAGTACAATCCAAAAGAAACAAAAAAGTCTTTGGTTCCCAAAAGGATTCTGGTTAACAATGGAAGAGGGACATTCATCCCTTTAAACATGTCCACAAAAATCGGGAGAATAAAAACCATCAAAAAAATCACTAAGACAATGGCTACAACCAGGACCACAACTGGATACGTAAGGGCACTTTTCACCCGTTTATTTACTAAATAATCCTTATTGAAAGTATCCGCCAGTAAAGCGAGGGAACTTTCTAAATTTCCTCCCTTTTCCGCTGCACGAAGCATTTTTGTAAATAAAGGCGGGAAATACTGGTCATGCTTTTCAAAGGCCTGGGATAAGGTCGTCCCTACAGACAGATCTCCTGCTACCTTATTTAAAATACTTTTTAACAGCTTATTATCCATTTGTCGTTCAATGGTGTTTAGGGATTGCAGGATTGGCACACCTACCCGAACCATGGTGCCTAGTTGCCGGCATAATAACGACATTTCTCTCAGTGAAATTTTTTTCTGAAAAAAGGGCTTTTCTTCCCTCTTTTCCCTAATTTTTGTGACGGTGTACCCGTTTCCTTGTAATTCAGTTAACAGGTCCAACTCAGTATTTGCTTTTAGAATGCCACTAATTCTTGAGTTATTTTTATTAATGGCTGTGAAATCATACATTGGTGCCATTTGTACTATTCCCCTTATCAGTAATAAACAACACGTAAAAATTCTTCCACAGTAGTAAGACCCAGGGCTATTTTTTTTACACCGTCATCAAAGAGAGAATCGAAATTTTTCTTCTCCAGTGCATCCATCATTTCTTGTTCAGGAGCGGCCCGACTAATTAATTCACTTAATTCATCATCCACCAGGATGACCTCCTGGATGGCTACCCTTCCCTGATATCCTGTGTTTTGGCAATGAAAACACCCGCTGCCCCAATAAAATTTTTCGGGTGCATAAGGGCTTTTCATAATTCCAATACGCTCTAACACTTCTTTTTGAATTTCCACTTCTTTTTTACATTCAGGACAGATTCGCCGAACAAGGCGTTGGGCTACCATGGCCTTTAGGGAAGCTGCCAATAAATAAGCTTCCACCCCCATGTTTAACAATCGATAAAGGCTACCAAGGGCCGTGTTGGTATGAAGGGTACTGAGAACTAAATGTCCTGTTAAAGCCGCCTGTACTGCAATTTGGGCTGTTTCTTCATCACGGATTTCCCCCACCATGACAATATCAGGGTCCTGGCGCAAAATAGAGCGAAGGCCTGAAGCGAAGCTTAAGCCTGCCCGGGAGTTAATTTGGATCTGATTAATCCGGGGAAGAACGTACTCCACAGGATCTTCAACGGTAACGATGTTTTTCTCCAGGGTATTTAATTCATGAAGGACTGAATACAGGGTTGTTGTTTTCCCGCTTCCAGTCGGTCCTGTCACCAACATAATGCCATAGGGAAATTTAATGGCTTTCTTCACCATCTGAAGATTTTCCGGAGAAAAATTTAACTGCTCTAATTTAAAAATGTTTTCTTTATAAAGCAAACGAAGAACAATCTTCTCCCCGAAAAGAGTAGGCAGGGTAGACATTCGAACATCGAGTAAATGCTGATCAATCTTAAGATGAAATCCCCCATCCTGGGGTTTTCTCTTTTCGGTAATGGATATATTCGCCATAATTTTCAGACGGGAAATCACAGCTGGTCGTAAGGTTTCAGGAATCACCATAATATCGTGGAGAACGCCATCAATCCGATAACGGACAATCATTTCCTTCTCGTGCTGTTCAACATGAATATCACTTGTTTTTCTTGCAACGGCTTTCTCAATAATGGATTGTGTTAAGGTAATGGCCGGAGCGCTCTGGTCATCTACCTCATCTAATTCCAATATTTTTGTTTCCTCTGGGCCCTGAGTCTCTTCCTGGGGTGGTTTATTTCCCTGTGGTAGATAATACCGATTTATGGCCCATTCAATATCTTTGCTGGTAGCCACAACCACATTCATTTCATACCCAGTAATTAAATATAAATCATCCATTACTGACATATTCAGAGGATCTGATGTGGCGATAGATAGAACATGATTTTCAACAGAAACAGGAAAAATAGTATTTCTTTTTGCTGTATCCTCGTTAATAATTTTTAATGCATCTTCTTTAACCTCTGCACGGTGAAGGTCAATATAAGGAAAACCCATTTGATCAGCAAGAAGTTGTACAATTTTTTCTTCGCTAATTAATTCTTCTTTTACAACAATGTCCCGTAATTTTTCTCCTGTTTCCCTTTGGATTTGCATGCATCGGATTAAATCAGACTCAGATATTAAATTTGCGGAAAGCAAAAGCTTCCCAATGGGATGATGGGTTTTCTGCATACATTTCACCTTTTACGGTTTTTTTTTCTTCATTTTTTACTCTATAGGCATTCCCTCCAACATTTCTTTGTATTTTTAGACTGTTTAAAAGCGCAGGAATTATACACAAAAAAAAAGAGACCCTGTGAAAGGGTCCCTAAGTTTCATTTCTTACTTTAATAAGCCAATATCCTGTAATGCTTGCTGTAAATCGGATTTGGTTTCCATCTGGTTGTCGATTTCTACACCTAATTCAATCATGGTATCTGCAATCTCTGCACTAATACCTGTCAGGACTGTGGAACAACCCAATAACTTGATTCCTTTTACGATTTTAAACAGATGATTCACTACTGCTGTATCTACATAAGGCACTCCAGAAATATCAATGATTAATTTCTTCGCCTTTAATTCTTTTACACGCTGTAACGTTCTTTCGCGAATCCGCTTTGCCCGATACGTATCTACATTTCCTGTAATGGGAAGAATGCAAATTTCATTTGTTAGAGGAATGACTGGAACCGAAAGTTCATCTACAGTTTCCCTCTGGCTTTTTAATAATTCGTTTTTATAATTCACATAGAAAGAGGTAAAGTGATTAATAATAATATCTACTACATTATTCACTTTTCTTTCTAATGTAAAAAGCTCTTTCATTCCAATGGTATTGTCAGACTGGGTATAATAAGTTTCAATGGATTTCCAAAGAATTTCCCGGGTGGATTGGAAAATTTCCCAGGAAAGATTAATAGGAAAATCAAGGCGAGCCCTGTTTATCCCAATCTCTTTTGTCCAACTCTGAATTTCATCATAATTAATATGTTCCACATTCTTTGAGATGAGTTCAATAAGTTCTTGAAATCTCTGTTTTGATAATTCATTTTCATCATGTAACTCGAATATATAACTTTTTGTATCTTCAAGATAACTAAACCAAATATCAGTTAATTGATCTGAATTTTCCACAAGAAAATCTTGTAGGCTTTGTTTTTCTTTTACTGAGACATTCATAAGTGCCCCTCCTAAATAATCATCGATGGACTGTTCTGCGGATGCAATAGGAAAAAAAATGTGGAATTTCGTTCCAATTCCTTCCTGACTGTGCACCTGTATCTGGCCATTGTTTTCATTAATCGTGCTGTATACTTGAGCTAAACCCATGCCTGTCCCATCTTTTTTCATAGTAAAAAAGGGGGTTCCTAGAATTGGAATCTTATCTTTAGGAATTCCATAACCTGTATCTTCTATTGACACATGGACACCACGATGGTCCAGATATTGTCCAATGGTTAATGTTCCCCCATCAGGCATAGCTTCAATAGCATTTTTAATCAAATTAAACAACGCTTTTTTTAATTGATTTTTCTTTCCAAGAATTGTAATATTGGAGTTAGAAAATCCTTTCCTCACATCAATAGAATATAGTTGATTTTGAAAAAGAAGCAATGTTGCTTCTAATTCAGATGCAACATTAATGGAAACAAAAGGTTCATTCGTTGGATTAGGCCTTGAAACAGATAGAAGGTCATTTAAAATATTAACTGCCCTTTCCAACTCATCCTGTGCAATATGAATATACTGATGATCGTATTCCCTGC
>CALNBV010000163.1 GCA_937874515.1 uncultured Paenibacillaceae bacterium | reverse complement strand
TCAGTTTCCCTCGTATCGGCTCGCAAAAAGGCAACTAATTTGATTCATTAGCATCAAGTACCCCAATAACTTAAAATCTCAGTAATGAAAACTTGGCTAGCGCCAAGCTTTTAAGGCACCGGCGGTAGCCTTAGTTGCACTTACACGTAAAAAAGGGGGGAAAATCCCCCTCCTTTATGCTTCTTCAAATAATGGTGTAGATAAATACCTTTCACCTGTATCAGGAAGTAAAACAATGATGTTTTTCCCTTTATTCTCTGGGCGTCTTGCCACCTGTACTGCAGCATAAGCCGCCGCACCAGAAGAAATCCCCACAAGTAAACCTTCCATTTTCCCTAACTTTCTCGCTGTATCAATTGCATCCTCATTTTTCACAGGAATGATTTCATCAAGGATTTCCATATTCAACACACTTGGAATAAAGTTTGCACCAAGTCCTTGCAGTTGATGGGGACCAGGATTTCCTCCAGACAGAACCTGGGAATTATAAGGTTCCACAGCGATGATCTTCACATCAGGATTTCTTTCTTTTAATACTTCAGCCACACCTGTAATGGTACCGCCTGTTCCTATCCCACAAACAAAGAAATCAACCTGTCCATCGGTGTCACGCCAGATTTCTTCAGCTGTAGTTTTCCGGTGCATTTCCGGATTGGCAGGGTTCTCAAACTGTTGGGGAATAAAAGAGTTCGGAATTTTAGCAGCTAATTCTTCTGCTTTTTTAATAGCACCTTTCATTCCTTCTGCTTCCGGGGTTAAGACAATTTCTGCCCCCAGGGATTTTAAGAGCTTCCTCCGTTCCATGCTCATGGTTTCAATCATGGTAATGATTAATTTATATCCTTTCGCCGCAGCTACAAAGGCAAGGCCAATCCCTGTATTCCCACTAGTGGGCTCTATAATCACACTGTCTTGTTTCAGAATCCCTTTTTCCTCTGCATCCTCAATCATGGCATAACCAACCCGGTCTTTAACACTTCCCGTGGGATTGAAGTATTCTATTTTAGCGATGAGGGTGCCTTCAAGTTCATATTTTTTATTAAAGTTTGTTAATTCCATTAATGGCGTATTGCCGATTAAATCCGTTAAGTTTTTTGCAATTTTCATTTGCGTTTAATCCTCCTGACATACTAAAACAAGTAATCTTATATGTATAATTAATTGTATTAATTGTAATATTGATTAAGTTTTTTGTCGATAGATGTTAATGACGTCTTGTTGGTGGCTTTCTTTTTTCAATTTTTAATTGAATTCCCTTTTCAATCATCTCAAGATAATTTTTGTCCTTTGGGGATACCAGGGTCAAAGCCAGTCCTTTTTCTCCTGCTCTCCCAGTACGGCCTATGCGATGAATATAGGATTCTACATCATGGGGAATATCATAGTTAAAAACATGGGTTACCCCTTCTACATCTAGCCCTCTTGCGGCTACATCTGTAGCAACTAACAATTGAATCTGTCCTTCACGAAACCGCTTCATTACATCTTCTCTTTTAGCCTGGGACAAATCCCCGTGAAGCTCATCAGAATCATAACCTAACCCTTGCAGGGCTTCATTCAATTTGCTTACTCTCCTTTTCGTCCGGCAAAAAATAATAGCCAGATAAGGACGATATTGATCAATAATCGAACATAGGATACTTTGTTTTGTCCGATCAGTGGTTTCCACTACCCGTTGCCTGATTTCCTTCAGGGTTATTTGGGGTGTTTTAATCTGAATTTTCTCAGGGTCTTGCATATAGTTCAAGGCAAGAGACTGAATCTGTGCAGGCATGGTTGCTGAAAAAAGCAGGGTCTGTCGATTGATAGGTGTTGCCTGGATAACGGCCTCTACTTCTGTTAAAAAACCCATATGTAGCATTTGGTCTGCTTCATCAAGGACAAGCATGGAAACCTGGGAAAGATCAATGGTTCCCCGTCTCATGTGGTCTAGTAAACGGCCAGGTGTACCAATGACAAGATGAACGGCTGTTTTCAGCTTATGAATCTGGGCTTCCACGTCTTGTCCACCGTACACAGAAAGAACATTGACCTCATCTACATGATCTGTAAGTTTTTTTACTTCAGTTGTAATCTGGATCGCCAATTCCCGTGTTGGTGCAATAATTAAGCCTTGAATCCTTGTTTTTTCAGTATCAACCCGTTGAATCATTGGAAGGATAAATGCTAAAGTCTTTCCTGTGCCTGTTTGGGCCTGAGCAATGACATCCTTTTCTTTGAGAAGAATAGGAATTGATTGTTCCTGAATAGGGGTTGGATGGAAGTATCCATTATTTATAAGAATCTGGTTCAACTCAGGACGTATCCCCAGGGTCAAAAAATCCGACAACTCATTCACCTCTTTAAAACTCTCTTTGAATTCATTCTTTATCTTACACTAAACCATGATAAAATAAAGAAAAATTAGCAAATGAACCTACTACCGGAAGGAAAAATTAAATGAGAATTAATAAATTTATTAGTGAAACTGGAATTTGCTCTAGAAGGGAAGCCGATAAATGGATCGAAGAAAAAAGGGTATCCATTAACGGGGAAGTTGCCCAACTTGGCAGTACAGTAGACGAGGGTGATGATGTGCGGGTAGATGGGAAACTGGTTGGCCCTAAAAAGAAGCACATTTACATCGCCTTAAACAAACCTGTTGGAATTACCTGTACAACCGAAAAACATATTAAAGGAAATATCATTGACTTTGTGAACCATCCTGAACGAATTTTTCCCATTGGGCGCCTGGATAAAGATTCACAAGGGTTAATTCTCCTTACAAATAATGGCGATATTATCAATAAAATTTTACGTGCGGAAAATAACCATGATAAAGAGTACATCGTAACCGTTAATAAACCCATTACTCCTTCTTTTATCAAAGGCATGTCCAAAGGAGTAAAAATCCTGGGTACCACGACCAAACCCTGCAAAGTAACGATGATGAATGAATTTACTTTTAAAATTATTCTTACCCAGGGACTAAATCGGCAAATTCGCCGCATGTGCCAGGCATTTAATTATCAAGTGACCCAACTAAAACGGGTGCGGATTATGAACATTAAACTTAATGGCCTGCCCATTGGCAAATGGCGAAATGTAACGGAAACAGAACTGAAGGAATTAACAAAAAATTTATAAACCCGATTTATAACCCATTGAAAGCGTATGGATAAATCCATACGCTTTCAATATTCATCATATAGACGAAAGGGATTTACTGTGCTCCCCTCAGCTAAATCGGCTACTTTATTTAATTCTTTAATATCCTCCTTTACTTCTTCCGCACTCAATCCTTTTGTCGCATCCTTTATATGAACATCCACATGTTGCTGACCTTCTTTTTTATTTCCTTTGTTAGTATGCATGTAAGGCCTTCCTCCTTTATAAGCACAATAATCGATGGTTGTATTTTAACCTAATCCTAAGGATTTTAACAAAACCGAAAACACCCTCGACCATTTATCAAGACCTAATTTAAAAGTTATATTCAATATAAAAGAAAACCCAGCGTTATGGGGCTGGGTTAGTGAAATTAGTGAAATTGAGAATTTCTAACTTGTTCATCATTTGAGTCAGAAAAGACAAAAATGTCATCCTCCAGATTTTCATGGTTTTGAATAACTGCTTTCGGTTCAAGCTTTTTAAGTAAGCCTACAAATCCACGAACAATCCATAGCGTGAAATTGACTGAGACAAAAGTGTGAAGAGGTGTCCAATTGTTCCATTGGAACAATTTGGTCTTCTTTGCAAACACCCATTGTAAGATCGACATAGGTACACTGAAACATAAACTTTGAATCACCATCGTTAATGGTTTAGCATTGTAACTCATTCTTACCCAAAGTACGCTTAGCATTGGAAAAAATAGATAATCATACAAAATATTGATATCAAAAATTTTAGAGAGAGGACGAACGGGATACTTAACTCGTCCGGATTTTACAACGATATTGTCAATGATACTCGATATAACTCCTTTCAAAAAAAAGACAGTAAGCCAGACATTTAACTTTGGTTTACGGAACAATAAGGGGATTGATCCCACAAACGAGGAACATAGCTCTTAGTAACAATCTTTCCATCGTGTTATACCATCCTTTGTATAGAAGAAATTTATGCTCGGATGACTGTATCTTTCCCATGCTTAAAAACCATTAACCAGAGTGAGTGCATGGATTGTATATGCATTTTATACATTTATTGGAAATATAACAAGGTCACATGTATTCTATGTGAAAAGTTGACAATAACAATATCTAATTTATTGCTCAAAGTGAGAAGTGATGAAATGTCAAAATCAAGATGCGTGGAGGTTTTATGCTGGAGTATTGCCTTTCCGGGTTTTGGACAATTTCTAAACGGCAAATTTTTAAAAGGTCTTACTCTTCTTTTATCGGAATTTATAATCAATACCCAGGCGAACTTAAACACTGTCATCATTTCCAGTTTTCATGGTGAAATCGATCAAGCTATTCATCAAACAAATTATCAATGGTTGATGTTTTATCCTTGTGTGTATCTATTTGGAATGTGGGATGCCTATCGCGATGCAGGGGGAGGAAATAAACCCTACTCCTTCCTCCCATTCGTTATTTCCGCTTATTTTGGCACCATAGGCGTAATCTATTCCTCAACCCTCCAAATTATGGGGATAAAATTGGGACCTATATGGTTGTCCATTTTATTTTTACTCATTGGGGTAACGACCGGATTAATAGTAAGGAATAGTATCCTTAAATGGAGAAAAGAGGGCTAATGTCGTGAAAGTTCATTATCCTGTATTTACCTTTATAAAAAACACCATATTAGGAATGAATAAAGGATGATAAAAACAATGAAGAGAAGGTGACAACTATGAATTTTCAAGAATTGCAAAATACCCTTTCATACATTCAAAGTGAATTAAATCGTATAGAAACCATGGCTGGTACTCTATCCACAGTTGAACAGGATCACTTCTACACCTTATCCAATTATGATCATAACGAAATTCACGATGTAGCCATTGAAGAACAAAATGCGGCACGGCAACTTGGCACCATTAAACAAATGTGTTTGTCTTTATCCCAAAAGGTGGGGGATATTAATCAATCCATTCAAGAGGGAGAATTTAATGGGAGTGAATTAAATGAAACTCATTAGTAAAATTGCCAGGTCTTTTGCCAATGAAGTGGTAGATAAAGCCATTTCTAGAATCATCAGAGATCAATATACTGAGAATCTTTTCGAGTTAGTCCCTGCAAGTAAAAAAGTAGGTCCCATTAATCTCATGGAAATTGCAATGCGCGCTTCCACAGGAAC
>CALNBV010000162.1 GCA_937874515.1 uncultured Paenibacillaceae bacterium | reverse complement strand
CTTTCTTTTCGGCGCATCCTTTATTTTTTACCCAGATGTTTTGAAGGCGCGCCCGGAATGAAGTTTCCTGTCAGTTCAACTTCATTGTCGGCGAGGAACTGGCACGATTTGATTCTTAGCATCTCTTTTTAGTCTAACGGAAGGGGAGTGGGTGTGGGTTTTGCATAACCTTCCCTGTATTTTTGGTCAATAGCCTGACGAATCTCTCCTAAACTTTTGCCTAACTGGTTTTTCATATAAGCCGATTCTTTGGCGATTTCCTGGCAATTGTTACAGGTGACGGCATGGACATCCCATACAATACTGCCATCGGCTTTCTCTTCTTTAATAAAACAATCTAAATTATTTTTATGTCCTTCGCTGTCGCCACATCCGCAATAACAGGGCATATATTCCAGCACATTTTGATTGTTTGCTGCCAGTTCATATACATTGCCAATGGCAGGGTCCATAAGTTTTAGAAATGTGGGCAAAACAGTAGGGCCAGACGTTGTTTCTGTTGAAATTACTTGTGCAAAATGATTTTGTCCTGAAGGATGTTGCGTGGAATCTATTGTATTGCAACCTGCAAGGAAAAGGATAAGAATAAGACCAGGAATAAGTAAACCCTTTTTCATGATATCGAACCCCCAGTTGTTTTATAATTCTTTTAGGTCCTTTTCCATGGTAACGAATAAATGTGATGAAAATGTAACGTTTTTTTTACAAGCTAGTTTGGCAAGGGCAAGCGAAAATATGGCGTTGGTCTTATTCAAAAACGCCTTTAGCAGACCAGCAAAACGATCATCGCCTTTACAGTTGATCATGATGAACCTAGAGCATAAGCTGCATGCCCTAATTAAAATGAAAAAAGGGGATTCCATATACTAAAGGAAATCCCCCTTTTATCTAATAGTAATAAATTACTCTCCACAAATAGCCATAAAAACAAAAAATATTACAGCAAAAAAAATAGAACTTAAAATTGTATATACTATAAAAAGTGAACTCTTTTCCAAAATAGACTTAATTGAATATAAAAAGAAAAAAATAAATAATAATGCAGCAATAACTCCTAAAATATCCATTGCGTCTCCTCCAGTAATTCCATTTATTAGTCTGAAAACCTAAAAGGAAAAAATAAGGATGATAGCCTTTGATGGCCCGATAAATGATAATTATTACAAGTCTTTTATCGTTTTAATCATCCTTATAGCAATTTTCCTATCAAGTTATATTTCCAAACTATTTATCCATTGTTATTTGTATAATTTCCTTAACTAACGGATTTAATAACGGTAGTTATTCCACGAAAAAGTAGCTCCTGAATCAGGTGACTTATCGTAGCACCACCCATTAGTAATCGAAATAGATGGAGTTGGACTAAAAGTTAAAGTTCCAGTAAGTGTACCTTGTTTGTGGAAGTAGCTAGCCGATGCAGAAGTTTGTTCATCCAAACCAGATTTATTACTATATTTTCCTATCTTGATTCTTCCCCAACCTTTATGCTTGTACACTCCATAATCAACGTTAGATTTGACAAATGAGCTTATAATATCATATTCCCACCCAATGCCTGTACCAGGTGTATAGTCTTTATATGTGAATTGATTACCAGTTGAATATTCTGCATACGTAACCCCCGTACTACTAACGTGACGTCCAAAAGCCCGATATGCGTATACTGCAGTGGAAGGGTATGCATCAAAATCATCTGTCCATGCTATACCAAATTTATCTGTTAATGTCCAAGATGGAGGATAGTCCCAAGTCCAATTATAATCAAGATTAAATTCAACTTTCCCTGATACACTAGGTGTAGTAAATCGAGATGCAACTAATGTAGCAGTCCAATTACTTAAACTTTGGATTCCAACATCCCCAGATTGAACTTCTGGATTTGAATTATCATTCGTTTCTTTCAAATTACCAGTCTCGGTCTTATGATATGCATATACTAATTTTTCTTTATAAATATATTCTTTTTGTGGCTGCTCTAAAATAGCAATTACCTCTTCCGAATAACCAGCCTTTTGTAAATATAAATTAATCTCCTTTTCTGTAGGCTGTTTCTCCGTTTGCGCAAAGCTTAAATTGACCATGGGATTAATCACTACTAATAAAACAAGTAGAAATATGGTGAAAAACTTCAAAAATTTCAATATTGTGTTCACCTACTTTAACATGTTTTACCCCGGGATACTTACATTATAGAACTAACCTAAAAATAAAAAAATATATATGAATCACTATTTATTACAAATAATTGAAGTAATATTATGTCAAACTACGATAAACGTATAGCACTATGATTCAAAGTAGTTTTTAGGTGAGTAGTGGACGATGATGAAGAGTTGCCTAGCAGCATGCAGTACCTTTAATATTAGCCTCAGACCTGTTCTATTCCCAACTTTCTTTCATACGTTGAAGCAAGAATATTTGCGGGTTTTTACTTTCTAGTTAATACTTACTTTCAATCAATTTAATCCGATCATACAACTCCTGATTCACAGGTGTTGGTAGGTCATATTTTTTTCCTAATTCCAAAACCGTCCCGGCAAATAATTCTACTTCACTGAAACGCTTCGCCTCTAAATCTTGGGCCATAGAGGGTTTTCCCTCTGGGCTGAGGGTACTTAACACCTTTAACCAATAGTTCAAATCTTCTTCCGTTAAATTGGCTCCTACTTTTTCAGACAGAGGGATCACTTCTCTCATAGCCGAGATCATCATCTCTCTGGCTTCGCCTTCTCGCTGGATTTCACCATAATTGCTTTCATATACAGCAACAGTTTGGTTAACCCCTACGTTCAACATAAATTTGCCCCATTGCCGCTTAAACATGTCCTCATCGATTATGTAGGGGAATTCGATTTTATCGAAAAAGCGGGCAACCCTTTGTACATTCTCAGAAGGCAAACCTGGTTGATGGTCCCCAATACAAAGCATTCCCATATGGTCGTAAGTGAGTTGGTTTCCTTCTTTTACCGCGTCCATTCCCTGTGCCACACAGGATAAAACCCTGTCTATTCCATAGGTTTGTCCAATGATTTCTTCACTTTTAATTCCATTTAAGGCAGAGAGAATAATGGTTTGCTCCCCTACATGATTTTTCACAGCCTGGATGGCATGTTCCAAACCATCATATTTGACTGTGAAGAGCAACAAGTCAGCAGGCTCACAGGGTTCATCGGGGGTTACATAATGAAAATCACATGGCTCTCCATTGGAATAAACCCCCTGTTGTTTATATTTTTCAACTCGCTTCTCATCTGCAATAATTCGTAAATCTCCTTTCGGCATTCTTTTAGATAAATGATTGCCGAATAAAATTCCTAATGCTCCTAATCCAATAATTGAAACTCTTCTTATCTCTATCATTCCTCTAATTCCTTTCCCCGCGTAGTATTCTTACTTCTATTCTAAAGGATTTCAGAGAACATTCCAATTATTTAGAAACATCTTCACTTCATAAAAACTACACTTTTTTGTTCTATAAGAAGAAAGGGGAATTTTAGAAAAATAAAGTATAAATACCTACAAACAAAACAAATCCAGCTGTGAGTAAAAGAAAAATGGCATTGGATTTTTGATTTTCTTTAAATTCATTTATTCCCCAAACTAAAAACATCCCACCTAGAAACAACAGTATATAAGGCATCGTTCCATATTCACCAGTGATTAAACTATAACTGGACAAAGTAACCACTATAATTGCAATAATCGTTTTAAGTATTCTCATCAAATATAACCGCCCTTCTTTTACAAATCTAAGACTAATTATTTCAAACTGTCACATAGTAGGCAATGGTTGATTCCATATAATGGTCATATTCCTTTCTAGGGTTATTCATTCAAATATCCATTTGAACATTAGATTGAAAAGTGTATACTATATTCAAATAAACATTTGAATGAAAAGTGGTGTATAGGATGAGCAAGAAAGATACTTGTGAAATCTATTGTTTCGACGAAGATAAAGTCAATCGCATACGGGGGGTATTAGGGAGAGAAGATCTAGGGAGTGTTGCCCAGCTATTCAAAGCCCTTGGTGATGAAAATCGGGCGAAAATAGCCTATTCCTTGTGCCAGGATGGGGAGTTGTGTGTTTGTGACATTTCTAATATTATTGGCACTTCAGTAGCTACAGCCTCCCATCACCTGCGTACCTTGCATAAGCAAGGAATCGTGAAATATCGCAAGGAAGGAAAGTTAGCATTCTATTCACTCGATGATGATCATGTGAAAGAGGTCATCACCATTGCTTTAACCCATGTGAAAGAAGGGAACACCCATGTCTGATGCAAAGGAAAAAACCTATCGTATTCAAGGGTTGACCTGTGCCAATTGTGCCGCCCTCTTCGAAAAAAACGTAAAAGAGTTAGAAGGTGTCCAGGATGCCAGGGTGAACTTCGGTGCTGCAAAAATCATGGTGCAAGGGGGTGTTAGCATTGAGGATATTGAAAAAGCAGGGGCTTTTGATCATTTAAGAATACGGGATGAGAAGGATCAAAGGGTCGTGCATATCCCTTTTTGGAAGCAGAAAGAAAATGTTAAGGTGTATCTTTCCGCTATATTGCTTGTTCTGAGCTGGTTTATGGGAAAGCAATACGGGGAAGAACATCTTCTACCGATCATAGGGTATGGGGCTTCCATGATCATTGGCGGGTATTCATTGTTTCTGAAGGGCTTTAAAAATTTACGCAGATTGAATTTTGATATGAATACCTTAATGACGATTTCCATTCTGGGAGCGGCCCTTATTGGTGAATGGGGAGAAGGAGCCACAGTGGTCATTCTCTTCGCCATTAGTGAAGCCTTAGAGCGTTATTCCATGAATAAATCCCGTAAATCCATTGAGTCTTTGATCGATTTGGCTCCGAGGGAAGCCTATATTCGCCGTGGACTTGATGAAATCCTCATGGATGTGGAAGACATTAGGGTTGGGGACCTGATGATTGTGAAGCCTGGACAAAAGATTGCCATGGATGGAATGGTCATAAAAGGGAAATCCACCATTAACCAGGCTGCCATTACAGGGGAAAGCATTCCTGTGGAAAAAAATATAGACCATGAAGTATTTGCGGGAACACTGAATGGGGAAGGCCTTTTAGAAGTAAAAGTAACGAAACGAGTGGAAGATACTACTCTGGCTAAAATCATTCATTTAGTGGAAGAAGCTCAGGCGGAAAAAGCACCTTCCCAGGCTTTTGTTGATCAATTCGCAAAATATTATACTCCCGCAATTATCGTGTTGGCTCTCTTGATTGCCATTGTTCCCCCATTGCTATGGAGTGGCAATTGGATCCAGTGGATTTATCTCGAGTTAGCCGTGTTAGTGGTCGGGTGTCCCTGTGCCCTTGTTGTTTCCACACCTGTTGCCATTGTAACCGCCATAGGGAATGCTGCGAAAAATGGGGTGCTCATTAAAGGGGGTGTCCATTTGGAAGCAGCCGGTGCTTTAAAAGCCATTGCTTTTGATAAAACAGGAACCTTGACCAAAGGCATCCCGGTGGTCACTAGTATTGTTACCTATCAAGGAAAGGAAGAGGAAATAATCAGGATTGCAGCTGCCATGGAAAAAGGATCCCAGCATCCCCTTGCCTCAGCCATTATTAAAAAGGCAGAAGAAAAAGGGCTGAATGATCATGCTGTTTCCGTTGAAGATTTTCAATCCATAACTGGTAAAGGCATTCAAGGGAAAGTGAATAATGAAATCTATTATGTAGGCAGTCCCCATTTATTTGAAGGGGTGCATACTAACATCATGAATGAAGTCAAAGAAACAGTAACCCGAATGCAAGGGGAGGGAAAAACGGTCATCCTGGTAGGAAGCGAGAAAGAGATTCTTGCCATTATTGCAATCGCTGATGAAATCAGGGAATCCTCAAAAGAAGTCATCGGCAAACTGCATGAGATGGGCATTGAAAAAACAATCATGCTAACAGGAGACAATCCGATCATCGCAGCATCCATAGGAAAAGAAGTGGGTGTTTCTCATGTGAAAGCAGATTTAATGCCTGAAGATAAATTAAAGGTGATTAAAGAACTGCAATCAACCTATCAAGGTGTAGCCATGGTAGGAGATGGAGTGAATGATGCACCAGCCCTTGCTGCCGCATCAGTAGGTGTAGCCATGGGTGGTGCGGGAACAGATACTGCATTAGAAACCGCTGATATTGCTTTAATGTCCGACGATTTACTTAAATTGCCTTATACCATTCAATTAAGCCGTAAAGCCTTGAAAATTATTAAACAAAACATTACGTTTTCCCTTGCCATTAAAGCCATCGCCCTATTGTTGGTAATCCCGGGATGGTTAACCCTGTGGATTGCAATCTTTGCGGATATGGGGGCAACATTACTAGTCATGTTAAATAGCTTTCGTTTAATTAAAATAAAAACAGGGTGATCTCTTTGCAAAATAAACCAATAAAAATACTTGTTGTTGATGATGAATGGAATATGCGAAACCTGATGAAGATGTATTTACAAAGACAGGGATGGCTGATTTCTGAAGCCAGTGATGGAAAAGAAGCCATTGAGATAATCAAGAAAGAATCCTTTCATTTGATGATTCTGGATATTATGATGCCAGGGATGGACGGATGGGATGTATGCAGGTATGTAAGGGAAGAGGAGGAAAATGGAATTCCTATTTTGTTGTTAACAGCGAGAAATGAAACAAAGGATAAAGTACAAGGGCTTAATCTGGGGGCAGATGATTACTTAACCAAACCCTTTGATATTGAAGAGTTGATTGCACGAATCCATGCCATATTGCGGAGACATCACTCCTCTCAATCCCTCGAAAATAAAATTCATATTGGAGAAATCACCATTTTGCCCGAGTCCCGGGAGGTCATTGTGAACAATGATCATTCTGTTTTATTAACGCCGAAAGAATATGATGTTTTTTTCTTGCTGGCAAAACATCCTCAAAAAGCATTTGAGAGAAGTGACCTGCTGGATAAGGTATGGGGATATGATTTCGAAGGGGATGCCCGCACTGTGGACCAACATATTAAGAATATCCGGGAAAAATTAAAAAAATCCGGTTGTACCTTTAACCCCATTAAAACCGTTTGGGGATTAGGATACCAGATTCAAAGGAACAGTTATGAAAGGTAAAGGAATTACCTTTAAACTTGGCTTAGCCATTACCATTATTATATTGGTGGTTCTCATTCCTTTAGGCTATGTCATCAATCATGTGTTGCAAAACTATTTTATAGCAAAGGCCTATGAAGACTTATCCCTGCAATGCCAGCGGTTAGTGGATCTTATAACAAATGATGAATTGAATGCTTCATCCATGGTTGTAAACACCATGAAAATTACCAATAACCATGTGATGTTACTAGATCCATCAGGGAAAACCGTTGTCCAATCCAACCCGGAAGAACATGTTCATGAAATGATATCAGCAGAAGATTGGATGACATTGCAATCGGGTTCGTTCATTAAGAAACAAATCACCAATACCAGTCCTCATTTTATTCTTGTTGGGCAACCCATCATATACAACGAGAAGTTTTCTGGTTCTATATTAATTCTATCCTCTACAGAAGGGATTACAGAGTCTATTGTCCAGGTGAGGAAGTTTGTAGGGTTGTCCGTTTTAGGAGCCATCCTTCTCGCTTTAGCCTTTACCCTGGTGTTTGTCCGTAAATTTTCTAATCCATTAATCGAAATGGAGAAGGCCACCAGGCGCATTGCAAAAGGTGATTTAACCGTAAAGGTTGAGGAAACATCAACGGATGAATTAGGGTCTCTTGCCCAGGCTATTAATGATTTAGCGAAGGATTTAAAGAGATTTCAAGATACCCGTTCCGAATTTTTCTCTTCCATTTCACATGAACTGCGCACCCCTCTAACGTATATTGAAGGGTATGTGCAATTGCTCAATACAGAAACATGGGAAGATAAAGAACAACGAAAACAAATGGTTCACATTATTTCTTCTGAGACAAAGAGGTTAAAAGGACTAGTTAACGATTTATTTGATTTAGCCAAATTTGAAGAAGGAAAATTCGAATTAACCCTAGAGTGGATTGATCTTATTGAAGTCATTGATAATGCTATGGACTATGTAAACCTGAGAGCTGAAAACAAAGGAATCCAATTCATCCTTCATGAAGAAAACATTCCTCTTCTGTTTCTGGATGGGAATCGTATGCAACAAGTGTTCATCAACCTATTAGATAATGCTATTCGATATACAAAGGATGGAACGATTACAATTACGTTAAGCAACGAGGAATCTTTTGTCCAAATTGAAGTTCAGGATACGGGCATAGGAATTCCAGAAGAAGAACTTCCCTTTATTTTTGACCGTTTCCACCGGGTGGAAAAATCCCGTTCCCGGGAACATGGTGGAACAGGATTAGGGTTAGCTATTGTGAAAAGGTTAGTGGAACTGCAAGGCGGCACCATTGGGGTAACCAGTCAGACTGGGGAAGGGACAACCTTTACAATAGAATTTCCCTTATCTTAGGAGTTCTTCATCATAATTTCATAAAATTTAGTCGTTATATTATTCATGTAAATAAACTCTGATTAAACAAAAAGGCATGGATTAATCTCCATGCCTTTCTTTAATTCCATTTAACAGAATATCAATAATAACCTCCACATCATCTTCACCTTTTTCCTCAGGGAAGGCTTGAGAGAAGACAAAGTAGCCTAGTAGGGTGGAAAAAATTGCTCGGGTGATCCCATTGGTAGGAAGGGGACGAAATTCCCCTGATTCAATTCGTTCAGTTACAAAATTGTCACCCAGAGCTCTTCCCTGGCGAGCCAGGTTGTTTAAAATCGAATCCATGATTTCTGGATGAAACAAGGCTTCTTGCATTAGTATTTTTACCCTGGGCAAGTTCTCTGTGATTAAATCTAAGCGATTTTCATAGAGGGATTGGAGCACATCTTCCGCAGGGGCCTCACTTTCAATAATGCGAATCACATCTTTCATAATTAAAGGTGAGGCGAATTTAATGAGCATGGGGCCGACCAGGGCATACAAAAGTTCTTTTTTCGTTTTAAAGTGGCGAAAGATGGTCCCTTCGGCTACTCCGGCATTTTTAGCAATTTCACTGGTGGAGGATCCGTTAAACCCTTTTTCAGCGATGATTTCAATGGCTGAAGCGATAATCCGTTGCTGTTTTTCTGTCATGTCTTTCTCATCTTTTAAGGATTCCAGCAGGTTTTGGATGGCCTCATCGAAAAGGGGTTTAGATTCTGACATGGGTACCCCTCCTTTATTCTAGTTTTTTACGGAAGCGTTTCATGGCAATAATACATAAAACTGTGGCAAAGACAGATAAAATCAGGGTTTCTTGCCACAGTTCCTGTATGCCAATTCCCTTTAAGAAAATGCCCCTGAGAATTTCAAGGAAATAGGTGAGAGGCACCATGCCGCCAATCAGTTGAATAAAGAGAGGCATGGTTTCCCGTGGGAAAATAAAGCCTGATAATAAGACACTGGGCAAGATAATGGCAAAGGACATTTGCATGGCCTGTAACTGGGTTTTTGAAACTGTGGAAATTACAATACCAATGGCAAGGGTGGTCACTAAAAAGAGCAAGCTTAACAGAATTAATAGGGTGATACTTCCCTTTACAGGTACCTGGAACCAGAGAATCCCCAGCACCAGCACAAGGGTAAAGGAGAAGATTCCTACAAAAACGTAAGGAATTAATTTCCCAAGGATTAGTTCTGAAGGGCGTATAGGGGTAACAATCAATTGTTCCATAGTACCCCGTTCCCGTTCCCTAACCAGGGCAAAAGCAGTTAATATGGCCGTGACGTTTTGCATAATAAGGCCAATTAATGCCGGTATGTTAAAGGTTAAGCTTTTCATATTGGGATTGTACAGCACTTTGATTTCCGCTGTGACAGGCAAAGGGCCCTGTTGATTTGCCATTTGAATCCCTTTATTTTGTGTAATCATCTGGGCGTTGGCTAAAGCGGTGCGGGCTGCATTGGGATCCGCCCCATCCACAACCACTTGTACCTTGGTGGGAATGCCTGCTTTGATATTCTTTCCATAATCAGGGGGAATGACAAGTCCTACCCGAATATTCCCTTTATCCATTTGGCTTTGCAAATCTTCATAACCATCGGCATCGTAGACGTGGTCAAAATAAAGGGTATTGGTATAGTTGCGGACCAACTCCCGGCTTTCTTTGCTATGGCTTTGATCCCATACCCCTGTTGGCAAATGTTCAACATCGGTGTTTACCGCATAGCCAAATAGTAGCAAAAAGACAATAGGCATGGCTACAGCAATAGCAAGGCTTGCCCGGTCTCTGCGTATATGAAGGAATTCTTTAATAATGATTGCATTCATTCGGGAAAAACTGAATCTCTTTTTGTCCATGGTTACACCCTCCCCCGTATGGGATCCTTCTCCTGGGCTTCTACCAGTTGAATAAACACATCGTCAAGAGAAGTTGCCCCATACTGTTGTATTAAATCTTTGGGTGGACCACTTACCAATAATTTACTAAAGAAGATAAAACTAATTTCATCACAAGTTTCTGCTTCATCCATGTAGTGGGTACTAACCAGAATGGTAATTCCTTCTCGGGCAAGCTGGTGAATCACATCCCAGAAAATACGGCGGGATACCGGATCCACCCCGGCAGTAGGTTCGTCAAGAATGAGAATCTTCGGCTCATGCAATAAAGCGCAGGACAGGGCTAAGCGTTGTTTCCAACCTCCGGATAGGGAGCCTGCCAATTGTTTTTCCCTGCCAGTTAAGCCTGCCATTTCAATGAGTTTAGCTTTTCTCTGTTTGGCTTTTTTTCCATCCAGCCCGTAGATGCCACCATAGAAGTCAAGGTTTTCCTCCACAGTTAAATCTTCATACAGGCTAAAACGCTGAGACATGTAGCCAATATGATGTTTAATGGTCTCAGATTCTTTATTAATGTCAAATCCCAATACATGGCCTGTTCCGGAAGTAGGGGCAAGAATGCCGCTTAACATGCGAATGACTGTTGATTTGCCGGAACCATTAGGCCCGAGAAAACCTACGATTTTTCCCTTTTCAATG
>CALNBV010000161.1 GCA_937874515.1 uncultured Paenibacillaceae bacterium | reverse complement strand
CCGCCAATACATTCAACAATGTGGTTTTTCCACTGCCATTGCGACCAACCAACCCAATTCGATCATGTTTATGAACTTCTAAATGTTCAACATCCAATAACAAACGATCTTTCACATAGTGTTTTATCTTCAATGCTTCTAATAACATCCGCACATCATCCCCGTTTCCGTTTTTCGGGGCGAAAAAAATGCCCCCTATCTACATTCAGAATAGGAGGCATAGGTATGGTGAACACAAAAAGGAGAGACTGCTCCCCTTTCGGCGCAACAATAACATCCCATCCTATTCTGAAAACGCAATTGAAGGCAACCAAAAGATAAGCAGAGCTGTTGATCTGCCAAAAATGCCTTCATTTCAAATGGTTTTCGTAAATAGGACTAGGAAATCATTGTCGTAGGTTCACCCTTCCGTTCATTAAATTACTTTTACTGTAAAGGAACTGTCCAATTCTATTTTTTCTTCTCCAAGAACAAAGGATGAATAAAAAAACCATCAGTGATGATTGAGATATTTTTCAAAAGGGATTGGTGCGTTGTTTTCTTTAATCAGGTTCTATATGTAAAAGTGAACATTTCTAATAATTTTACAATTTTGATTTAGACCTTTTGTTTGCTTTTTTAAATGGAGAGATAAAAGATTTATTTGGTATAATCTTAACAGCAACTTCAATCTCTTTTTGGAGTTCATTTCCTTCTTCGATTAACTTATGAGCCTCAAGAAGTAAGTTATCAATATCTTCATACCCAGTTTTCTTAAGCTTAATCGTCGATGTCATGTTGATCCCCTCTCTTTCCATTCGAATTTTTATATTTTATTTTATCATATAAAAAAATTAACGTACACATTCTTGCATAAAACTCAACAGTTCTAAAATCTGCTTCATTAAAACCATCTTCTGATTCGGATTGAATACATAGGACTCCAATAATGTCCTTCTCCACCATTAATGGAAACCCTAGTATTGATCCTATTGAAGTTGTAGGTATATCTCCCACAGCAAACCGTTGGTCTCCCTTTTCAATATTGTTTACCATTTCAGCTTTGCCTATTTCCCATATATATCCCGCAAAACCTTCACCTTTTTGAAAAGACCTTTTGGCAACTGATTCTGCATTGATTCTAACACTTTCTTTAATAATTAGTTTATCTTCTTTTACTTGAAATAAAGAAATCGATTTATCACTTTGATCTTTTTCTAGAACTGTAATACATTCTTCCAGAATATTGTTCAGCATCTTTTCAACAAAATATTTATCTCTTATACCATATAAATAATTATATGATTTTATTAACCGATTGCTATTATCATTATGTCTTATTAAAACCCTTAATTTCGACTCGAATTTCTGAATAGCTTTACCATACTGATCTACTGTGTTTAAACTTTTTTTCAAAAATGCTTGTATTGCTTTATATTTCCTTTGTAAATTTTTGTATTCCTTTCTTAACAACATCGGTCCTTTAACATAGCCCGGATCATAAAAAGGATTCGGAAAATTAGTTACAGCTGTACCAATTTCGTTTTTTTCATTTGAACGCCAATGATTTCCAAGACTAATTGTCAAACGATAAATAAGATAAAATATGCTTAAATAAGAAAGTACTATAAATCTATCAACGTGGATTACTTTTTTTATAATATCAGCAATTATACCTGTAAAACCGTACACAATTGCAATTACTAACAACAATGCTGTAAGATAACAGGCAAAAATCATTGTACGGGACAAAGGTTTTTCAGTAATTCCATCATCCTCCCCAATATCCATATCTTTTCTGTATTCGCCTTCTTCTTTCATACTCATATATACCTCCAATTCACTAGGGAATTTTCACTCAAAAAAGACTCCCAAACTATTACTTGATTATATTTCCAATTATAATAGTATTTTGAAATAAGGGATTGAAACCCCCACACATTGCAACCACTTATTGTTATGGTTAAAGAAAATGTCATTCTTTCTTCAAATATTTATTACAAATTCATTTTGATTTTTGCATTTGCCTGCTTGTAAACTACTTTATCTATTATACTTAAGGATACACATAAAAAATATATAGGAGCGGGGGAAATATGAAATGGAGATAAATATTTGGGAAAAAATACTGAAAATAATCCCGGATTCTGAGTTAATCAATGTAGTAAAACAAACGAATATCCCTATTCCACCAGGGTTTCGCGCAGACTCTTTACATCGTCATATTAATACGATTCGTCCCAGACTCATTCATAACATACTAAAAGATCTATCTTTTTTTAAAAGTATCTTATACTTTGAACTACAAGTTTCTGAAAATGAAGAATGTGAAAATATACGAGGTAAAAAACGAGAAGAAATCCTATCTGAAGTAAAAGAAGTTGAAAATCCATATTTATTCATCATTTCATTACTCACTTCTCTAGATGAGGAAGACCAAAAAAATGGGGAATTTCTATTAAATGAATATGAAAATCGTAAAAACAAACAATCCGTGTATGAGAAATCTATAGTAATAGAAGAAAAAGAAAGGGCGAATTCCAAAAAAACAGAAGAACTTAAAAAAGAATTGGAGAAAAAGAATAAAAAAATTCATCAATTAGAACAAAATTTAGCCAATATAAAAAACTCCTTTAACCAGGAATGTTCCAAATGGGCAAAAGAGAGAAAGAAACTACAAACGGAAAAAAATGAAATAGCAAAAGAAACCCAGGAAAAAGAAACCCTCATAGAAAAAATGAAAAAGGAACTGGAACAAATGCAGGAAACCCTATCTTCTTGTAAAAGGGAAGTAGAAACGACACCTGCCTCTAATGAGATCATCCAGAAAGTAGTTGAACCTCAGAAAGAGGAAGAACAAGAGCCAGAACAAAAACAATTACCCAGAGTAGCATTAATTGGAAGGGAAGTTCCCCTCCCTATTCTAGTCCAATATGATGTTACTGTGATCCAGTCCAATGAAATTGACCAAATTATCAATGATCATGACTATGGTGAAATCTGGATTTTAACCTTTGAACTGACGAGGCTGCAACTATTTAAATTAAGGACTCATTTGCGAGAGCAACGGGTCATTGAATTTCACAACATCAAAGAACTAGAACTATACATCCATCAAGAAAGGAGGGTATCCATATGAATAGCAAATGGGACACGTTTCTAATAGGAGTGTTGGCGGAAGATGATTTTGTAGAAAGTGTGACTGGTAAATATAAACAATCCATTTTCATCAATACACACAATGTAATTCAATTTTCCATAAAACTAATCTCTAAACCACCGGATAACTTTCCAAATGAACAATTGTTTACTAGTTTTTCTCATGAATTAGAAGAGTATGGATTTCAAGACATCTATAATGAACCCCTTCATATTCGAGAAGAAAACTTCCGGAATTTCTTGAGTAATTATTTGATTGTGTTTATCCCTAATCGAAAAGTAAGGGCCAATCATGATGTATTCGTTGCTACTGAATTAAAATTAGTCAAAAAATCTGATAGTTTTAACGCAACAGATGTACTCTGTCCTTTTCCTATTTTCAGTACGAAAATGCACAATGTAACCTATGAAGAATTTATAAAAAGATTAGCCACGCGGAAATTCGTAGGAAAAATTAGCAACTTATCCATCGAACCTAATGATACCCCCACCTTTCTGTTGTGGAAAAAAGAAGATGATACCTATTCCATCATTGGTACCTTTACCAAACATATGCATGCCTATGGGGGATTTAATTTTCTCGTTGAGGAACCCTTACGAATGATCGATTTCCCCATTGAATGGTTGGATGAAACCTATGAGGTCAATGAAATTTTATTCATTAATCATGAGACTTCAACGAAAATTAAAGACATGCTGCAAGAAGTAGGCACTCCTTTTGCTGAATTCGTAACAGATGTTCAGGACGAGGTGGCACCTGCAGCGGAAGTAGAAAGCATTCCTCTCGAAACAACGGAAACTAGATTTATCGATCGCCTGGTTCAGGTTACCTTAGAACGGGGTTTGCTCTATGAAGAAAAAGATTTAATCAACTTCCATACAGCAATGAAAGTGTCTAATCTGGTGATTTTACAAGGCATGAGTGGAACAGGGAAGTCTCGCTTAGTCCATGCCTATGGGAAAGCTCTTGGCCTCACTGAACCCCACATTTCCTTTATTCCTGTACGCCCCTCCTGGAATGACGATGGGGATTTAATCGGTTATGTAGATTCTTTGCACATGGTCTATCGACCCGGGGATTCTGGCTTAATTAATATTTTGAAAAACGCAGAAGAAAACACGGATAAAATCTATATTATTTGCTTTGATGAAATGAACTTAGCAAGAGTGGAACACTATTTTTCTCAATTTTTATCGGTTTTAGAGATGGAGCCCCACCGCAGATATTTGCGTCTTTATAATGAAGAGCTAGAATCCAGTCTCTATAACTCAGCCCAATTTCCTGCACAGATTAAAATTGGGGATAATGTGTTGTTCGTTGGCACGGTCAATATGGATGAGTCCACCTTCCACTTTTCAGATAAAGTATTGGATCGGGCCAATATTATCTCCTTAAAAGTGGTCCCTTATGAAAAACTAAGAACCCTTAAATTGGATAATAAAAAAGTCGAATATATTCCTTTTAAAGGATTTACAGAATATGATGGGTTCCGCAACAAGAATGAACACATTGAATTAACTGATCAACAATTGCATTTATTATGGGATCTTCATCAAGCCATGCAGAAGGTTCATAAAAACCTGGGAATTGGCCAACGGATTATACGGCAAATCGATGGGTACATGAAGAATATTCCAAACCACAAAAGCCTTACCAAAGAAGAGGCCTTTGATTTGCAACTGGTGCAACGGGTGTTAACCAAACTAAGAGGACCTGAGGAACTCCTTTCTCCCCTTATTGGTTGGTACGATATGAATGAAGGCGTATTAAAAAACGGGCGTTTTCTAGAAATTCTTGCTCAATATGATGATGTTTCTTCATTTAATGAAGTAAAAGAGACCCTATTAACCAAAGGGAAAGAGTTGAAAATAAATGGATACACCTTCTAATGTTCTTCCATTTACTTTAACTTTCATGCAATTTGATAGCGTATACCCCTTAGGAGAATCTCATTTTGTGAATCAGGATGAAGAACTTCTTGGGGCAAGGGCTTTTGAACCCATTTGTTTAAAAGAAAATAAATCTCTTTCTCTTTTGTTTCAATCTCCTGATCCACATGCTCGATTTTTTATGGATGGCCTGGACACACTTCCTGAGGGAATCTTAAGAGAGACCCTCTCTGGCAATGTGTACTTGCCCTGTTCAAATGAGCCTTATACCCTGTTTAACAATGATTATTATCCATTAATTCCAGGGTTTTATCCCATAAAAATAACAGCCCAGGGAGCTGATTTTTATTCTCTCATTCGGATTGTTCCCAAGCAAGTGACCCAGGAACAATGGGAATGGATGCGGGATGAATTAGAAAGTACCTTGAAAGGATTAGCCCAAGATCTCCTCCCACGTCATTCAGGAGGTCGTTTTTCCTTTCATAATCCTTTACCTATTCAACAATTGCAGCCTTATCTCATATTAAAACAACGTTTTTCATCGATTATGACTGCCCTTCATGACCTGTTCACGAAACTAAATTATCGAATTGAAAAAAACTATAAACTGGTCCCTGAGGATCGGGCAATTAAAATCGATGAACAAACTATACGCTATCACTTACAACATCCAGAAGATATGAATTATCTAAAAACACCCATCCATTCTGTCAACTATGATTTGCCTGAAAATCGGTGGGTAAA
>CALNBV010000160.1 GCA_937874515.1 uncultured Paenibacillaceae bacterium | reverse complement strand
CCCTGTGAAAACGGGCAATAAAATCTTCATCACCGCCAAATTGGGAGCGAAGAATCTTCACCGCCACAGTGCGATTTAAAAGAAGATCCCTGGCACGATACACCTGGGCCATTCCACCTTCACCGATTAACTTATCTATTTCATAACGAGAACCGAGTGTTTTTCCAATCACGTTTTAGTCCCCCCTTTCTCACGATGACCTGGTTTATTATGTTTGAGAAGAGCCACAGTGATATTATCCTGGCCACCTGCTTCTAGGGCCAGATGCACTAACTCCTCTGCTGCTTTCTCCAGATCTACCTCTTGCAGAATTCTCTCCATTTCCTCCTGGGGAACCTTCCCATGAAGACCGTCAGAACAAAGAAGGAGAAGATCACCTACCTGCCATTCTACCATACTAAAATCGGCTTCAACGACTTCATCCGTTCCAACAGCCCGTGTAATAATATTACGGCGAGGATGGGTGATGGCTTCCTCCGGAGTAATTTGATGGTTTTTCAACAACTCATTAACCAGGGTATGGTCGTTTGTTAACAATTGTAATTGTCCTTCGTGCCAGCGGTAAATTCGGCTATCACCAATATGGGCTAAGACCCCCCCGTGCTCATTCACTACAGCAATGACCACAGTGGTCCCCATCCCACTGCATTCAGGGTTGTCCTTTGCATATTGAAAAATCTCCTGATTGGCCAAATAAATGGCTGAATCCACTTGATTCTCAATCTCTGTGATATCCATAGGAAAAGACAAGCCATGCAAATGGGCAGAAATTCTTTCCACTGCCATTTGACTGGCTACATCTCCTGCTTTATGTCCTCCCATTCCATCCGCTACAATAGCTAAGACCCATCCCTCTTGTAAGGATTGAATGGCACCTGCATCTTCATTGGTTTGTCTAACACGGCCAATATGGGTTTTAAAGGCTGCTTCCATGTGCAGTTCACCTCTTTTGGTTTGCATGTTGGGCTCGTAATTGCCCACAGGCTGCTGCGATATCGCTACCCTGTTCCCGGCGAATCGTGACATTTAACCCTTCTTCCTCAAGAATTTTCTTAAATTGGGCAATATCATTTTTGGAAGATCGGATAAAATCCCTTTCCGGAACGTAATTAACAGGAATTAAATTAATATGGCATTTCAATCCTTTGACTAACTCAATTAACTCCCTTGCATGGGCCGGTTGGTCATTCACCTTGCCAAAGAGCCCATATTCAAAAGTAATTCTTCTTCCTGTTGTGGCTATGTAATACTTGATTGACTCCATGAGTTCATGCAATGGATAACGGCGATTGACTGGCATTAACTTTGAACGGAGAACATCGTTAGGTGCATGTAAAGAAATCGCTAAATTAATCTGGGTGTTCTCATCAGCAAAACGATAGATTTGAGGAACCACACCACTTGTAGATACGGTAATGTGGCGTTGGCCAATTTTCAGCCCTTTTTCCTCATTGACAATTCGAAGAAAAGCCCACAAGGATTCATAGTTTTCAAAGGGTTCTCCAATTCCCATCACCACAATATGGCTCACACGTTCTTCCTCTTCATCCAGAGCTTTTTGGGCAGCCAATACCTGAGCCACAATTTCTCCAGGCTCCAGATTCCTTTTTACCCCGGTTAAGGTTGAAGCGCAAAAGGTACATCCCATTCTGCATCCCACCTGGGTAGTCACACAAACACTGTTCCCATAATTATGGCGCATAATAACCGTTTCAATGGCATGGCCATCATGAAGAGAAAACAAAAATTTCACCGTACCATCAGAAGATACCTGGCGAGTAATTTCCGTTAAAGGGACGAAAGTGAAAGATTCCTCCAATTTGTCCCGCAGGGTTTTTGACAAATTGCTCATGTCTGCAAAGGAATTGGCCCGTTTCACATAGAGCCAATCAAAAAGTTGTGTTGCGCGAAAGGCTTTCTCACCCTGTTGGGTTAACCAAGTTTTCAATTCTTCTAACGTATAGTTGTAGATAAAAGGTTTCATCAGTCCCTAGTTCCACTCTTTCTTTTTAATCTGGCTATGAAAAACCCATCGCTATGAAAATGATGGGGAAGAATTTGTACATATCCATTCTTTAGTGTAGCATATTTTTCCCCAATCAAAACGGGAAGATCATGTACAAGAGTTGAATCTAACTCCCAATGGGGATGCTCTTGCAAAAATCGCTGAATCACATCCTGATTTTCTTCCCGTTGTACCGTACAAGTACTATACACCAGTTTTCCATCAGGCTTTAGCAAAGAGGCTGCACTACATAAAATATCATACTGAATGCGGTGGATTTCTTCATCTTTTTCTGTTTTAGCCCAACGAATATCCGGTTTGCGGCGAATTACGCCTAGCCCCGTACAGGGGGCATCCACTAAGATCCGGTCAAAGGTTTCCCCAGTGAGAATCCGGTCCACTTCCCTTGCATCCCCTGCCCGGGTTTCAATAATGGAAATGCCAAGGCGTTTCCCATTTTCCTCAATAAGTTTTAACTTATGGGGATGAATATCCATGGAAAGGACTGTGCCCTGGTTGTTCATTTTTTCAGCAATATGAGTGGATTTGCCCCCAGGTGCAGCACAAACATCCAGCACCTTCATTCCAGAAAAGGGGGACAGGGCATCCCCAACTAGCATAGAACTTTCATCCTGAACGGTACATAACCCCTCAAGGTATGCTGTCAACTGTCCTATATTGCCACTTTCACTTAAAACAACCCCCATGGGAGTAAGTTTTGATGGCTGTACATAAGCCTTTGGCAATTGTTCTTTAATGGTTTCCAGCAATTCCTCCCGTGTCCCTTTCAAGGCATTGGTACGAAGATTGATTTCTGGTGGAAAATTGTTTTCCTCACACATTTGTTCTGTTTCTTCCACGCCAAATTCCTCAATCCACTTTTTCACCAGCCACTCAGGATGGGAATACTCAAGGGAAATCCGTGTAACAGGAGGCAACCCAGCAGGAATCTCCGTTTTTTCCGGGTTTCGCAGACGATTGCGCAACACCCCGTTTACCATACCACTGATTCCTTTATGACCCCAGCGCTTAGCAATTTCTACCCCTTCATGTACCACAGCCCGGGAAGGGATCCGGTCTAAATAGGTTAATTGATAGAAACTGATGCGCAATAACCAGTTCACCCAGTTTTCCAGTTTGGATGCAGGTTTGGACAAATAGTGGCTAATCATCCAATCCAGTGTATTTAAACGGCTTAATGTGCCATAAACCAATTCTGTGGTTAAATTCACATCACGGGGATCCCACTCTTTCCCAGCAAGGGCATGCTTCAACTGAAGATTACTATAGGCTTTTTTCTCTTCCACCTCTATTAATACAAAAAGAGCTAACTCTCTCGCGTTTTTCGGAGGGGGTAAGGATTTTTTACTTTTCATTTAGGCAACTCACTTTCAAAAACCATTCCTGGTTGAACTTGTACATTTCCCCGCAGATAATCGGACACTTTCATCGCTTTTTTTCCAGCAGGCTGAACTTCAAGAAGGCGAAGGATTCCCTGGCCTGTTTGCACATCAATTCCTTCAGCAGAAACAACCAGGATGGTGCCTGCCTCCTTATCCTTGCTATTGGTTTCTTCAAGGACTATACTATTCCATACCTTCATAACCTGTCCCTGAAAACGGGTATAAGCGACAGGCCAGGGGCATAGGCCTCTAATCTGGTTAAATAACTGGCGAGCAGTTTTATTCCAATACAATGCCTCATCTTCCCGTTTAATGTTCCAGGCAAAGGTTACCAGGCTTTCATCCTGAGGTACAGGAATCAATTCCCCTGCAACCAGACGAGGAATGGTTTCCAACAACAATTGGGAGCCTGCCCCACTTAATTTATCATGCATTGTTCCTACATTGTCCCCTTCTTCAATAGGAACACGTACCTGGCTTAACATATCCCCAGCATCCAGTTTTTCTACCATGTACATAATGGTGACCCCGGTTTCTTTCTCTCCATCAATGATGGATTTATGTATAGGTGCCCCACCTCGATAGTTTGGCAGGAGGGATGCATGTACATTAATGCAACCATATTTAGGATAGTCAATGATTTCCTTCGGCAGAATTTGCCCATAAGCCGCAGTTACAATTAAATCAGGTTGTAACTGCAAAATATCATCTACCCCATTTTCCCGCAGTTTTTCTGGCTGGTAAACGGGAATGCCAAGGGCAACAGCGGCTTCCTTTACAGGTGGAGCCGCTAACTCTTTCTTTCTCCCCCGTGGCCTGTCAGGCTGGGTAACCACAGCGACTACATCATAATGATTTTCTACTAAGTTCCGCAAACAAGGCACCGCAAAATCCGGGGTGCCCATAAACACAATTCGCACAAGTCTCCACTCCTCTTATGGGGTTATTTATGTTCCCGACTGGAATAAATTCGAATGGCTAAGTCGATAAAAAGAACGCCATTTAAATGGTCAATTTCATGCTGGATGGCACGAGCCAAAAGGTCGCTACCTTCAAGGGTAAATTCTTTTCCATAGCGGTCATAGGCTCTTGCCCTTACCCATTTTGCCCTTCGTACATCCCCCATTAACGTAGGGATGCTTAAACATCCTTCTGGACCTACTTGAACCCCTCTCCTGTCAATAATCTCTGGGTTTACCATTTCAAGAAGGCCTGAGCCTACATCAATCACCACAACACGTTTCAGGTTCCCAACCTGAGGTGCTGCCAATCCTACACCTTCTGCCATATACATGGTTTCAGCCATGTCATCTAATAATTTGTGTAAATTGGCATTAAATTTTTGGACAGGTTTACACATCTCCCGTAAAACAGGATCCGGATGTTTCACAATGATCCGCAAACTCATATCCCATCCCTCCTTGAATTGACCCATTTCCTTTATTCTATGAATTACATCATCACTTGTGGATCAACATCTACAGTTAGAGACACATCATCCTTCTTCCGTCCTTCTTCAAATTGCCGGACCAATTGATGTACCTTATGAAGAATCTGGGAATTGTGACTATATTTTAGCATGCATTGAAACCGATATCTATCTTTGATCCTGCCAATAGGAGAAGCAACAGGTCCTAACACATAGGAATCCGAGGGAAGGTTCACCCGCAATTCTTTCGCAAACTTCTCCGCTTTTTTTACGAGAAGAGGGACATTCTCATGGGAAAAAGTAAAGAGAATTAAGCGGCAAAATGGGGGATACCCCTTCTGATATCGATGGTTGATTTCTTCCTGAAAAAAAGCGCTATAATCATGGTCTGCAGCCAGCAAAATGCTATAATGCTCCGTATTATAGGTTTGAATAATCACTTCTCCTGTTTTTTCATGGCGCCCGGCTCTCCCTCCAACCTGGGTTAGCAATTGAAAGGTTCGTTCCGCTGATCGAAAATCGGGGAGATTTAATAAGCTATCCGCAGCCAGCACCCCTACAAGGGTAACATTGGGGAAATCCAATCCTTTGGCAATCATTTGTGTCCCTAACAAGACATCCCCTTTTCCCTCCCGAAAAGCCTGAAGAAGCTTTTCGTGGGACCCTTTGCGGCTGGTTGTATCCACATCCATCCTTATGACCCGAATTCCTGGGAAATGTTTGGCCAGTTCTTCTTCCACCCGCTGGGTTCCTGTACCAAAATAACGAATATGTTCACTTTCACAATTGGGACAGCTATGGGGTTCCCGCTCAGTATAACCACAATAATGGCAGCGCAAGGTTTGATTGGTGCGATGAAACGTCAGGGAAATATCACAATGGGGACACTGGGCCACATATCCGCAGGAACGACACATTACAAAAGTGGAAAAACCACGCCTATTCATTAACATGACCATTTGTTCCTGCCGCTCTAACCGAACTTCAATGGCCTCACGCAAAGGCTTGCTGAACATGCTCCGATTCCCATCTCGCAACTCTCCACGCATATCCACAATTTCCACCTGGGGCAAGGGGCGATTCCCTACCCTGTCAGCCATGGTAAAGAGGGTGATTTTCCCCCGAACCGCCTGATCATAAGATTCAAGGGATGGAGTGGCACTGCCCACAATCACACAGGCATCATTTGCCCTGCCTCGATAATGGGCAACTGAGCGAGCATGATAACGAGGGGTTTCCTCTTGCTTATAGGACCCCTCGTGTTCTTCATCAATGATGATTAACCCTAAGTTGGTAAAAGGGGCAAAAATTGCAGAACGCGCCCCAATGGCCACCTTCACCTGTCCCCGTCGAATTTTGCGCCATTCATCATAGCGTTCCCCCTGGGAGAGGGCGCTGTGCATGACAGCCACCTTATCCCCTAAACGGCCTTTAAAACGATTGACCATCTGGGGCGTAAGGGAAATCTCGGGGACAAGAAGAATCGCCTCTTTCCCTTCTGCAATGGTACGTTCCATAATTTCTAAATAGACCTCTGTTTTGCCGCTTCCCGTGACTCCGTGTATGAGACAGGGAAAGTATCCAAAGTCTCTTCTTCCCTGGTCAATCCCCTCAATCACTTTCTCCTGCTGAGGCGTGAAAGGATATTTTTCAGCCTTTTTAAAGGTTCGGTTGGCAAAAGGATCCCGATAGTCTTCCATTTCCCTGGATTGCAATAATCCTTTATCCAGTAAGGACTTCACTGTTTGGCTACTGGTTCCAAGATCTGCTAGCAACTGGGGAAGGGAAACCTCGGGAGGACCCTCAATAAAATAAGAAAGCATCTCCCGTTGGCGATACGCCTGCTTTCCTAAGGCTTCCCGTTCTACCGTTAATTGCTCGATGCTTACGGCTGGGGAAAGGATGGTGATTTTCTTTTTGCCTAACCGATCAACTAAATTATCCTCAGCCTTCAGAACTCCCTTTTTAATCCCTTCTTTTACCCAGAGGGCAGCAAAAGGAAACCTCTTCATAAATGTATCAAAGGCAACAGGAGAATACCTCGTTAAGTAGTCATACAATTCCCGTTCTACTGGGGGTAAAATTTCATATTCCCCGGGTTTTTCAATGAGAGAAATCCGTTTTTCATATTTAGAGCGAAGAGCCGAAGGAATCATGACCTGTAAAGCCCCATAATAAGTAGACATAAATCGTTCATGCATCCATTTAGCCAATTGCACCAATTCAGGAGTGAGGGGAGTTTCTATATCCAGAATCTCTTCAATGTCTCGCACTTTCTCCAGGGAGAATTGTGCTTCATTGCCTAACTCAATCACAAACCCCTGTAATTTCCGTGGGCCAAAAGGTACCATCACCCGGCTTCCTACCTGTACAAATCCCTGTAAAGAAGGTGGAACCCGATAATCAAAGGGGCGATCTGTACGAGTAACAGGGACATCCACCACCACCCGGGCAATGGATACTTCCTCTACTCCCTCCATGTTTCCACAACGAAGTCCAAAATCTGATTGGCTACTTCCCTTTTGTCCAATTGGGGAAGGGAGACGGACTTCCCGTCCCTTCTCATAATGGTCACAATATTCGTATCGGTGCCAAAACCTGCACCAGGGCTAGCTACATTATTCGCTACAATCATATCCGCATTCTTCCGTTCTAATTTGCCCAGGGCATTCTCCTCCAGGTTTTCTGTTTCTGCTGCAAACCCAACAAGGAATTGTTTTTCTTTCCGCTTGCCTAACTCTAATAAAATATCCCGGGTCCTCTCCATTTCTATACTTAAGTCCCCTAATTTTTTCTTCATTTTTTGATCATAGATCACTTTCGGGCGATAATCGGCCACAGCCGCGGCTTTAATCACCAGATCCATTCCGTCATAGCGCTCAATGACGGCTTGATACATGTCTTCCGCAGAAACCACAGGCACAACCTGTACCCCTTTTGGGGCAAGGAGATTGCTTCCACTCACCAGGGTAACCTCTGCCCCCCGACGGGCTGCGGCTTCAGCAATGGCATACCCCATTTTTCCTGTGGAATGATTGGTTAAAAAGCGCACAGGGTCAATTTTTTCCCGGGTAGCTCCTGCAGTAACAAGCACCTTTGTTCCCTGTAAATCTTGTTTATCAAGGTATGTAAAATAATCTTCTATTTCTTTTAATATATCTTCAGGAGGGGCCAGTCTACCTTTTCCTACCCATCCACAGGCCAGATAGCCCTCTTCAGGCTCCAGGAAACGGCATCCCCACTCTGCCAGTTGGTTCATATTCTTTTGTACCGCTGGATGATGGTACATATTCACATTCATGGCGGGAGCTACCCACACAGGCCCTTTTGTTGCCAAAAATGTGGTGCCTATTAAATCATCGGCAATCCCATTGGCTAATTTACCTATGGTATTGGCTGTAGCCGGGGCAATGAGAAATAAATCTGCCTTATCCGCAATATTAATATGGGAAATGACTTTTGGGTCAGGTTCTTGAAAGGTGCTGGTTAGCACAGGGTTTTTCACAAGGGATTGAAACGTAAGGGGTTGAACAAATCGGGTGGCCGATTCACTCATAAGCACCCACACATTGGCCCCTTTTTGCGTTAATTTGCTGCATAAATCTGCAATTTTATAAATAGCTATACCACCGGTAACTGCAATGACAATGGTTTTATCTTTTAACAAGGGGATCGACTCCTTTTCCGAATTGCGTTCCTATACGTTGAAAAACGCATACCAGCCTGCTGCCTTTAAAAAAACAGGCCAGACAGTTCTGATATGCGTTCCCCGCTTACCAAAGCTTTCTTTATTTAATCCGGTGAAATAAAATTTTACCCGCATGCATTTCTTCTAATGACATCCCAACATGTTTACGGGATTCGGGTTGGTTAATTAACAATACTTCATTTTCTTTTAATTGGCGGGCCCGCTTTGAAGCGATACTCACCAATGTATATTTACTGTCTACTTTTTGCAATAACTCATCAATGGATGGAAAAATCATGTCCTATATGACCTCCTTAATTAAACTGCGATAGCGGGCAATCTGCCGCTCTTTTTTCAAATGTTCTGCAATGACAATGGCTTCAATGCGCTGGCAGGCTTTGTCCACCTCATCATTAACAACAACATAATTATATTTATCCATTAGTTCGATTTCTCCCCTTGCCGCCTCCATCCGGTTGGAAATGGACTCTTCCGTTTCCGTTCCCCGGCCAGTGATGCGAGAACGCAACTCTTTTAAATCCGGTGGGGCAAGAAAGATAAATATTCCTTCTGGAAATTTCTCTTTTACTTGCAAAGCGCCTTGTACTTCAATTTCCAAAATAACGTCTTTCCCCTCATTGAGCATGTTATTTACAAACTGACGAGGAGTGCCATAATAATTCCCAACATATTCAGCCCACTCTAACAGGGCATCCTTTTTAATCATTTCCTGGAATTGCTCATGGGTTTTAAAGAAATAATTAATGCCATCCTTCTCCCCTTCCCGAGGTTGACG
>CALNBV010000159.1 GCA_937874515.1 uncultured Paenibacillaceae bacterium | reverse complement strand
GCATACTTGATTTGAAAAAACACATTCTTTTCGCCCTTTTTTAGGTGCATATTTAGGTAGCTTAGGCCGTGCATCATATTTGTGAGGATTTATTTTATAATCTTTTATACTAGCAAAAAAGGATTTCCAATTTTGAAATACCATCTTCATAACTTGTTGATTTACTTGACCAGGTAACGCCTGATAATCTGCGTTTTTGGATGCTTTAAACAGGCCATCTAAAAAACTGTAGCTAATCATCTTGTTCTCATTAGAAGGGTATTTAAAAAGCGTAGCATCTTTAATTTCTTTACGCTCACGAATTGGTTTTTTTAACTCTTTTTCACGCTTCTTTTCTACTGCTTTAATTTTCACTTCAATCATTTGAGGCAGATGTTTATCAACAAGGTTCAAGACCTCTTGTTGTAGAGGGTTGATTGTTTTGTCCTCATTAAAAGCTGTAAAAATTTGACGAATGTGAAAGTTTGTCGCGTTGTATAGATTTTTCGCTAGTGACGACATTTTTTCGCAATATGGATAGAATCGGTGTCCTTTTTTAATCCGAATTTGTTGTGTATTATACATATTCTTCCACCCCCTTTTCATTAAGTTTAAACCAAAACAAACGTTCTGTCCAAAGAAAACTTTTCACCATTCATCTCGTCACTAAAGTAACGAGTGTTCTGGCGAATTTCATAAAATTTACTAACAAAGTTACATAAAATCCTATGTTACAATAAGGACGTGCCGAAATTTCGTATGGTATTTTACGAAATGCGGGGGACTATTTTTTTCGTGTAAATCTATTACACGATTGGGGTGAATGTAAATTCAATAGAATTTACTAGGGAAACTCCTTACCAAACCCGACAACTAACCTCGTAGGCAATGAAAGGAGAGCAGCATGAAAAAATGCATAGTTATTGTTTTTAGCGCTTTACTTGTGGCGTGTTCTTTTCTATTTGCCATACCGTCTCAAGCGGCAAATTACCAGGTAAAGGTAGCCATTAACGGAACTCTGGTGCAATTTCCCGATGCACAACCCTACATTAGCAGTGTAGGAAGAACCATGGTTCCCGTTCGATTCATTTCTGAAAAACTTGGTTACAATGTTGCCTGGGATGGAGTAAAGCGGATGGTCACCATCGACAATGGCCAGAAAAAGATTGAATTAACAGTCGGTGCCCATCAAGTACTTGTAGAAGGCAAAGCCGTTTATTTGGATGCTCCAGTAACCATTTCCCAAAGCAGAACTTATGTCCCTGTTCGTTTCATAACAGAAGGCTTCGACCAAACCATAACCTGGAAAAATTGGAATCGTACAGTTTATATAGGAACTGTCCCTCCAAATCCAGTGCTAAATATGGTTGCTTCTGCTTATGGAACAGAATGTGGAAAGTATGATTATATGGGCAATCCAGTAAAATTAGGTACCATTGCAGTAGATCCTTCTGTAATCCCTCTTGGAACCAAACTTTATATTGAAGGGTATGATTTCAGTGGATTGCCAGCAGGCGGTTTTTATGGGGTAGCCTCTGATATAGGCGGCGCAATCAAAGGGAATCGTATTGATATCTACATTCCCAGTGGAGATTTGAAAGCCTTTGGTTTTCAAAACGTAAAAGTGCACATTGTAGAGTAAAAAATTGTTTTAAGGGCGGCCTATTGGTCGCCCTTTTTTTCATTATAATAAATTAAACTACATATTATGCGGTTACAATTTTATAGTAAAGAATATAAAGGAGGATATCTATGATTATTAGTGCCAGCAGACGCACGGACATTCCGGCATTTTACGGGGAATGGATGCCTTTGTCTTCTGGTCTAAAAATCCCCGTCCCTTTCTTAAATATCTAGATATTCTGGATTCCTTTGGTTATCCTTATCTTTTTCAGTTCACCCTAAACGACTACCCTCCCCTGTTAGAACCTAAGATGCCAGTACTGTCCCACCGAATTGAAACCTTCCAAATCCTTAGTGAAAAAATCGGAAAGGATAAAGTGATTTGGCGCTATGACCCGATTTTGATTAGCAATGTCACCCCAATTTCTTACCATGCAGAACGATTTTACGAACTGGCAGAAATCCTCTCTCCCTCTGGACCACCCGTGTCATGACCAGTTGTTATGATGGCTATGGAAAGGCGGAGCGAAGAATGAAAGGCCTGGAAAAAGAAACTGGCCTAATGATTCAGGATGCCTCAACTACTAAAGGTTTCCTAGAACTAAGAAAGAAATGGGGAAAATCAGCGCACAACAAGCCACAAATTTCCCTTTTCAGACCATAGTATGCATAATGCAACCATGCTATAATTATATTAGTAACATAACATAATCATATTAATGATGCTTCCCTGGGAGGAATCTATAATGGACTATATTACTTTCGCCTTCATTGCAATTGTCATTGTTTCTATCCTTGTGTACCTTTTAAAAAGCAAAAAGGAACCTTCAAATGATAATACCCCTTATACTTCTTTTGATCCCCTTTTAGGAATACAAAGGGATGATATTGAAACCCATCAGGAAATCCATCAAGATACAAAGCATCAACCCCCATACATGGAACCAAAAGAGAAAGAGAAACAAAAACAAAACAAAGGAAGCCATCCGTGACTGTCTGGCTTCCTTTTTATTTCACCTAAAAGAGTTTAATTCCCATTATATGGCTAATAGGGCAAAAGCCTAATGACCTGCTATCTGTACTGTGGTTCCTGTTGTCCCCCATTACAAAAACATGGTCTTCTGGAACCGTCCATTTTTGATCAGGTGTGATGTTCATGGGTCCATTAATATATGGCTCATCCAACACCTGGCCATTTCGGTATACTTTCCCCTCTTTTACTTCAATCATATCACCAGACTTCCCAATCACCCGCTTTACATAATAAAAACCTGCGTCATTTTTCAAAACCATATTAACCAATGGACTTTCTGCTATGTCGTCTGTGAACGACCGTTCACGGTTAAAACGGCTATCAACAATGACGATATCACCGTAGGATGGATTGGTAGAGAACGTATGATTAATTTTCGAAGCATAGATCCTCTGTTCGTCATGTAAAGTAGGGTCCATGGAATGACCGTCAACTTTATAAGGTTGAAAAACAAAAACAGTAATTAGAAGAGACAATAAGATAGCCCCGCCTACCATGCTTACAAAATCCCATAACAGTTTGAAAATCTTCATTAGTGTTTCATTCCCCTACTCTTTTTTCATAGTATAGCACTGGTGCCAATATTTTTCTTTTGATTATTGTACTTTCCAGGATAATTCAAAATTGCCTTTATGCTCTTTACCTTCTACTTGAATTTTGTATGTGTCACTTTTGCTAATGTTCAAAGATTCGTCTTTTTTAATTTCAAGAATGGTCTTCCCTTGAGAATCTATTACTTTAG
>CALNBV010000158.1 GCA_937874515.1 uncultured Paenibacillaceae bacterium | reverse complement strand
TGATGGGTAAATTTTCTAAAGTGGCCCAGGGCATGATGATGGTCCATTCCAAAGGAAATCAGGTGGATTTTCATTTTTTGCGCCAGATGGCCGAAGAAGCAGGAGTGCCGGCGGATCTTTGCGAGAAAGTGGAACAGGCCAATACGGCCAGTGAAGTTGGAGATCTAATGATCGCTTCAGGGTATATGGAATTTTTCCAAAAGCTGTGCCTCTATGTTTGTGAAAACGTGCTAAGAGAAGTTGGCGGCGGCATGGAAGTGGAAACCATTTTGATTACCATGCAACAAAGGATTTTAGGAAGGGAGCGGGTGGCATGGAGCCCATCAAAGTAATTGGCATTGGAGAAGATGGGCAAGGAAGCCTACTTCCCCTTTATCATACATGGATTGCAGATAGTGACGTTTTAGTGGGTGGAGAGCGGGTGCTAGACTTCTTTCCTGAGTACAGTGGAGAAAAGTGGATCATTAAAAACGGACTCTCTACTCTCGTAGAAAAAATGAAAGAGTCAGGAAAAAGAACTGTGGTGTTAGCTTCAGGTGACCCCCTTTTCTATGGGATTGGCAGTTATCTGAGCAAAAAACTGCCTGTGGAAATTTATCCAGCCTTAAGTTCGGTGCAACTGGCCTTTTCCCGAATTCAAGATTCCTGGCAGGATTGCACCTTTCTTAGTGTCCATGGACGGAACATCAAAGGGTTGGTGCAAAAAGTAGATGGCAAAGCAAAGCTATGCCTCTTAACAGATGAAGAAAACTCACCTAATGCCATTGCTCGTTATCTGTTGGATTTTGGCATCACAGAATATGAGGCCATTGTGGCAGAACGGGTAGGTGGACCTGAAGAACGGATTCGCACTTTTATACTGGATGAAATGGCAGAGGAATCCTTTGACCCATTAAATCTGGTGATTCTGCGAAAAATATCTCCAGCTCCTTTCTGGCCCCTGGGCATTGCTGATGAAGAATTTTCTCACAGGTCTCCCGACAAAGGGTTAATCACAAAAAAAGAAATTCGGGTGTTAAGCCTTGCAGCCCTTAAGTTAAAAGAAGATAGCACCCTTTGGGATATAGGTACCTGCACTGGGTCTATGGCCATTGAAGGGGCTCGTATTGCCCGTCAGGGGCAGGTGTTTGCTATTGAGAAAAACCTGCCAGATTTAGAAAATTGCCAGAGGAATATGAGAAAGTTCCGTACGGATTTTACGCTAATTCATGGGAAAGCGCCGGAAGGATTGGAGACATTTTCCGACCCCGATGCTGTATTTATTGGGGGAACCAGCGGTGGCATGGAACAAATCTTAGAAATTGCTTGCCGCCGTTTGAAAAAGGGGGGACGCATTGTCCTCAATGCCATCACCATCGAGTCTCTTTATGATGCTGTGCAAAACTTTAAAAAGAATGGATTTGCCACCCAGATGACCTTAGCCCAAATCTCACGGAGCAAACCTATCTTACATATGAACCGATTTGAGGGATTGAATCCCGTTTACATTATTGAAGCATACCGGGAGGAGGAAGGAAATTGACAACAGGAACATTATTTGGCGTGGGTGTAGGACCAGGAGACCCGGAGCTGATTACCCTTAAAGGTTATCGTTTATTGCAAAAGTGCCCGGTGATTTCTTTTCCAGCGAAAAAAATGGGGGCGGAAAGTTATGCCCAAAAAATTATCAACTCCCATGTGAAAGAAGATGGGAAAGAATTGCTAGGTTTGTATTTCCCTATGACTCGGGATCAAGAGGTATTGAAAAAAGAATGGGAAAACACGGTAGCTATTCTTTCAGGAAAATTGCTAGAGGGAAAAGATGTGGTTTTTATTACTGAAGGTGATCCCTTCTTGTATAGCACCTTTATTCATCTCATGAGGAAAATGAATGAACATCATCCTGAAATCCCAGTAGAAGTGGTGCCAGGCATTTCTTCTGTGAATGGTGCAGCGGCTCGCTTAGGATTGCCTTTAGCTGATGGGGATGAAGTGTTTGCCATTGTACCGGCGACAGAAGATAAGGAAGATATGAAACAAGCCTTACTCCACCATGACGCGGTGGTATTTATTAAAGTGGCAAAAGTGATTGATCAAATGGTAGATCTATTAACAGAAATCAATTTAATTGGAAAAGCAGCGGTGGTTACCAGGGTAACTTCAGAAGAAGAAAAGATATTCCGTGATGTAGCTGCATTAAAAGGAACGAAGTTAGATTACTTAAGTTTAATGGTGGTGAGAAAATAGTGAAAGTATATATTGTAGGCGCAGGCCCGGGAGATCCGGATTTAATTACGGTAAAAGGGTTGAAAATATTGCAAGAGGCCGATGTAGTCATCTATGCGGACTCTCTGGTAAGTGAAGAACTAGTAAATCGCTCTAAGCCTGAAGCAGAAGTATTAAAAAGCGCGGGCATGACCCTTGAAGAAATGGTAGACATTATGGAAGCACGGGTTCGAGAAGGAAAAATGGTGGCTCGTGTCCATACAGGTGACCCCTCCATGTACGGAGCCATTTTAGAACAAATGGTTCTATTGAAAAAGAGAGGGATTAAGTTTGAAATCATTCCAGGGGTAAGCTCTGTGTTTGCCTCAGCTGCAGCTTTGCAGGCAGAATTAACGGTACCGGATTTAACTCAAACGGTCATATTAACCCGTGCTGAAGGAAGAACCCCTGTACCGGAACGGGAAAAATTAAAGGATTTAGCATCCCATCACTGTACGGTAGCTCTCTATTTAAGCGCTACTCTTGTAAAAAAAGTTGTACAGTCCTTCTATGATGCAGGATGGGAACCTGATACCCCTGTTGGTGTGGTGTACCGTGCAAGCTGGCCTGATCAAAAAATCATTCGTACGACCTTAGAAAACCTGGAACAAGATTTGCGGGACAACGGCATTCGTTCACAGGCCATGATTCTGGCAGGTCATGCCCTGGATCCTCGGTTAGTAGATTCGGAAGATTTCCGTTCCAAATTATATGACCCTACTTTTACCCATCAATTTCGCAAAGGGGTTTAATCATGAATGTGATTAAATTGGCAGAAGGGGAAGTGCCGGCTCTTCAGGTAAGGGGACGCAATGCAATAGTGGCCATTACCCGTCACGGGGTAGAAAGGGCCAGGGCTCTGGCGGAACAAATGCCAGTAGTGGACCTTTATTATATGGACAAGTTTCGTTATGGGGATGAGGATGAACGGGGGATTCACCTTTTTCAAGGGACGGTTCGCTTGCTGTTTCCCGGGTTGTTTCCTACCTATCGTGGTCTGATTCTATTTATCTCCCTGGGGGCGGTGGTTCGCATGATTGCCCCTCTTTTAAAAGATAAAAAAACGGATCCTGGCGTTGTTGTGGTTGATGACCAGGGTCAGTTTGCTATTAGTATGTTGTCTGGCCATTTAGGGGGAGCCAATGAATTGGCAAGGGAAGTGGCAAACCTTACAGGGGCACAGGCAGTAGTAACAACAGCATCCGATGTGCAAAAAACCATTCCCGTAGACTTGTTGGGGCAACGGTTTGGCTGGATGTGGGATGAGGAATCAGAAGGAAATCTAACTCCAGCCAGTGCTGCTGTGGTGAATGGAGAAAAGGTGGCCATTGTTCAGGAATCAGGGGAGAAAGACTGGTGGATGCACGATACTCCTATGCCGGCAAATCTTACAATGTATAAATCAGTAGGACATGCCATAGAATCTAATCCCCATTCCGCCCTGGTCATTACCCATCGGATTTTATCAGAAGAGGAGAAGGATTCCCTTCCTAATCTTGTGGTTTATCGGCCAAAATCCATCATCCTTGGGGTAGGATGCAACCGTGGAACTGAGGCAGAAGAGATTGAAATGGTAATAAAAGAGACCCTAGAAGAGTTAGGCTTCTCTTTAGATAGTGTCAAAGCCATTGGGACCATTGACTTGAAAAAGGACGAAGAAGGCCTGTTGCAGGTATGTAACAAATATGGTTGGAAGTTTGTTTATTATAAACCCGAAGAATTAAATGAGATTCCCATTGAGGAGCCTTCGGATGTGGTTTATCGCTACACAGGAGCATATGGTGTTAGCGAACCCGCTTGCAAAAAGTATGCTGGAATTGAGAAACTAGCAGTAACAAAGAAAAAGTCTGGGAATGTAACCCTTTCTGTGGGGATTATTCCCTAAAGAGGGGCTGGGAACAAACATGGCAAATCCAAGAATTCTTATCGCTGGGACTCATTCAGGGGCAGGAAAAACAACCCTCACCCTGGGATTAATGGCGGCGTTTATTAAAAGAGGGTTAAGGGTGCAGGGGTTTAAGTGCGGGCCAGATTATATCGATCCGGCCTATCATACTGCCATTACCCAACGGCCTTCCCGTAATTTGGATTCCTGGATGATGAATCACGATCTAGTTCGCAACGTATACCTCCATGGAAGCCGTGGGGCAGATTTGTCCATTATGGAAGGAGTTATGGGCCTTTATGATGGAAAAAGCCCCACTTCCGATGTAGGCAGCTCTGCTGAAATAAGTTTAATTACAAAAACCCCTGTCATTCTGGTAATCAACATCAAAAGTATGGCTCGCAGTGCGGCAGCCATTGTGAAAGGGTTCCAATCCCTTAATCCAAAGGTGAATATTGTTGGAGTTATTGCTAATTTTGCCGGAAGCAAAGGACACGGAGAATTGGTGCGCCAGGCCATTGAGCAAGAATGCGGTATACCTTTGTTAGGGGTGTTAACCGCAGATCAGCAAATTTCCATTCCTGAGCGGCATTTAGGCTTGCTTCCTGCCGTGGAAAGAGGGGAATTGGAGGGTTTATTTACCAGATTGGCGGATGTAATGGAAGAAAATATAGATTTGGAAGGGATTCTTGCCCTGGCAGGACAGGTGGAGGATTTAGGGGAGTTAGGGGAGAAGGAAGACCCCTTTGTCCCATCCTCAGCTTCTCCGCTAGTTCGCATCGCAGTTGCTCGGGATGGTGCATTTAATTTTTACTATCCAGAAAACCTGGAGTTGTTGCAGGCTGCTGGTGCAGAATTGGTTTACTTTAGTCCAGTAGCAGGGGAGCAAGTGCCTTCGGATGTGGATGGCTTATATATTGGCGGAGGATTTCCCGAAGAATTTGCCCCCCAATTATGTAAACATGATGAAGTAGCCCAGTCGGTAAAAGGTGCTATCGAAAAAGGGATGCCTACCCTTGCTGAATGTGGAGGGTTTATGTATTTAACTGATGAATTAGAGAAAACCGATGGGACTCGTTATCCTATGGCAGGAGTGATTCCAGGGAGAACAGTGATGCAGAAAAAGCTAGTAGCCCTGGGATATAGGGAAGTTACAGGATTAAGGGATAACTTCCTGTTAGAAGGTCAGAAGGCAAGAGGCCATGAATTCCATTATTCAACCTTTGAGCCTGGAAGTGATTCATTACAACCCGCTTACATGAGCAAAGGGTTACGCAAAGATGGGGAGGAAGGGGTTGTTGTGGGACCTGACAATCTTGTAGCAGGGTACACCCATCTTCATTTCGCTTCACAACCACACTTGGTTTCCCGTTGGATTGATGCATGCCAGAAGTATCAGATGAAAAAATCTGCTGCAAAGGGGATTTAAGATCATGGGAGAAACTTATCCCATCCAATTAAAGATGGCAGGTATAACCGCTGTGGTCATTGGCGGGGGGAGTGTGGCATCACGCAAAGTCCATTCCCTATTGGCAGGAGGGGCCAGGGTAATGGTTGTCTCTCCTGGGATTGTAGATTCTCTTGAAGCCATGGTGAAAGAAAATCAGGTAGAATGGCGCAAGAAGCTTTTTTCTCCAGAAGACCTGGAAGGGGCCACTCTGGTTTTTGCCTGTACAGACCATAAGGAAACCAATGAGAAAGTGATCCATGCTCTTCAGCCAGGGCAATGGGTAAATGTAGCAGACCGTCCTGATTTGAGCACCTTTTTTGTTCCGGCCCATTTTCGCAGAGGGTTGGTGACCATAAGTGTAGCAACGGATGGGGCAAGTCCCGGGCTGGCCCGTAAACTAAAAGAGCAATTAAAAGAAGAAGTAGATGTGGCCTACGGGCCCTATGGGGAATTTCTAGCATCTTGTCGGAGAGTGATTTTGGAACGGATAAAAAATGAATCCATTCGGCGGGAGCTTTTCTATACATTATTGGAAGAAGAATATTTGGAAGATTTTCGCCGGGGCGAAGAGGGAAAAGCGTTTAATCGTTTTTTAAAGCTAGTGGAAGATGCTTCGCTGAAAGAAGCTCGCTGTAAGGGAGAGAGAGGATATGAGTAAAGGAAAGGTTTATTTGGTTGGTGCCGGGCCTGGAGATGAAAAATTAATTACTGTGAAAGGATTGGACTGTTTGCGCAAGGCGGAGGTAGTGGTGTATGACCGTCTCGCTAATCCTCGCCTGTTACGACATGCCAATCCGGAAGGGGAATTTATTTATTGTGGGAAATTGCCAAATTGCCATACATTGAACCAGGAAGCAATTAATCAGGTTCTAGTTGAGAAAGGTAAGGCAGGTAAAATCGTGGTCCGTCTAAAGGGGGGAGACCCCATGGTGTTTGGCCGGGCAGGAGAAGAAGCTCAGGAATTGGCCAATCATGGCATCCCTTTTGAAATCGTTCCAGGGATCACATCTGGCATTGCCGCTCCTGCTTATGCTGGAATTCCTGTCACCCACCGGGAGTTTGGAAATACTTTCGCAGTGATTTCCGGCCACACGGCAAAGGGTGGGGATACCCTGCCTGAGGTGGATTGGGAAGCCTTAGCCAAAGGATTGCATACGTTAATTTTCTATATGGGTTTAAAAAATCTGCCCTCTATTTGTGATCGGTTAATGGCCCATGGCCGTAAACCCCATACGCCTGTCGCCCTAGTCCAATGGGGTACCACCGGCCATCAAAGAACCCTAACTGCTACCCTTCATACAGCTGTGGAAGAAGCAAGGAGCCAGGGGTTTACTCATCCTGTGATTATTCTCGTTGGGGAAATAGCATCCTTACGGGATTCTTTAAGCTGGATTGAAAAGAAACCCTTATTTGGCCAACGAATCCTGGTTGCCCGCAGCGATTCTACCCCAGGCATGATGGCAGAATACTTAGGAGAAGCAGGGGCAGAAGTGATGGAATATCCCACTTATTATGCTAAGAGTCAATTTGGGCGAACAGAAAATCAGTTTTATATTGACCAAATAGAAACCTATGGCCATTTCCTCTTTACTTCAGCAGAAAGTGTAGATTTTTTCTTTAAAGGTTTACAAGAAATGCAACGGGATGTGCGAAAAATTCAGGGTGAATTTCTTGCTTTATCTCCTCGTATTCGTCGCCGTCTCCTGGATCGAGGGTACGCCTGCGGTTTGTGGCAGGGACAAAAACTAGATTCTCTGTTGATTCTGGGTGAGGAAAAGACTGTACAAGATTCTCGCTGGCAGGGCAAAGATGTTATAACTCTGTATGAGAAAAAGAATCATAAAGAAGTAGAGAAAAATGTGGTACGATTACTGGAGAAAAAAAAGGTGGATACCTATTTATTTCCCGGCCCATCTTCAGTAAAATCTTTTATCCAGGAATTAGAAAGAAAAGGATTGGATCCTCTGGCTATTCTCGGCGATGCAAAGGTTGTTTGCCTGGGTGAACAGGCTGTTCTTGAGGCTGAAGAAGCAGGAATTAAAGTTACAGGAATGGTGGAACACACCACATATGATGTAGCTGTGGAGTATTTAGCATCATTGTATTCTAACCCGGTCCACTTATAGGGAGAGATGAACATCATGTTATCTTTTACACGAGATGAAAAAGAAGCGATTTATAAAGCGATAGGGTTGCGCAGGGATATTCGTTCCTTTCGCCCCGATCCATTGCCAGAGGAAGCAATACAACGCATACTCCTTGCTGGACATATGGCACCTTCTGTGGGGTTCATGCAGCCCTGGAATTATATCCTGATTGAAGATGAAGAAACAAAAGAAAAATTAGCATATGCTGCTGAAAAAGAAACAAGAGCATTAGCCATCCATTATGAAAACATGGAAGAAAAACATGACCTGTTTTTAAAATTAAAAGTTCAGGGTTTAAAAGAAGCGCCTTTAACCATATGTGTAACCTGTGATCCCACAAGGGGTGGGTCCCACGTGTTAGGACGCAATTCCATTCCAGAAACAGACATTATGTCTACTTCTTGCGCCATTCAAAATATGTGGCTGGCAGCCACAGCAGAGGGAATTGCCATGGGGTGGGTCAGCTTTTACAAAAAGAATGATGTGCGGGATATTTTAGAAATTCCCCCTCATATTGAACCTGTTGCCCTTTTGTCCTTAGGTTATACGGATGATTATCCAGATGCCCCTCTCTTAGAAAAAATGGGGTGGGAAAAACGCCGTTCTTTAGAAACGTTAATTTTTCAAGGGAAATGGGGGAATGTTGACCATGGCAACCAAAGATAATCAAGGGCTTGTTCTTGTATATACGGGAGATGGAAAAGGAAAAACCACTGCTGCTTTAGGTTTAGCAGTACGTGCAGCGGGAAGAGACAAGGGTGTACTGATGATTCAGTTTATTAAATCTCCATACCGTGAATATGGAGAAAAGACCATGTTCGGGAAAATGGGAATTGAAATGCACCAAATGGGAATTGGTTTTACCTGGTTGAAAACACCGGAAGAACATCGGGAAGCCTTACAAAAAGCCTGGGCTTTTGCCAAAGAAAAAATCAATAGCGGGGCTTATGATGTGGTGATCCTCGATGAGTTAAATAATGCTCTGGCCATTGATTCCTTCCCCATTGATGATGTACTTCCTCTGCAAGAAGTAGTGGAAACCATACAAAAACGTCCACCTGGCATGCATCTCGTCATTACGGGAAGAAGCGCCAAACCTGAAATCATTGAAGCTGCTGACCTGGTGACAGAAATGGAACCAATAAAGCATTATTATGAAGAAGGAATCCCAGCTGTGAAAGGGATTGAATACTAAGATGAGCAGGATGGAAAAATACGGACACGGCGGGGATCTGGTCACAGCATCCGCCGTTTTTGGCGTTTCTGAAGAACAGTGGATTGATTTTAGTGCCAATATTAATCCACTGGGGCCCCCTGAAGAAATGAAAACGGTGTTAAAAGAGGCAGAAAAATATATTCTCCATTATCCTGACCCTGTGCATCGCAAGATTCGTCAGGCCCTGGCAGAAAAAAATCAGGTTTCGCCCGAAGAAATCATAGTAGGGAATGGGGCAGCTGAATGTATGGCACTGGTCTTCCAGGCTTTTCGTCCCCACAAAACAGGGGTTGTACAACCTTGTTTTGTGGAATATACCCAACTGGCTACTCTTTATGGTTCAGAGATTGTGACGGTGTATGCCAGGGAGGAGCAGGGGTTTAAACCAGAACTGGAAGAGGTTCATCAATTAATTAAGAACACAGACCTGGTCATCCTGGGACACCCCAACAATCCCACAGGTTTAGTGTATACCTATGAGGAATTGAGTGCTTTTGCCCAATGGGCGGAAGAAGAAGAAACCATGGTTGTGCTTGATGAAGCCTTTCTAGATTTTTTGCCTGAAGTAGGGCCTACCCTTTTAGGGGAAAGAAGAAAGTATCCCCATGTTCTTTTTCTGCGCTCTATGACCAAGTTTTTTGCCATACCTGGATTGCGTTTGGGATATGCCATGGGTGATGAAAGGCAAATTGCCTTAATCAAAAAGATGCAAATTCCCTGGAGTGTAAATGGGTTGGCACTGGCAGCAGGTGAAGCCTGTTGTCATGTAGCGGCATATGAAGAAGAAACCCGCCAATTGGTGACAAGGGAACGGGATTTTCTCCGTGGTTTTTTCTTGGAGTTGGAGTGGGAAGTCCTTCCTGGACAGGCCAATTATCTCCTGGTTCGTTTGCCCCAGGGGAAAAGAAGTGGAGATTTACAACTCCAATTAGCCAATCGTGGAATTTTAATTCGAGATTGTTCCATGTATCCTGGATTAACGGAACGGGATTTTCGCATTGCTGTTAGAAGTCGGGAAGAAAACAATAAATTGATTCAATCCATACAAGAGATTGCAGAAGAGTGGTGAGTCTGATGAAATTGATTTTAGTTACAGGAGGGGTGCGCTCCGGGAAAAGTGGTTTTGCCGAAGAAGTATCGGCAAGAGCCGGTGAATCTGCCCTATATGTGGCGACAGGGGTGAATACGGATAAAGAAATGGAAGCAAGAATCCAGAGCCACCGGGATCGGCGTCCATCCCATTGGGGCTGTATTGAAACCCCTTATGATTTGCCAATGGATGTAGGGGTCTATCAAAACTATCCTGTGGTCTTGTTTGATTGTTTTTCCACCTGGGTGACCAATCAAATGATGAGAATTCCAGAGGGAGAAATGGGCAAGGAAAAATGGACAGATGCTATTTTACAGGGAGTTGATGATTGGTTAACAGCAATGGAGTCTTATGAGGGCATCGTTGTTGCTGTGACCAGCGAAGTAGGGCTTGGTGGAGTTGCCATGTCTTCTTTAGGCCGCTGGTTTCAGGATGTACAGGGAGCCGTTAATCAAAAGCTAGGGGTTAAAGCCAATGAAGTGTACATGGTGGTATCCGGCATTCCCTGGAAAGTTAAAGGAGACTAAACAAATGAAAGCGTTTTTTCATGCAGTAGCATTTTTAACAAGGATACCTGTACCCACGCTCTCCTCTTCACAAAAAGATTGGGAGAGGAGTGTGGCTTATTATCCTGCAGTTGGGTTATTCCTTGGCATCCTATTATGGGGGGCTTCCTGGTTAGGATTTTATCTGGCTCCACCAGCCCTTGCTGCTGTGCTATTCTTTGCCTTTTGGATTTTTTTAACAGGAGGATTGCATATCGATGGATGGATGGATTTAGCTGATGGGATGGGGAGCAACCGAGACCGCCAGCGCACCCTGGAAATTATGAAAGATAGCCGCACAGGTTCCATGGGGGTGATTGCGGCCCTGCTTCTTTTTATGTTGAAAGGGGTATCCATTTATTATTTAATAGAAAACCGTGAATTTCTCCTCTTTCTTCTGCCTCCTCTGGCTGCCCGTTTTTTCCTTGTTGCAGCCATTTGGTTCTGGCCTTATATTAGTGAAAAGGGAATGGCTACGGGGTTGAAAAAAGGATTGGCTCCCTGGATGATCGTTGTTAGCTTTCTCATAACAGGTGGCATTTTTTATGTTGTGAAAGATGTTGCCGGTTTATTGGTATTAGCATTAACAATCATCATTAGCTGGTTATTTATTCGGGCAGTGGTGAAACGGTTAGGTGGATTAACCGGGGATGTCTATGGGGCTCTTGTAGAATGGACGGAAATGGTCGTTGTTGTCCTTTTGGTCATGGCAGGCAGGTGGTCTTTCCTATGAGATTGTTGTGGATTCGCCATGGACAAACAGAAGAGAATAGGTTAAAACAATACATTGGTTATACCAATGTATCCTTAAATAAGGTAGGGATGGAACAGGCCAAGTCCTTAATCCAACGGTTAAAAAAAGTACAGGTAGACCGGATTTATAGCAGCGATCTACTTCGTTGTATGGAAACAATTGAGGGGTTTGCAAAACAACGTAACCTATCTGTCATCCCTGATTCCAATTTAAGGGAGATGAATTTCGGCCAGTGGGAAGGCAAAACCTATGAAGAAATCATGGCTGTTGATCCGGAAAAAGGAACAGTATGGTATAATGACCCCTTTTCTGTTTGCCCTCCCAATGGAGAAACTCTCTTAGAATTAGGAAATAGAGTGGATCAATTAATAATGAATATCATTGCAGAAAGCAAAAGGGGAGAGACAGTAGCCCTGATTAGCCATGGGGGGCCCATTCGCTGGTTTCAAGGGAAATGGATTGAGAAGAATCCATTTCTTTTTTGGGAGAATCGCCCTCCAGGCCATGGTGAGGCCCTTTTGTATCGCTTAGTAAGCGGGGGGGGTGTGTTAGAGGAAATCCCCGATATGGAATAGGAGTTAGGGAAGATGAAGACAGGTATTGGGCAGGCAAATTATACATTTGGTGAATTGTTGCAGGGGCAGGTAAATGGGCGGCCTTTTCTCGTTTCTCTGCCCATTCAACATTTCGCTAAAGCCATTTTTTATCCATCCAAAATGAATACATTGGAATTGAGTCCGGAAAAAGACAAAGTGAGAAAAGTGATTAAAGGATTGAGAGGGTTACACCCCATTCAAACAGGGGGAACCCTTCTTATTGAGGACTCATTGCCTGGAGGAAAAGGGTTTGCCACGAGTACAGCGGATATGTTAGCTGCTGCCCGGGCTTTTTGTGCTGCCTTTGGAATTAATGCAAGTTCAGATCAATTCGCTTCCTTATTAACATCTATTGAGCCAACAGATGGCATTATGTATGACGGGCTTGTGGCATTTTATCATAAGGAAGGAATTCTTAAGGAGAGGTTAGGTTTTTTGCCTCCTTTTAGAATCATTGGCGTAGACCGTGGCGGAGAAGTTGATACCCTTCATTACAATCAAAAAACTATTCCTTATACGAGGGAAGAGGAAGAAGAGTTTTCTGAGTTGCTCCTGGATTTACAAAAGGCAATGATTAATGGTGATTCCTGGGGAATTGGACGAATTGCCACAAGAAGTGGGGAAATCCAGCAACGAAGGTTGCCCCATCCTTATTTTCATTCCTTAGGGCAAATAGGTCAGGAAGAAGGAGGGGTGGGCACTGTCGTTGCTCATAGCGGAACTCTTGCAGGGATTTTGCTTGACGAAAGAGATGACCGTTTTACAGAGAGAGTAAAAAGTGTTTTAAACCGATTAAAGGGTTGGGGGCTTCCTATCTATCAATTTCCGGTGGGCGCTAGAAAAGGGGAGGATTTATCATGTTATTACAACCATTCCGTCAGGGTACAACCCAATACCGTTCCTTAGTATGGCCTGGTGTCACTGTAGATTTAATAAATAATGAATATCTCTTATTACAAAGCCCAGTCCCTTTAACAACATTTAGCAGTGCAATTTGGGGTGGCGGCATGGAAAAAGGAACTCACTTTGTCAATTGGCGGGTTCCTCTTTCTTATCGGTGTGAGGATCCAGTCCAATTGATGGCGGATCAAATAAAAAAATGGGGGTATCCCCTGGAGAAAACCATTGGGTTTCAAACTGCGGCCAAAGTGACCCATGGGGCAATTGCAGAAGAAGAAGGGGATCAATATCGTCTCTTTTGTTGTGTAACCGCAGGAACAGGGAACAGTGCCCGGGCAGGGAAGAAAAGGGAAACCTTTTCAGCTTATGAATGCCATACAATCAATATCTTTTTATTCATCGATGGCCATTTAACTCCAGCAGCAATGGTGAATGGCATTATTACGGCAACAGAAGCAAAAGTAGCCGCTTTGCAAGATTTAGGAATTAAGGATGAAGAGGGGGATTTGGCCACAGGGACAACGACGGATGCCATTGTAATTGGAGCATCCCAAAATCCTGCCTATACCCGTCCACATCTATTTGCGGGTGCGGCGACCACCATTGGCAATGGAATTGGACGTCTGGTCTATGAAACTGTATATACAGCAGTGTCCACGCAGGGAGAGGAATAAAGATGATGGTTGCTTTGAAATTGTTTTTGGCTTATATCATTGATCGTGTGGTGGGGGACCCTCGTTGGTTGCCCCACCCTGTTGTTCTTATGGGAAAAGTGATTTCCTTTTTGGAAAAAGGGATAAGAAGTGTGTGCAAAAAGGAGAGTTCTCTAAAGGTGGCCGGTATTTTATTTCCTCTTCTTTTAGTGGGAGGCAGCTTCGCCCTGGTTTGGGGGCTTTTAAAAGGGTTGTCCCTTATTCATCCCCTTTTGGCCTTTGGGGTGGAAATCTGGCTCATTTCTACCACCATTGCCGTAAAAGGGCTTGAATCAGCAGGGAAAGAAATTTATGGGTTATTGAAGAAGGGGAATTTACAAGAAGCTCGAAAAGCCTTAGCGATGGTTGTTGGACGGGATACGGAAAAGTTAGATGAAAAAGAAGTATCTCGGGGAGCCGTAGAGACTGTCGCGGAAAATATTGTGGATGCCATTATTTCTCCTCTATTTTATGCTGCGATCGGAGGGGCCCCATTAGCAATGGCCTATCGTGCTGCCAATACTCTGGATTCCATGGTAGGGTACAAAAATGAAAAATATCTTCAATTAGGATGGGCATCTGCCCGTTTTGATGACATAGCCAACTTTATTCCTGCCCGTTTGACAGCTATTCTTCTAGTAGGGGTTAGCTGGGTGTTAAAGTTAAACGGGAAAGGTGCTATTCAGGGGATTTTACGGGATGCAAGGAAACATCCTAGCCCCAATAGCGGTTTTACAGAAGCGGGTGTAGCAGGAGCTTTAGGCATTCAGCTGGGCGGGTTAAACTTTTATCAGGGAATCCCCTCCCAGCGGGCTACCATGGGGATTCCTACCCGGCCTCTTAGGTCTGCAGATATTTTAACCACCAATAAAATCATGAATGGTGTTACATTAGGCTTCTTACTGGTTGTTGCCATTATTGAATATGTCTTATCCATCCTTTGATTCAAAACATCGTTCTTACAGTAAGGGTGAGAGCAACCGGCATACGGATTCTTTCACCCGGGAATGCCAGGGGCGGCGCAAATGTTCTTCCATGGTTAATTCCTTGCTGTCTAATAGATCGTTAAAAAAGTCCTCTTCTAATTTATAGACTGAATTGCTGTTATAAAGGACAGCGTTCACTTCAAAATTATGTTGGAAACTTCGAATGTCCACATTGGCTGTTCCAATGGAAGCGACAACCCCATCGACGAGGAGAATTTTTGCATGGACAAACCCTGGTTGATACAGATAAAAGCGAACCCCTGCTTCCAATAGTTCCTGGATATAAGAGCGGGAACCCCAGAAAACGATTTTATGATCTGGTCGGGCAGGGAGAAGGATACGTACATCGATTCCACTTAGGGCAGCTGTTTTTAAGGCCATATTAATGGAATCATCCGGGATAAAGTAAGGTGACGTAATATAAATTTTTTCCTGGGCTGTAGCAATAATGGTGAAGTACATTTGCCAGATGGATTCCCAGTCAGAATCTGGGCCACTAGAAGCAATTTGGATAAGCTCTTCCCCAAGTCTTTCTTCTAAATGAGGGTAATAGGCATCTCCCTCAATAGTTTGATTGGTTACGAAAAACCAATCCTTTATAAAGATATTCTGGATGAGATAAACTGCTTCACCTTCAATACGGATGTGGGAATCCCGCCAGAATCCAAAAAATTGGCTTTTGGATATATACTCATCTCCAATATTGAGGCCCCCAACAAAGGCAACTTTGCCATCAATAACAACAATTTTCCGATGGTTTCGGTAATTCAGTTTGTTATTTAAAAAAGGAATAATTACAGGAAAAAAACTGATCACCTCAACACCAGCGTCTTTCAAATCAGTGATATACTGTTGGTCTAACCATACACAACCAACCCAATCATAAATCACCCGAACTTTTACACCTTCCCTTGCCTTGTCCATGAGGACCTGTTTAAATTGGTTTCCTGTGGCATCATGGCGAATGATATAAAATTGAAAGTGAATGTGGTGTTTCGCTTTAGATAACTCATTCATCATCTCCCGGAAGGTTTCCCCTCCATTTTTAAGAACCTTAGAACGGTTGTTCAAGGTGAAGGGAGATTGGGATACATTCACCATTAGATTGAGCAAGCGCCGTTTCGATGCAAGGTGGGGATATTGCCAGAAGTGGCTTTCATCCCATGTATGGGTTTGGATTGTTGCCAGTTTTTTTATGATATCCGTATTGCTAATGTATTTGTTTTTAAATAGCTTTCTTTTTCGCACGTTTCTCCCGATAATTAAATAGAGAAAAAAGCCAACGATGGGAAGAAAATTTAATATAATTAACCAGGCAACCGTACGGGAGGGATTCCTATTTTCCAGGATTATTAACCAGGCAATGAGAAGTGCAGATATTCCAAGGATCCCTGAATAATACGGTTGTATAGTATTCCAAATGTCATTTGCTATGGTCATCCCGACACCAACCCTACAATGTAATAATGTTAAACACTATTATAACCTTTAATGAAAGGGGAAAGCCATGCTACAGCGTTACTTAACGGTTCGCCATGAAGGACAGGGAGAATTTGAAATCAACCGCTCCCAATTTATTACCTATGTACGCAGGGTTGAAACACAGGAAGAAGCCATTGCCTTTGTGCAAGAGATTAAAAAGAAACACTGGGATGCCACCCATAATTGCTCTGCCTATATTGCGGGGGAGCAAGACCAGTTTCAAAAAATGGATGATGATGGAGAGCCAGGGGGAACAGCAGGAAAGCCTATTTTAGAAGTCATCAAGCGAAATGGATTAAAGGATACAGCTATTATCGTCACACGCTATTTTGGCGGGATTAAACTGGGTGCAGGCGGGCTTATTCGGGCTTATGGAAAGGCCGCTTCCCAGGGTATAAAAAGCACAGGGATTATTGAGCGGATCTTGATTGAAAAACATTCTTTTTCCTTTGACTATACCTACCTGGGAAAAATCGAAAATGAATTGCAGGTTCGTGGGATTGATGTATTAAATATAGAATACCTTGAGAACGTAACTGTCACAGTAGGAATTGAAAAGGAAAAACTAGAT
>CALNBV010000157.1 GCA_937874515.1 uncultured Paenibacillaceae bacterium | reverse complement strand
AAATTACAAACCACTTATATAGAAGGATTGAAAAAAGAAATCAGTGAAAAAACAGGGAAAATCCATACTTGTTTTAACCAGGCTGTTACCTCAACAGGACGTTTAAGCAGTACGGAGCCCAATTTGCAGAACATCCCCATTCGTTTAGAAGAAGGGAGAAAAATAAGGCAGGCCTTTGTTCCATCTGAAGAGGGATGGTCTATTTTAGCTGCGGATTATTCCCAAATTGAACTACGCATCATGGCACATATTTCCCAGGATGAGAATTTAGTAGATGCCTTCCGTCAGGATATGGACATTCATACACGTACAGCCATGAATGTTTTTGGCGTGAAAAAAGAAGAGGTTACAGGGAATATGCGCCGTCAAGCTAAGGCGGTAAATTTCGGAATTATATATGGAATTAGCGATTATGGTCTTTCACAAAACTTGAATATTTCCCGTAAAGAAGCTGGGGAATTTATTGAGAAGTATTTTTCGGTATTTAAAGGTGTTAAGAAATTTATGGAGCAAATTATTATTGAAGCAAGGGAAAAAGGATATGTTACTACTCTATTAAATCGTAGACGCTATTTACCAGATATTAAGAGCAGTAATTTCAACCTGCGCAGTTTTGCAGAACGGACAGCCATGAATACGCCAATTCAGGGTACTGCTGCAGATATTATTAAATTAGCCATGGTTAAAATGGCGCAAAAATTAAAGGAAGAAAACCTGGAAAGCCGCATGTTATTGCAGGTTCACGATGAATTAATTTTTGAAGTGCCACCCCATGAAGTGAACATCATGTGTAATGTAGTTGCTGAAGTGATGGAACAGGCGCTTCCTTTAGATGTGCCATTAAAAGTGGATATTCATTATGGCCCAAGCTGGTATGAAGCTAAGTAAAGGAGAATGCTATGCCGGAATTACCTGAAGTAGAAACCGTCAGACGAACATTACAACAACTTGTATCTGGTAAAACCATATCTTCTATCACCGTTTCATTGCCTAGAATCATTAAAGAACCGGACAACCCTGAATTATTTATCGAATTGTTAAAAGGGCAGACCATTCGTAAAATGGGACGACGGGGAAAATTCCTTAAATTTTACTTCGATGATTTTGTCCTCCTTTCCCATTTGCGCATGGAAGGGAGATATGGGGTATATGGAAAAGAGGAACAAGTTGAGAAACATACCCATGTGATTTTTCATTTTACAGACGAAACGGAACTTCGTTATCGTGATGTTCGTACATTTGGAACTATGCATTTATATAAACAAGGGGACGAGGAGAAAGCGCCATCTCTGGCCAAATTGGGGCTAGAGCCTCTGGATCCTCAATTTACCCCCGACGAGCTTCAGCGAAGGATGAAGGGAAGAACAAGTAAAATCAAAGCCCTCCTTTTGAATCAAGAGATTGTGGCCGGATTAGGGAATATTTATGTGGATGAGTGTCTTTATCAGGCTAAAATCCACCCTGAGAAAACTCCTTCCCAATTAAAAGAAAAGGATTGGACTCTCCTTCACCATTCCATTGTAGATGTTTTATCCCGTTCCATTACTCTTGGAGGTTCTTCCGTAAAATCCTATGTTAATGGACAAGGGGAAGAAGGAAAGTTTCAACATACGTTGAAAGTGTACCAAAAAAAGGGGGAACCTTGTGCAGAGTGTGGAACACCTATTGTTAGAACTGTTGTATCAGGAAGGGGAACCCATTATTGTCCTCAATGCCAACTGGAAAATTGATTAAGGGAGATTGATGAGATGCGAATTGGTTTAACAGGTGGCATTGCATGTGGAAAGAGTACGGTGTCGAATATGTTAAGGGAACGAGGAGCCCAAATTGTAGATGCAGATGTCATTGCCCGTGAGGTTGTGGCACCAGGGGAAGAAGCCTGGCAACAAATTATTAATTGCTTTGGCAAAGAACTTCTATTAGAAAATCAGGAAATTGATCGGGCTAAATTAGGCTCCCTTGTTTTTTTCCATGAAGAAGCCAGACAGAAACTAAACGGAATCGTTCATCCTGCAGTGAGAAAAAGAATGAATGAGCTAGCTCAGGCAGAAGAAGAAGCAGGGGAAGAAGTAATAATTATGGATATTCCATTATTATTTGAATCCCGATTAGAATATTTAGTACAAAAAATTATTGTTGTTTATTGTCCTGAGGAACTACAATTGGAAAGATTAATGAAACGTAATGGGTTTACAAAAGATGAAGCAATCAATCGCATTAAATCCCAAATGCCTATAGAGGAAAAAAAGAAACGAGGGGATTTTGTAATTGATAATAGCGGTACAATTGAAGAAACACAAAAACAGGTTACGGGTCTCTACTCAATGTTACTCCAGGACCAGAATCAGGGTTCTTAAAGGGAGTAATTTATGGAATTAATGAAGAAAAAAAGGTATGTTGTCTCCTTAATTATTTTATTGGTTACATTTATTTTGTTGGATTCTTCCCTGGTTTTAAAAATCATCTTTCCCGTTAGTTATAAACAAGAAATTAAAAATTCTGCAGCCCATCATAATGTGGACCCTTATTTAATTATGGCTATCATTAAAATTGAGTCGAAATACAATCCCCGTCGTGTTTCCAAAAAGGGTGCAGTGGGACTCATGCAAGTGATGCCCAATACTGCAAAGTGGATTATTGAGGAAGCTAATTTTTCTAAAATGGCAAAAGAATATCTGGATGAACCAGACCTGAATATTGAACTGGGCTCCTGGTATGTAAACTTCCTTTATAAGGAGTTTGATAATAATCTGTATGCTACTATTGCTGCTTACAATGCAGGCCCTGGAAATGTACGAAAATGGTTAAATGATGGGGTATGGGATGGACAAAAGGAAACCATTGAGAAGATTCCCTTTGGAGAAACCCGGCATTATGTACAGAGAGTGCTTTATTATCAGGATAAATACCGAAAAATTTATGAGGATGAATTTATACACAAATAAAGAAACAACCCCGCCAATAAAGGGGGGTGTTTCCTGTGATTGATATGTCAGAAAATTCAAACTTAATTAATTTTAATAAAATACATTGCAAAAAGTGTCATACTTAATATAATAAATACAGGGAATAGTGTGTAACATATGGAGGAAGGGGAACTTATTAATGACGACAAAAATTGCCATTAATGGTTTTGGTCGCATCGGGCGGATGGTATTCCGCAAAGCCATTCATGATCCTGAAGTAGAAATCGTGGCGATCAATGCCAGCTATCCGGTGGAGACTCTCGCGCACCTTATTAAATACGATACCATTCATGGAAATCTTGCTGATAAAGTGGAAACTGATGGGAATACCATTATTGTAAATGGTAAGAAAACCATATTAGTATCTGATCGCAATCCAGCTAACTTACCATGGAAAGATCTTGGTATCGAAATTGTAATTGAAGCAACAGGTAAGTTCAAAGACCACGAAGGCGCAAGCAAACATATAGAAGCTGGGGCGAAGAAAGTTGTAATTACCGCACCTGGCAAAAATGAAGATGTAACAATTGTTATGGGTGTCAATGAAGATGCTTATGACTATTATAATCATCAAATTATATCGAATGCTTCATGTACCACCAACTGTCTTGCACCTGTAGCTAAAGTATTAGATGAGAAATTTGGCATTAAGTATGGCATGATGACTACCATTCATGCTTATACTAATGATCAAAAGAATTTGGATAACCCACATAAAGATTTACGCCGTGCTCGTGCATGTGCACAATCCATAATTCCAACATCAACTGGCGCCGCTCGCGCAGTAGCGAAAGTTCTTCCTCAATTACAGGGAAAATTAAACGGATTTGCTTTACGTATTCCTACACCTAACGTATCTGTTGTAGACCTTGTGGTTGAATTGAATACATCCGTAACTGCTGAAGAAGTAAATCAAGTTTTCCGTGAAGCTAGTGAATCTAGCCTAAAAGGAATTCTTGGTTATACGGATGAACCTCTTGTTTCTTCTGATTTCAATGGTTCAGAAGTATCTACTGTAGTAGATGGATTGTCTACTATGGTTATGGGCGATACACAATTAAAAGTATTAGCCTGGTATGACAATGAATGGGGTTATTCTTGCCGCGTACTTGACCTTGCCAAGTTTGTATCAGAAGCTTCTTTTACGAAAAAAAAAGTTGAAGTTAATGTGTAATCTTACCATTAAATAATGAGGAGGGATCTACCAATGGGTAGGTCCTTTTTCGCTTTCTTTAATAAAAGCTTGACTCCAACGTTGAATGTGGGACAAACTAGGGGAAAAGTACGGAGATAAATTGGAGTGATAACATGCGCTGTCCTTTATGCACACATAATGGTACAAGAGTCCTAGATTCTCGTCCCATTAATGATTTTAAATCCATCCGCAGAAGGCGAGAATGTGAAAAATGCGGGAGAAGATTTACCACCTTTGAAGTGGTGGAAGAAACTCCTCTTATTGTTGTGAAAAAAGATGGAACCCGGGAAGAGTTTAGCAGGGACAAAATATTGCGGGGATTAATTCGAGCTTGCGAAAAAAGGCCGGTTCCTTTAGAGACCTTGGAGAATATGGTTGATGGGATTGAAAGGGAACTTCGCAATACAGCACAAACGGAAGTAGAAAGTAAGGATATTGGGGAATTAGTAATGAAGGCATTATACGAAGTGGATGAGGTATCCTATGTTCGTTTTGCTTCAGTATATCGCCAATTTAAAGATATCAATGTGTTCGTGAGGGAATTGGAAGAACTATTGAGAAACGGTAGAAAGAATGAATAGGAGTAGGTAAATGGAAATTCAATTTCTTGGTGGGGCTCGTACGGTTACTGGTTCCTGTTATTTAATTGATACAGGCGACTATAAAATTCTTGTAGATTGCGGCATGTTTCAGGGAAGGAAACAATTAGAAGAACTTAATCAGGTTTCACCTCCTGTAAACCCTCATGAAATCTCTGCAGTGGTTTTAACCCATGCACATATTGATCATAGTGGCCTGATTCCGAAGTTTTGTAAAGATGGATATAAAGGACCTATCTATACATCCTCCACAACTGTAGATTTATGTTCGATCATGCTGCCTGATAGTGGGCATATTCAAGAGTTGGAAACAGAATGGTTTAATCGGAAGCGAAAAAGAAAGGGACGTTCTTTGCAAAACCCTTTATATACAGAAGAAGATGCAAGAAAATCCTTGAGACAATTTAAAGGGATAGAGTATCAAGAATTGAATGAAATCCTTCCTGGGATTACCCTCAGGTTTCAAGATGCTGGGCATATTTTAGGATCTTCTATCATTGAGATTTGGATTGAAAATGGTGAGAAGGTTAAACTGGTGTTCTCAGGGGATTTGGGCAATCCTAATCAAGCCATTGTGAAAGATCCCAGTATGATTGAGGAAGCTGATTATGTATTTATTGAATCCACCTATGGGGATCGGTTACATAAAAAAACAGAGGAACCTAAAAAAATCCTGGGTAAAATCATTCGCACTATTCAAAGAGATGGAGGCAACATCATTATCCCCTCTTTTGCTGTGGGTAGAACCCAGGAAATCATATATAATTTGACTGAACTCTTACAGGAAGGGGAAATCGCCCCTCTCCCTGTATTTATCGATAGTCCATTGGCCATTGAAGCAACAAAAATATTTCAAGAAAACACCCGTGTTTTTGATAAGGAAAGCCATGAACATATAAACAAGGGAATCGATCCCTTAGCCTTTCCCGGGCTCCAATTTATCGTTACTTCTGAAGAATCCCAGAAGTTAAATCGGATTACAAGTGGTTCTATTATTATTTCTGCCAGTGGGATGTGTGAGGCTGGAAGAATCAAACATCATTTAAAACATCATCTCTGGCGGCAAAAATCCCACATTGTCTTTGTGGGCTATCAAGCAGAAGGAACTCTGGGGAGAAAATTGGTTGATGGCGCAAAACGGGTGCGAATTTTTGGAGAAGAAATAAAAGTGGCTGCCCATATTCACAATATTGAAGGGTTTTCAGCCCATGCAGATAAAAATGAATTATTAAATTGGCTCTCTTCTTTTAAAACAAAAGTAAAAGAAGTATTTGTGGTTCATGGAGAAGAAAAAGTCAGTTTAAGTTTTGCTGAAGAAATTCGAAGTCTATTGGATATGTCTGTAGATGTACCTGTAAGAATGGAAAAAGTGATGCTTGAGCCTTCTGTAGTTTCTATGGAATGGCAGGTTGAAGATCAACCCGAATTAACGTTGGAATTCCTAAATGTACTAAAAGGGTTGGAAGAGAATCTATCTGTTTTTAAAGAAATGATTGAAAACAAGGAGTTAACCAGTGCACAAAAACAATTATTGGCTGATAAACTAGATCAGTATCTTGATCAATTAAATGATTTAGCTGAGGATTGCGAAGAGAAGAATACTGTTTTATGAAAGGAAGGGCGATTCTCATGACTTGGTTACAAGTGGTTCCCAATGATCGGTATATTGTGGGTATCCACCGGCCTGTGAGTGGGGTTGAGATTGGTTATCTTATCCATTTATATCAACCATTAATTGGCCCTTTCCCTATTTTGTTGTATCAAACCTTATACCATCAATTAACCTTGTCTAACTTCTCGTCTGCAGATGGATTGCATCGAGGACTAATGGTCAATATGGCACAGCCCCTGGATGTTATTTTAAAAGCAAGATATCAATTAGAGGCCATTGGATTACTGGATACCTATCGGATTGAAAAAGATGGAGACTACTTTTTTGAATACCATCTTTATCCCCCATATTCTCCTGATGTGTTTTTTCGGGATGATACATTAAGCATTATGTTATTAAATAGAGTAGGGAAACAACATTATCGGAACTTGCGCAGGAAGTATTCTACACGTGTTTCTTTGCAAGGGGAGAAAAGAGAGAAGATTACCCGTGCTTTTGATGAAGTGTTTTATCATTTATCCCCTTCAGAAATGAGAATTGAGCCAGGTTCGGAAACCGATGTTTTTTTGCAGGAGGTTGAGAGGGAAAATCCCCTGGACTCCTTTCAGGAAGGGGAAGAAAAACAGCGGGAGTATCAACAAACAGCTGTTGATTTTGAACTTTTAGAAGCCTTGCTTCCTCGTTCGAAAAAAAACGAACAATTATTTACAGAAGAAATAAAGCAGGTTTTGCAAGAATTAGCCTTTCTGTATAATCTGGATGATCAGCAATTGGCACGTTTTCTTCATGAATATACAATATATCGAGCAGATAATACCATTGATCCCATGATTTTAAAACGAAATGTAAAGGATTGGTACAGGCATGTGAACGGAGGGCAAGCCCCTCGAATTGATGTGAAGGAATCAGAAAAAGTCAGGGTGGAAACAGGAGAGAAAGTTGGATCTAAGAATAAGATCCTAACCCGTGAAGAAGAACAAAACCGTTGGCTTTCTTCTATTTCACCTTTCAAATTGTTGTCTATTTATCAAAATGGAGCAAAGATATCATCTGCTGACCAGACTATCGTTGAAGAGTTGTTAGAAAGTTATCAACTGGATCCTGGTGTAGTGAACGTACTTCTTGAGTATGTGATGTTAACTCAGGATAAAAAGTTGCCCCCACAGCTGATTTATAAAATTGCATCCCATTGGAAGCGGTTAAATATACGTACGGTACAAGAAGCGATGGAAATTGCAAAACAGTTATATTCTGAACATAAAGGGAAAAAGGAAAAAACAACACCAACCCTTTCCAAAAGGAAAAAAGCTGAGAAAAATAAACTTTTTGAAAACGATGGTGTTCCCCAAAGGATTAAAGAAAAATTAGAACAGCAGAAGAAAAAGAATAATTCCCCTTCTCAATCAACGGATGATTTCGAGAAGAAAAAGCGGGATGTAGATAAAATGTTAAAAACCCTGGGTGAAAAGGATCAGTAGGGAGTGATAAAGATGGAACGGATAAGTAAACTATTTTCTAGTGTTTCTCCAATAAAAAATACAAATCACTCATACCAAATGAAAGTAAATGAATTATGGGAAAGTGAGAAAATAAATGAGTTACGCCAACAGAACTCAGACATTGAACAAGGCCATTTGTCCCGCTCTCTTTCCACGGTACAACAAGCAGTGATCGAAGAGGAAAATTGTAACAAATGCAATGGACTTAATCAATGCTCCAATTTAATGGTAGGATATAAATCTACATTGAAATGGACTGGAACAGCCATTGTTGGGACATATCAATCTTGTGCATTACAACAGACAAGAGAAGAACAAAAGGAAAGAGAAAAACTAATCCAGTCACATCATATTCCGAAGGAAATTTTATCAGCAACTTTTTCTGAATTGGAAAAAGATGTTGAACGGATTGATGGGATAAAAGCGATTTTGGATTTCTGTTTGAATGTGGAACCAGGAAAACCGGGAACAAAGGGTCTTTATTTTTACGGTTTATTTGGTGTAGGAAAAAGTTATTTAATGTCTGCTGGTGCGAAGCTGTTGTCTGAGAGAGGTATTTCTTCCTTGATGGTGTATACACCAGAATTTTTTCGGGAAATAAAAGAGTCATTGCAGGATAATACTACTCAACAAAAAATTGATGTTGTTAAAAAAGTGCCTGTACTTATTTTAGATGATATTGGAGCAGAAGCCCTTTCTCCCTGGGTAAGGGATGAAGTGCTTGGTGCCATATTGCAATATCGGGTTAGTGAGAATTTGCCTGTTTTATATACATCAAATTATAACTTTACAGAACTATTGTCCCATCTTTCCTATTCACAGAAAGCGGGAACCGAAATGTTAAAAGCCATGAGGATTATGGAGCGTATTCAACATTATACAGAATGCTATGAAATAGGTGGGGATAATAGGAGAATGGGCTAATTGCCCACTGTTAAGTAGGCATGAAAATAGCTTTCATGTTAGGATAGTATGGAATAGGCGAGAGTCTGGAGGGATAACACCATGTCGATTGACCGTATATTGGAACGAGCGGTGGCTGGAGAACGGTTAGGATTAGAAGACGGAATCCGTTTATTTGAGAGCGATCAAATAGAAAAGATGGGCCATTATGCCAATCTCATAATGGAAAAATGGCACCCAGAACCCATCACGACTTTTGTCATTGGGCGTAATGTGAACTATTCAAACGTTTGTGATACCTGTTGCCGTTTTTGTGCTTTTTATCGGACAGTGGGCGATCAAGATGCTTATGTTCTGTCTGATGAAGAGATTTTGCAAAAAATACAGGAAACCCAGGATGTGAATGGGACAGAAATATTAATGCAAGGAGGGACCCATCCGGATCTTCCTCTTACGTATTACACAAACCTTTTGCGTAAAATTAAATCCCGTTTTCCCAAGATTACCATGCATTCTTTCTCTGTAGCAGAGATTTTAAAAATGGCTGAAGTATCGGGGATAAGTGTGGAAAAAGTATTACTGGAATTAAAAGAGGCTGGTTTGGATTCTTTGCCTGGTGCAGGGGCGGAAATACTGGATGACCGCATTCGTTTGAAAGTCAGCCGGCAAAAAGGTTCCTGGATGCAATGGGTTGATGTGATGAAAACAGCTAATCGGGTAGGGTTAACGACAACGGGAACCATGGTCATTGGTTTAGGTGAAACCTATGAAGAGCGGGTGTTGCATTTAATGAGAACCCGTGAGGCACAGGATGAAAGCAAAGGATTTCTTGCTTTTATTTCATGGACATTCCAACCGGATAATACCCATTTGGACATGAAGAGACTTACAGGGGAAGATTATCTGAAGAATGTGGCCATTTCTCGGTTGATGATTGATAATATTGCCAACTTCCAATCTTCCTGGGTGACCATGGGTCCGGAAATTGGAAAATTATCATTAAAATACGGCTGTAACGATTTTGGTTCTACCATGATGGAGGAAAACGTGGTTTCAGCTGCTAAATGTGCCTTCAAAGTGAATACCAATCAAATCATCGAATTGATTCGTGAAGCAGGAAAAATACCTGCTCAACGGAACACCAATTATGATATTCTCCGCATATTTAAAGAAGGAGAAACCATTGAAACAGACTTTGTCATGCAAAATTAAAGGAATAGAAAAAAAGCAGCTTCTATTTAAGCAAGAAGCTGCTTCTTTTTTTTCGTTTTTAGGCTTACGTTAATTCGCAGGACTACGAGTACAGCCACAGTGAGACCTGTAATGATATACATGATTTTAATTCCAGGAATAGCAGTGTCTGTTCCAATGGTAACCCCATGATATAAGGCCATTAGGAATGCCGGGAATGCCAGATAGTGGACAGAACGCCAGACATTTTTTCCAAGGCGTTTTAAAAGGTCTGAAGAAAGTACCAGAAGGAACATGATGTACATAGCGATTACCCCTAGCCCAATTTCCATAGGGTCTTTTTTCGCAGTGAAGGGAATAAGGATTTCCGCAATGGAGTAACCTACATACGTATCGTAGAGAAGGACCAATCCGTGAGTAACTCCGAATAATAACCCAAGCCATCCAGTCAAGGTGTGTGCGATAGATAAATTTGCTCTAGATTTAGGGGGCATGATTTTCATGCTTTGCAGAATTCCTGCAACCATTGATACAAAGAGTAAAAGGTAGGATGTTAAAGCTAAGGCCCGCGTTGTATCCCATACCGAAAACCAACTGCTGATTGAATTAAGTAATTCCATAAAGTAAATCTCCTTTCAAATGTGTATTTAAGACGCTCTGCTGCGAAGTTGAGGTTGTTGAGATGTTTGTCCATTTCCACTGTTCATTGAGTTTCTAGAAGTGGTATATTCGGCCTTTTCTTCATGGTCATCATCCTCTTCTTCTTCATAGTAGGATGAATGTAACCATTCTTCTTTTACCAGATCATTTTCAACTGCAACTGTTGTGTTGTCTACAGTCTCATTTGTCTTGCCTGATGCACTTTGTTGTGTAGCATCCAGTTGATTAATGCTGCCAATGAATCCTGTAAAAGCGGCAATACTTGCAGCGCCAATGATCCATTTTGTCAGTTTGTTTTTTGCCATTTGTTACTTCCTCCCAGTAATGGTTTGTATTTGTTTTGTTCCTTATGAATGTAAGTATAGGTTGATTAACTGAAAGGTTTGTGAAAGATGGCTGAAATTAAAATGAAAATTTTGTATTGTATTTCCGTTGCATCGGAGTATAATCAGATATCATCATATTACTTTAACGCTGAATCGAAAGAGCGGGGGAACCAATCCATTGGGGTGAATCTCTTTTCTAAGAGTAGGGCAACTCATCTGCCCGAATCCGACAGCTAACCTCGTAAGCGTCGCATGAGGAGGAAAATCAGGTGTTTACAAAACTAAAAAGGTTGCTCATCGGTAGACCGAGAAAGTCTCATGAACTTGCAGGGGAAAAATTAGGCAAGTTGAAGGCTTTAGCGGTTCTTTCTTCTGATGCCTTATCTTCAGTGGCTTATGGCACGGAGCAAATTCTACTGGTATTAATTACCCTGGGTGCAGTGGCCCTATGGTATTCCATCCCCATTTCTATTGCAGTACTGGGGCTATTAGCTATTCTTATTTTATCTTATCGCCAAACCATTTACGCTTATCCATCAGGTGGGGGAGCGTATATCGTTGCTAAAGATAATTTAGGGGTTTACCCGGGATTGATCGCGGGAGGTTCTTTACTGGTGGATTATATCCTGACTGTTGCGGTGAGTGCTTCGGCAGGAACTGACGCCATCACATCGGCTTTTCCAGTACTTCATGACCATCGAGTGTTAATTGGCCTTTCCATTATTATTGTTATCACTTTATTAAATTTACGAGGGATTACTGAATCAGCTACAATTTTAATGATTCCCGTGTACCTCTTTGTTTTTGCAGTTGTGTTATTAATTTTAAGCGGGATCTACCAGTGGTTTTCAGGCAGTATTCATCCATCTGCCACACCTACATTTGGTGGGGGTGTCCCGGGAATTTCTTTGTTTATTCTTTTAAAAGCCTTTAGCTCCGGTTGTTCTGCGTTAACAGGGGTCGAGGCTGTATCAAATGCTATTCCTAACTTTAAAAAACCAGCTGAAAAAAATGCAGCCAAAACCCTTATGTATATGGGTCTGATCTTAGGTTTTATGTTTTTTGGAATTAGTCTTCTGGCCTATGTGTATGGAATTAAGCCAAAGGTAGATGAAACGGTTGTTTCCCAAATTGCAGCAACCACTTTTGGACGGGGAATTGTTTATTATTTTATACAAGCATCAACAGCAAGCATCTTAATTTTAGCAGCCAATACTGCTTTTGCTGCTTTTCCTTTGTTAGCCTTTATGCTATCAAAAGATCGTTTTATGCCTAATATGTTTATGATTCGCGGAGATCGATTGGGTTTTTCCAATGGAATTATCGTTCTTGCTTTCCTTTCGGGTATTTTAATTGTCCTGTCTGGCGGGGATACGGAGAATTTAATTCCTTTATACGCTCTGGGTGTATTTATTCCTTTTACCCTATCCCAGGCTGGAATGATGAAAAGATGGATCACATTAAAGCCATCACGTTGGTATATACCTTTTACAGTGAACACCATTGGCATGCTGACTACGTTGACCATAAGCCTTATTTTTCTCTTTACGAAAATTTCTCAGGTGTGGACCATTTTTCTCTTCATCCCTGTTGTAGTAATTCTTTTTAAAAAGACCAGTGAGCATTATCAAAATCTGGCGGATCAGTTACGTATTGATGTGATCACAGAAAAGCCTGAAATCAAAGGAAGTGTGATTGTCATTCCTGTATCAGGCATTACAAAAGTCGTTTCCAATAGTATTGGTTATGCAAAATCATTAACTGATGATGTGATCGCTGTGTACATTGGTTTTGATGATGAATCCATTGAGAAGATGGAGAGAAAGTGGAAGGAATGGAACCCTGGGGTACGCCTGGTTGTGGTGCGATCTCGTTATCGTAGTATTGTTCGGCCTTTGATGAAGTTTATTGATACCATTGAATTGAAACGGGATGCAACTAATCATGTTACTGTATTGATTCCCGAATTTATTCCAAAACGTTGGTGGCAACGGCTCTTGCATAATCAAACTGGACTCCTATTGCGCGCCTATCTTTTTAATCGGCAAGATGTGAAAATTACGACTGTACCATTTAGACTCAAGAAGTAAGATACATTAAAGCAGCTTCGCAAAAAGAAGCTGTTTTTTTTTACACAAAAAAAGGGACCCGTCATCATCGACGGGCCAAAGGTAGGAGTGGAGAGATTA
>CALNBV010000156.1 GCA_937874515.1 uncultured Paenibacillaceae bacterium | reverse complement strand
AGACCCATTCTTTTAATTTTTTTAATAAGTACATGGAACGTTCCCCCATTTTCTTTACCGTTTGAATCATATCACAATTTTATTAATGTGGGGAATAAGGAAATAAAGGTTTATTTCCCCGGAAAGCGCAGGAAAAGACCCTAAATTCTCGGTTTCGACAGTAATAAATCCCTATTCCCGGTCAACACTATAGAAGAGTTTATGGAAAGGGGTTTTTTTCTGTGTGGATGTGTCCTTTTTGTGGGAGTGAATATGGGATGCCTTATAAGGACAGCCAATTAACAGGGATGCTTTGTTTACAGGCTGATTGTGGGCGTTTCCATGCTTTTAATGAGAAAGAAAGTGAAGAAATTCACGGTTTTCGTTATGAATCTGATTTATAATTGGGATTATATTTTTAATTAGCAAAGCAAAAGGAGGAACGATATTGAAAGACTTAACCTTTCATTCTCAATTAATAGAAGGCATTCAAGTTCATATGCTTCCTGTTGAAAAATTTAAAACCAACTTGATTTCTGTACATATACATCTTCCTTTACAAGAAGAGACGGTGACCTTAGCTTCCTTGCTGCCACATGTCATACGCAAAGGTTCCCAGCGTTACCCGGACATGACTGCCATCCAACGCCATTTAAATGAGTTGTATGGGGCTGAGTTCTACGTAGAGGTCAGCAAAAAAGGGGAAAAACAATATATTGTTTTTCAAATGGAAATTTTAAATGAACAATTTATTTCTGAAGAAAAGCTACTTTTAGAAGAAGGGTTCGCTTTTCTCGGAGAGATGATGTATTCCCCCTTGTTAGAAGGGGAGGGTTTTGCCCAGGGGTATGTGGAATTAGAGAAAGAATCTTTACGGAAAAAAATCGAAGGGTTAATTGATGATAAGATGCGCTATGCAAATCAGCGGTTAACGGAAGAAATGTGTAAAGAAGAACCTTACCGCTTATTAGCTCAAGGGATCAAAGAACGAATTCCTGAAATTACAGCAGAACAGTTATATGGCTTTTATCAAGAGGTTATTCAGAGTTATCCAATGGATGTATATGTCGTGGGAAATTTTGCAGAAGAGAAGGTTCTTAACCTCATAGACAATTATTTTTCCCGGGGAAAAGGGGAAAAACAAACAGTTCCTCCTACAGATTATGGACGAAAGGGGAGGGAGGAAAACCTTATTACTGAAGAAATGGATGTTTCCCAGGGAAAACTAAACATAGGGTTACGTACACACATTAACTTCGCTGAGGAGGAATACCTTCCCCTTATGATGTATAACGGGGTTTTAGGGGGATTTCCACATTCTAAATTATTTACCAATGTAAGGGAAAAGGCAAGCCTTGCTTATTATGCAGTCTCCCGTTTAGAAAGTAGTAAAGGGTTAATGATGATTATGTCTGGCATTGAATCGGATAATTTCGATAAAGCAGTTCAAATCATTAAAGAACAATTGAAAATGATGGTTGATGGTGAAATAAGCGATTTAGAAATTCAGCAAACAAAAGCGGCTTTAGGAAATCAATTTCAAGAGTCCTTTGATTCAGCACGAGGGTTAATTGATTTTAATTACCTGGGTCAATTAAACGGGAACGTGCGAAGCTTAACAGAAATGATCCAGGGACTGGAAGATGTAACCAAAGAAGAGATGATGGATGTGGGCAAAAAAATTGAATTAGATACCATTTACTTTTTACGGGGGAAAGGAGAAGAAAAGTGAAAAAAGAAGAATTCACACAGTTGAACGAGACCGTTTACCATGAGAAATTAGAAAACGGATTGGAAGTCTATATCGTTCCTAAGCCAACCTATAGCAAAACCTATGCTACTTTTACTACCCGTTACGGTTCTATTGATAACGAGTTTCAGATTCAAGGACAGGATCAAGTAAAAGTGCCGGATGGCATTGCCCATTTCTTAGAACATAAAATGTTCGAGGAAGAAGAAGGGGATGTCTTTATGAAATTTGCTTCCCATGGTGCCTCTGCCAATGCGTTTACCAGTTTCGACCGGACGGCATATCTCTTCTCTAGTACCAGGGACATTGATACGAATTTAGAAACCCTTATAGACTTTGTACAAAACCCATATTTTACCCATGAAAATGTGGAGAAGGAAAAAGGGATTATCGGCCAGGAGATTCGTATGTATGAGGATGACCCGGATTGGCGGGTTTATTTTGGCTTAATTGAATCTCTTTATCATCAATTCCCAGTGCGAATTGATATCGCTGGTACCGTTGAGTCCATTCAAAAAATAGATAAAGATATTCTTTATCGGTGCTATGAAACCTTTTACCATCCTGGGAATATGCTTCTTTTCATCGTTGGCAATGTTGAACCAGAAAAAACCATGGAGCTGATCCGACAAAATCAGGGTAAGAAAACCTTTAAAGAATTGCCTAAAGTGGAACGGTTTTATCCCCAGGAACCTGAAGGGGTAGGGAAGGAAAAGTCAGTCATTTATTTGCCAGTAGGCATTCCAAAATGTTTTATGGGATTTAAAGATCAAACCGGTTTTGTGCAAGGTGATCTCTGGTTAAAACGTGAAGTAGAAATGGAAATTCTTATGGATATTCTTTTTAGCCCAGGTTCTGCTATTTATCAAAAACTGTATGAACGAGGATTAATCAACGATGGCTTCGGAGGAGATTTTACAGGGGAGGAGTATTATGGTTTTTCCATCATTGGCGGGGGTACCAAAGACCCAGACCAAATGGTTTCATTAATCACAGATGAATTAAAAACCCAGGGAAGCCAGGGGATTGATGAAGAATTATTTGCGTTATCAAAACGGAAAAAAATCGGGGAGTTTTTGCGTTCTTTAAATTCTCTGGAATATATTGCGAATTCTTATACCCGTTTCCGTTTTGCAGATACGGATTTATTTAAGACCTTAGATGTTTTAGAAAAAGTGACGTTACAGGATGTAAACCAACGATTCAAGGATCATTTTAATTTTCAATCTTTTGCGGTGTCCGTCGTCACGTCGAAGGAATAAGGGAAGGGTTTGAGGAGGAAGAGAGAGCATGGAAGTGACAGAAAGAGAGAAATGGGCACTCATTACGGGTGCTGGGAGGGGGATTGGCGCCGCGATCGCCCGGCGATTTGCGGCTGAAGGTGTAAACCTTATCCTTCATTATTTTCGCTCAGAACAGGAAATTCGTAAGGTAGAAAAAGATTGTAGGGAACATGGGGTTCAGGTTTATTTAATCCAGGCCAATTTAACAAAAGTAAATGGGGCAGAAGGGTTAGTGGAGTCTTGCCCCATATCACCGGATATTCTCGTTTTTAACGCAGGATTAAGCCATTATGGCCTGATTCAGGAAATTACTCCTGTCCAATGGGAGGAGTTAATGAATATCCATGTGAGAACCCCTTTCTTCCTGGCACAAAAAGCCTTGCCCAAAATGATTCAAAGAAAGTGGGGGAGGATTGTCACTATTTCTTCCATTTGGGGGGTAACAGGAGCCAGTTTTGAAGTGTTGTATTCTACAGCAAAAGGGGCCCTGGTGGCATTTACAAAAGCGCTAGCAAAAGAAGTAGCACCCAGTGGAATTACAGTCAATAGTGTGGCCCCAGGGTTAATTGAAACGGATATGGTTTTATCCGCTTTTTCCCCGGAAGATCTGGAAGGGATTACAGCAGACATTCCAGCCAGCCGTATGGGGAAACCAGAAGAGGTGGCTGCTCTTGTGTCCTTTCTAACCAAAGAAGAAGCAGGCTATATTAATGGGCAGGTCATTAGTTTAAATGGAGCATGGTATACATAAGAGATTTGTTATAAAGAAAGCAACGGCTCACATAAGGAGTCGTTGCTTTTTACTTATTGTCTAAAATTTCTACTACATTAAACAAAAATAAGGCGAAGTTTAAGTTGAAATTTATTAATTATGACTAATAACTGTCAAACGTTCATAATATTATTGTTTTTACCTCCGTAAAGAACACGAATCCTCCTATATAATAAATATTAGCTCGACAAAAATAGGTGTATTAGTGTAACAACACCGTAATTGGATAATTATCACAGAATGGTTGTTGACAGCTGGAGGTGAAGGTATGGGTTTGCGATGGTTTATGAGAATAATGTTGTTTATTAGTGTGGCATGTATCATTTTATTAATTACAATATTGATAAAAGTTTATAATCAAGGAAAAGAAGCCACACCAGAAAAATCCGATGTGATTCTTCTGCTGGGGTGTAAAGTCAGAGACGAAGGTGTTCCTAGCTTACTTCTGGAGTACAGATTGGAAAGGGCACTTGAATTATATAATCAGGGCTATGC
>CALNBV010000155.1 GCA_937874515.1 uncultured Paenibacillaceae bacterium | reverse complement strand
CGCTCTCCCGGGACGCACATCGAGAAGATTAATAAAGTTCGTTGACAATGAAAGAACCCCACTATAAAGAAGAAGGTCTACAGGCTTATTCGTGAGCTGCAGAGCAATTCCAACCCCTGCTCCTACACCAAGAAAGGCTTTCACACAGCCTGTACTTACCCTTCCTGTATGAAGAAGATAGGTAAGATGCCCTTTGATTCCCTTTATGTTAGGATTGCCATATCGGTCGTCAATCCACCCAATGAGGATGAGTAAAGCTGTATAGAAAACCAGAGCCATTTCGGTTTTAGTTACGTGTTGATGATTTAAAACAACATAAACCAGCAAAAAGAGAAATAAAACAATTCCGTACCCCGCCGGAATAAAAACCCCGGAGAAATTCCTTGTTAGCCATCCTTTATGTTTTGCCACAATCCGAAAAAAATAAAAAGCAATATGAAATAAAAAAACACACAGGATTAGGTACATTCCTTCTTCCACTGTTTCACTGTTTTCCTTATTTCAATAAACTGCTTTCCCCTATGTAAAAACCCTGAAAGGTCCTTCTTCGTTTCCCGATGGCTAAAGGGAATAGGGACTTCAGTCACTTTTAATCCCGCTTTATACACATCAAATAGCATGGCCATTTCAATGCCAAATCCACAATCCCATTGATCGATTGCCTCTATTGCTTTTCGATTTAGAATTCTTTGCCCACATAGAGGGGATACAGGACTATATCCTACATTTTTTTCTAACTTTTTTTGGGCCCACTTTTTCACTAACCCAAACCCCCTTTTTTTGGGTGGGGGAAAGGTGGCAATGACTAAATCTGCCTGTTCTTGTTCCATGGTACGTACCAGGTGGTGGGCCATAGATGCACTATCTCCAAGATCCGCATCAATAAATAGGATTGAATCCCCTGTTGCAATTTCTAATCCTTTTTGCAATGCGAATCCTTTGCCCCGGTTATCATCCAAACGAATGACACGGTCAGCCCATATTCTAGATACGCTACTTGTTAAGTCTGAACTTCCGTCATCTACTACAATCAATTCCACAGTACCTGGTAAGGGATACGTACGAAGGGAATGCAAGGTACTGGGAATTTGCTTTTCTTCATTATAGGCCGGAATAATGATGCTGATATTCATTTTCTCTCACATCCAATCCCAACTTATTAAAACCTCTTGCATCAATAAAACGATCTCCAATTTTCATCCGAACCAGTAATGTACTCCCCATTCCTTTCCTTCCCTTTTCCAGAAAATCAACCATACAGGAATGATAGCCTACACCCACAATTATTCGTGCATTTTTGTCATAAGCCAATAACATGGCTACATCTTCACTTACCCCGGGTGCAGGCAAAATATGATAGGGGATTCCTAGCTGTTTCACCCGTTGTTCCCCTGGAGCATACCCTCCCACATAGGCATGTACAATAATCTCTTTTGCCCGTAAAAGAGATTCACTGCTTACGCTATCCATGTCCCCGATGATTAAATCCGGGGATAATCCATGTTCTAAAAGAGCATCAGCCCCTCCATCCACACCGATCAATACAGGATGTTCCCTTTGAATATAGGCTAGAAGAGATTCTAGGTCTTCTTTATATTGTTTTCCCCGAATAACAACCACCACAGGGCGATTCCCAATTATCGTTTTAAGGGGGATGTCCGGTAACCTGGATATAAATGATTTCTTTTCTTTTTCTATAAACTCAATGGTATTCTCAATAAAGTCGGAATACACAAAAGGAAAATGGAATTGGGTTCGTTTTAGTTTCCTAAACCATTCCTTTTCCGTAACAGGTATGAGGACTTTTTCCAAATGCCTATCTTCATGCATAATAAAAATAGATTCTTCATGAATCAGAATCTTTTCACCATCATTTATTACATCAAATAAATCATCTTTCCCTACATAATCAAAAAGCGGAATGCCGAAATCCAGCAGTTGCTTTGCGCCATAGGTAGGAAATTGTCCCGTAAAGGAAGGTGAGCAATTAATGACCGCTTTGACCCTTTTTTCGATTAATCCACTGGCCGCAATACTATCAAGGTTCTCATGATTTATCACCGCAATTTCCCCAGGACCAAGAATAGAAACCAAATGCTTCGTTATGGTGCCACACCTTACTATGCCTTTTATCCTAGACAATTGAGGTTGTCTTAATAGGGAAATCACAATCATCATCTCCTTTTAATAACGTATAGGGTCTAGGGATGCTAGCCAGTTTTCTTTAGTATGGAAAATGAATGAATGTAACATACATAGGAAATAAAAACACCCATTTCTTAAATTAGAAATGGGTGCTAGCATTTATTTTTTCACAAGTTTGCCTTTCCAGTTTTTCAATCCACCTGCAAGGTTGTTTAAATTCGTAAATCCTTGTTTTTTCAAGATGCGGGTAGCTTGAGCACTGCGAAAACCTGTTGCGCAGACTAGAAACGTTTCTTTATCTTTGGGAATGCCATTTGAAGCAGAACCAATTTGGGTTAACGGGATATTTCTAGCCCCTTGAATGTGGCCTGCCTTGTACTCATTGGGATCCCGTACATCAATCACTTGCTTCCCTTTTGGATTTTTCAACGTTTCTTGCAATTCATCTGCAGATATGGATTTAACTCCCCTTGGCGGAAGTATACGAATAAGAATAAAAATAATAAATGCTCCAAGTATTGCAACGGGTAACCAATCCATCTACCATATCCCCTTTCAATAAGTCCATCCAAAGGTATCTTAACGCAACTTTTTTTTAAATTCAAGACCGCATAATGAAAGAGCCCCTTTTTTACATATGGGAGGCTCTTTCAGTCACTTTCTGTATCAATTATCTTCATCAAATGAGAAGTCAAAATCCCGTTGCGTTGGATAGGTGGGAGGATAAGGTACCTGAGGAAAACCAGTCATGGGGTTCATCATAGGATTGATAGGATTGATAGGATTCATGGGATACATAGGATTCATATATCCACCCTGTTGGGGAGCAGGTTGTTGCATAAAATGGGCATTTTCCTCGTTCATATACATAGGATGGCAAGACCAATCCCACAGTTGAGGGATATGGACTATGGCACCGGGTTTTATCGCTGATGGTTGTTGAAAATCCGGATTAGCCAATAAAAGAATTTGTATGGGAATATTATATTTTTTTGCGATATCCATAAGATCCTCGCCTTCCTGGATCGTATGGGTTGTAAAATCTTTTCCTATTTCATTTTCTCTTTCCCCTCGAAAAAGGAAAGGAAGGAGTAAAAAAAGAGGCAGTAAGTTGTTCACTGGGTTATAGGGATGAGGATATTTACCTGGATAGTATCCTGGGTAAAATCCTGGGTAAGATCCTGGATGAGATCCTGGATGAGATCCAGGATATTGGCCAGGGTGTTTTCCATGGTACCCAGGGTATGACGGATAAACAGGTCTGAATTCATCTTGACTCATGTTGAACCTCCTCTATTTGTTCTACGGAATTATCCTATGACAGGGCAAAAAAAATGTGCATTTGTCCCGGTTCCCTTTATAAGGTACTATAAAAATAATGCTAAATTGGGAAAAGAGGAATTGCCATGTTTGATTTCGATTTATTCCAACATCTCACAGATGGCCTTGTTATTATGGATTCAGAACGAACCATCCTTCAATTGAATCCAGCAGCTCATCGCCTTACCGGTTGGCAAATTGGTGAAAAAGTTCCCCACTGTACCTTTTGCCAAAAAAGAGTTCTGCAACCGGGAGAGGAACGTTGTATTTTAGCCGGGAAGGAACCTGTTTCCTATTTTGAATCTGAAATGCCCACTGTATATGGGGAAAACCTTCCCGTTGCTTTTAGTACTACTTTTTTGCCAAGGAATAATGATAGAGACCGGCAAATGGTCCTAGTGATTCGAGATATATCCAAGAAAAGAAAAGAAGAAGAAGCCAAAATGGCCAAGTTATTAGCCAGACAAACCATTGAAGCCCAAGAAACAGAACGGAAACGATTAGTACAAGAGTTACATGATGGAATTGGGCAATCCCTATATAGTATTTCCATTGGTTTAAATGGCCTGTTATATAGTACAAGGGATCAACACTTGCAAACCACTCTTTCTGACTTACTTCATGTTTTAAATGACACCATGAATGAGGTAAAGCGCCTTTCCACAGATTTACGACCTACTTCCCTAGATATGTTAGGGCTTGATGCAGCTCTTTCTTCACTAATTTCAAGAATTGAACGGCACTCGTTGATTGCCATTGAGTATCAAAGTACTTTAGATTATAACGACCGTTTCTCACCCCATGTTGAATTAAATTTATACAGAATTATTCAAGAAGCTTTGAATAACATCGTAAAACATTCTGAAAGCCAAAAGGCTTTAATCTCTATTCAATGGATTAAAAACAGAGAAGGGCTTACAATTAATATAGAAGATGAGGGAAAAGGGTTTCCCCATGGAGAGGCGGGCAAATATTCCACAGGGCTAGGTTTAAAACATATTCAAGAACGGGTTAATTTACTAGATGGGTTATTAGAAATCAAATCCCAGATTGGCAAGGGAACCTCCTTACTCATTACAATCCCTGATGTAAGAAAGGAAATGCGATATGAGTAAAATAAAAATCTTATTAATTGAAGACCATACCATTGTCCGCTCTGGACTTTCTCTTTTTTTTAACAACCAACCTGACTTAGTGGTTGTGGGAGAATCAGATGAAGGCCAGGATGGATTGCAAAAAATACATATTGTTCACCCTGACATCGTGATCCTTGACCTTTCCATGCCCAGGGGAATGGACGGGTTTACAACATTACAAGAAATCAAACGCTCTTTTCCTGACTTACCTGTTCTCATTCTTACCATGTTTGATGATGAAAGTTGTTTAAAAGAAATCATTCGCCTTGGCGCCCAAGGGTTGGTCCTTAAACAAACAGATCCCAATCAACTAATTGAGGCCATTCATGTACTCACCCAGGGGAAAAAGTATTTTGATTCATTTTTTTCAGAGGATGCCATTCAACAGTGTTTGAAAGATAGTAGTAGCGAAGATAATAAACACCACCCCTTGACCAGTCGGGAAGAAGAAATCTTACGATTAACAGCAAGAGGCTATACCAATAAAGAAATTTCGGAACAACTATTTATAAGTGTAAAAACCGTAGAAAATCATAAAAGTAGCATTATGAAAAAACTTCATCTTACAAATCGGGCAGAGTTGGTACAATATGCCATCGAAAAGGGTTTTTTACACATTCAACCCCCTCTCTAAACCTTAAAGAATTGTCGAACACATGAAAGGGTCCACTTCTTTTGATAACCTTTGTCGATAGGGAAGGAAGTCTAAAATAAACGGCGTATATTCTTTGATAACATTGATATGGGAGGGGGACTACTCTCGATGCCACATACTGGCGTTTGGATGTCTTCAAAGGATGCCGCCGTTAAACTCAATGTCCACGTTCGCACGCTTCGGAATTGGATTGATACATTTAGTCCATATATGGAATTACAAAAAAATAGTCAGGGACACTATTTATTAAGTGATCAGGCCTTCCAGTTGTTAATTGAAATTAAAAGGATAAAGGATTCTGGAATTCAAACCCTAAAAGAAATTGAGGATCATCTCCTTCACGAGAACATTTTGCCAGAACGCAAAGTGTCTTTGGAGGCAGAAGCAAGTAAGGAATCAGCACCTTCACCTCACCTTCCCAGGGATTTCATGGAAAGTATAAATCAACGGATTTCCCAGGCATTTCAAGAAATCAGTGCCGCTGTTGAAAGTCAGTCTGTACCCGCCCCTCGTCCTGAAGATGAGTCCATGCAAAAAGAAATCCTAAAGAAAATGGATGAAATTGAGAAAAGGCAAGAAAGCTTAAAACTTGAATTGCGAAAAATTAATTTTGAAATGCAGTTGATGAATGCCATGAAAAATGAAGGCAAAAAGAATAGAATAATCCGGTTTTTCCGCTGGCTCTTTATGCGAAAAGAAAAAGTGCATTTGACCTAATCGGTCAAATGCACTTCTTCATCCTTTTCCTTTAGTTCATCATATTCTTCCTCTGGCAATTTTCGAATGTTTAAACGGACAATCCGTAAATGGTCTACTTCAGAAACGATAAATTCAAAACCCTGTTCAACAATGGTTTGGCCTAATTCGGGAGGGGTTTCCATTTTAGAAAAGAACCACCCTCCAATGGTATCATAATCTTCAGATTCAATTTCAATGCCAAAACGGTCATTTACTTCTTCAATTAAGAGCCGGCCATCTACCGAGAATAATTCCTCACTTTTTTTCTCGATATGGGGCCTCTCTTCATCGAACTCATCCTGAATTTCTCCCACAATTTCCTCAAGTATGTCTTCAATGCTAACTAACCCTGCTGTTCCACCATATTCATCAATTACAATGGCCATATGGGTTTTTTTCCGTTGCATGAGTTTTAATAAATCACTGATATGAATGGATTCAGGCACTCTTTGTATGGGACGAATAATAGCTGATAGTTCATTTTTACGATCGCTCATGTATAGGTTATACATGTCTTTAATATGAACAAAGCCAATTATATTATCTTTATCCCCTGATGCTAAAGGATATCGAGTATGTAATTCCTCCATGGCAATTTGATAATTCTCTTCAAAAGGAGATTCCCGATACATACAAACCATATCCATTCTTGGAATCATAACCTCCCTGGCATTTCGTTCGGCAAATTCGAAAACATTATCTACCAGGGTTAATTCCGTTTGGTCAATTAACCCGCTCTTATGACTCTGTTTCATAAGAATCCGAATTTCTTCTTCCGTATGGGCAGAAATTGGATTATTCACAGGTTCAATCCCAATCAAACGCAAAAAGGTATTAGAGGCATGATTTAATAACCAGATAAAAGGATACATGATTCTGTTAAATAAAATCATAGGACCAGCTACCCATAAGGCTGTGGACTCCGCTTTTTGGATGGCTATTGATTTGGGAGCTAATTCCCCGATGACAATATGTAAAAATGTAATTATAGAAAAAGCTACTATTAATGAAATAGAATGAATAAGTGCTTCAGACAAATTAACATTCGCAAAAATAATGCGTAACAAAGATGCAACAGCAGGTTCACCCAACCAACCTAACCCTAAAGAGGCTAAAGTAATCCCTAGCTGAGTCGCTGAAAGATATGAATCTAATTGATCAATGACTCTTTGTGCTCGTTCAGCCCGCCGGTCCCCTTCTGAAATTAGCTGGGAAATACGGGTATCCCTTACTTTTACAATAGCAAATTCAGCGGCCACAAAAAATCCATTTAATAATACCAGTCCAAAAACAGCCAATAAATATAAAAAAATCGATCCAGGATCCAAACGAACTAACCTCCATTCCATTCAATAAAGGTCAGAATGCCTTCTTGAACGCTAACAATTGGAATATCTCCAAAAGAACCCGGTTTTTCTCGTTTAACTTTTTCAAATTCAGGCTGAAACATAAAAAATGGCAAGAGTGGATGCTCTCTTTCCTCACAAAAACCAGGAGTTAAGGTAATGGATAGTCTATTGTTTTTTCGATCCCCTACCCATAAAAAATATTCGGCTCCCTTTACATTATGTATTCCTTGAAATGCCCTGGCCATTACTTTTTCCCTTGCTTTTTCTTCTCCCAATTCTGTGACTAAAGCGCCATAATTGAGATAAATGGATAATCCTTCATGTTCAAGATAGCCTGTGGGAAGTTCAGTAGCATTCATGGTTTTTTCAACCAAATCCTCATCCTCAAAGAGAATCTCATCATCAAACTGGTACGCGTATAAAAACAAGCGAGTTCCTTCCTCTATCTGGTGTTGAAAGGAAAGATTTTCTTGATAGATATACCACAAATTATTCCCTTCCCAGGCTAAATAATGAATTAAAACCTGGCCCTGCGCAAGAAGTTGCCTGGCTTCCTCTCTCATAGCAGAATACCGGGTATCAAATAAAAAGGGGTATCCTATAGGCTCAAGGCCAGGCAATTGGGCCCATAACATGACCATCCATTGGGATTCTCTTGCGGAAAACTCCAATTGATTTTGGGATTCTTCATTTTCACTAAATTCATCAATATCTTTATAAATTAAAATCAATTCCATCTTACCTTGTTGGTTCAATCGAGAAAAATAAGGATATAGATGATAATTAGCCTTTTCATATACATCCGGGAAAAGAACCTGAGAAAGAGGCCCACCTAATAAATCTTCCGTAAGTGGTTGATGGGAGCTATTCAAAACTTTCCCCTCCACATATTACTTTTCATCATTTTCCAGCCATTCATTAATTTAACAAATTGATAATCTGTCGAATCAATATGAACAGGAGTAATGGTAACATACTTATTTTCCACCATAAAATAGTCCTGATTGGTCAATTTTTGCTTGCCATAATCCCGTTCAATCCAGTATTCTGGTTCCCCACGTACTCCAGGTTTTTCATCAATGCGATCCCGATAATGATGAATATCTAAACCCGTAGCCACCACACCAAGAAGTTCATTGGCAGGGACATGGGGAACACTCATATTTAATAAAACATCAACGGGAATATCTCGAATTTTAATCTCTTCCCAAATGGGGCGAAGGATTTTATCCACTTCGCCAAAATCTCCAGGACAAATAAAGTTATCGTAGGATACAGCAATGGCAGGAATTTCGTTAATAACAGCTTCTCTAGCCGCACTTACCGTACCTGAATAATAAATATCTTTCCCTAAATTTAAACCTGCATTTATTCCTGAAATCACTAAATCAGGACGTCTTTGCAAAATAACATGAATTCCCATTTTCACACAATCTGCCGGTGTTCCATTAACAGAAAAAGCTTTCACATGTTTCATTCCGTGAAAATCATGCTCTTGAATCATTAATCCTTCCCGTACAGTAATGCGATGGCCTTCCGCACTTCTTTCTTGGTCTGGAGCAACAACAAATAGTTCAGCTAAGCCATCCAATGATTGAACTAGTTTATGTATGCCTGGTGCATGAATTCCATCATCATTAGTAACTACAATTGTATACATTAAAGCAAGTCCTCCCATTATAGTCTAAGAATTATTATACTCTTTTTAATGCCATTAATTATTCACATAAACGAATAAAAGTCCTTTGTTTCTTATAATCAATCAATGTATAGTGTAAATGAGGAAACAATCCAAAGAAAGAAAGGAAAAAATATGAATATTTTTCAGGAAATCGAAGGCATTTTTGAAGAAAACGGAATCCCTTATACGTCTGAATATCTTGAATCTGAAAACAGATGGGTTTACAAAACCAATGAAGAAATGATTGACGCAGGGATTACACCAGACAATGTAATGCTAGACTTTATCCTGAACGAACATCTTGAAGCCCTTTTTCTAGGAATGATTCGCATTCCACATCATAAACGGGGGTTAGGAATTGGTGAAAAGTTAGTCAGATCATTAAAAAATTATGTGAAAGAACATCATTGGATTATTATCCTTGAAAGCGCCCCGGAAAATTTAATTTTTTGGCAGAAAATGCACTTCTCTACATTTTTATTTGAATCTTACGGTTTTTATATGATGGGGTATGGTGCAAAAAATAAATTGTATTATAAAGTAATATGGCAACAGTTTAGAAAAGAATTGTATTCAAATGTTTAATCCCGCTTTAAATGGCGGGATTTCTTATGACGTATAGCAATATATGGCTCTAAAGTATCCTCCTCAACCATAAAGGGAAGGGGAGATATAGGAGTATCACCCTGCATGGCAAAATCAAAGGTGATTTGAGAGAACGCCGATGCTCCTTTTCCATCCTTTAAATCAGCAATGATTAATACATCTTGATGGGGGATGGCAACTCCCATTTTCCCCTGTATTTCATTCTTCATGCGAGGCAATAATTCAGGATTTAAAATCCGGCTAGCACTATATGAATCTTTATAGGAAAAGAAGTAAAACACATTCTCCCCTAAACGGTCAATTTTATAGGTTATATCCAGGGCTGAAAGGTTTACAATTGCCTGTGTATACAACTCTTCTTCTTTAATTCCTTCTTTTTTTCCCTGCTCCTCGGTAATCACCATATACCCAAAGGGAAGGTCAACTCCATATACAATAATGGTTTCCGGGGAATGATTCCGATAGATCGGGTTTGTCCCCTTCTCCTTCAAGAAAGAAAGATGCCGTAATACTGGATAAATCTTAGGCATGTTGTCTTTTATTTTTAGTTCATCCCCAGATTTTTTGATTAATTGTTCCATCTCTTCTCTTTTTTGCTTGTCCACTTATGATAAAACTCCTTTGTTATGAAATTTCCCATAAAATTCTTCAATACACTGGTCAGGATTCTCGCCAATCCATTGAGCAAAACTAGACAGGGATTGATGGATAAATAGGAAGAACTCCTCTAGCTCATCCCCATCATAATACAGGGTTTCACCTTTCATATGGCTTGAAACAACTAAAGAAGTTAAAAAGCGAGTCATTGGGACTTCCTCATCATTTAAGAAATAAAAAATGAAAGGATACTTCTCCACCACATAACTAGCCCAGGAACGGATCTCATCCTGATCTAACAAATCTTCAAGATTCCCTGAAAATCCATAGAAAGAAAAAATCATGGAATTTTTCTTTCTCAATGCACGTTGTGGGTCTGCTAATAGAGAATCCATAATTCGGGAAATGCCTTTGATTTCCAAACCTTCTACTTCTTCACGGGAGAACTGGATTCTTAGGGAATCTGTTTCCCTGATTTGACTATTCCCTTCAACATCCAACTCATTAACCCAGGATTCCAGTTGTACAAAAAAGGATTCTTCCAACCTTAATCCTAGAGACGTTACAAATGTATTGGCGATGGGACGATATGGAATTCCTAATCGTTCACAAGTATCAAATAGTAATAAAACTCTTTTTTCCACAAAAGAAATACGGTCATCTACATAATAGGGAAGTAAATAATGTTTATATACTTCAATGGTTTCCTCATCTTCCCAGTCTAACACAACAAGAATATCTGGTGCTTCATTTTCAATGCCAAAAATATATTCTTTAATGTTATTAAAGGTAATGGGGGATGGGTCTTCTTTTAATCCATCCTCTAATAAAAGGCGAATGGTTCCCCCTCTTTCCATAACATCATTGACAATATCTACTGCATCTTTAACCATTTTTAACTTCATTTTTTCCTGAGTTATGAGAAGAACGACCTGTTGTACCCTATTGGTTTCTTCCTTATGGGGTAATATTTTTCGCAAAATGTTTTTAAACACTAGGACTCCTCCCTCCTACTGTTATACATGTATAATAATGGGCCGACCTTTGGTCGACCCTATTTTTTCTTACTATTATATTTTATTCTCCACGAAAGGCCGGTTTTCTTTTTTCTCGAAAAGCTTGAAGTGCTTCAATCCGGTCTTTTGTTGGAATAATCACTTCATAGGATTTCGCCTCAATGGCTAAACCGGTTTTCAAATCTACACTGCTGCCGTAATTAATAGCATATTTTGCCTGAGCAACAGCAATGGGACCATTTCCCATAATTTCTTCTCCAAGCTCAAGACATTTAGAAAGCAACTCATCCTGTGTGGTAACTCCATTTAAGAGCCCAAGGTTTTCTGCAGTTTTGGCATCGATTTTCCGAGCTGTCAAAATCAACTCTTTCGCCCTGGCGGTTCCAATTAATCGAGGCAAGCGTTGAGTCCCTCCTGCACCAGGAATGATGGCCCAACTCACTTCTGTTAGTCCCATTTTGGCACGTTCCACAGCATAACGGAAGTCACAGGCTAATGCCAGTTCCAATCCTCCGCCAAAACAAAATCCATTGATTGCTGCAATGGTAGGTTGGGGCAACTCTTCCATTCGATCGCATACCCTACGAATTTTATTTACGGATCTACGTACCTGAGATTCGGTAAAATTGCGCCGTTCTTTCAAATCGGCTCCAGAACAAAATGACTTTTCTCCAGAGCCTGTAATAATCACAATGCGAATATCCTTATCCACATGAATGATATCTATTATTCCTTCAAGTTGATCCAGGGTTTCATAGTCAAGGCAATTTAATTCATCTGGACGGTTCAATGTAATATAGGCAATGTTTTCTTTTTTTTCATATAGGACTTTGTCCATCTTCTTACCCCCATAGAATTTTTTCTATAGGGTTAGGTTTCGGCAAACAGTATATTATTTCCTCTTTATTCTGAATATTTCGACCTATTAAATGTCCTTTGAAACAATATTACTCCAGCGGGCAGCCCAATCCATTCCTTCAATAACCCAATTTTCAATTTCTTGAATTTTCTTTTGGTCTATTCCTAAGGTACGGGCAATTTGATAAATCATATCTGTTTCTTCTTTTTGAATAAAGTTATCTTTTGAAGCTAATTTAAACAATTTCCGAGTAAGAAACAATTTTTCACTCCAATTAATTAAAGGAGCAATCTCTTCTGCTAGCAATTTCCAATCCTTTGGGTTTTCTATATCATCATGAAAGATTTGCCGCTCTTTTACAGAGAACAAGTCTTGTTGTACTTGCCGAAAAATACATTCTTTTTCTATTTCATCAATATATCCATCCGCCTGTGCAACACATATTAATAATCGAATCTCATAAATTTTCGAACCTTTTTTGAACCCCAAAATCTCTTGCATGGCGGACCTCCTAAAATGAAAACGCTTTAAATTTATTATATCATTTCCATATATAGAACATGTTATTTTTCTATTGAAAAAGTGTTACAATATTTCGACTACTTCTGTAGGTTAAATATAGAATAAGGCTAGCTCCCTAACTTGTAAAGTCCAGGAGCTGGCCTTTTTTCCTATTTAAATTCCTGAATGGAACGGTTTAAATCTGAGATGGATCCTGCTAACTGTTCCAATTTCCCTTCTATACGTACTAAAAGGTACGCAGTCACGGCTACAGGAAAACCTACATTAGATACCAGTGTCACCCAGTCTTCCATGGTTATCCCCCCTTATGGATTACAAAGGGATCTCAGAAACGGTATGGTCTACTAACCGAATAGACTTCTTGTTTACTAATTCCCCTGCACCTGTATCAAAGACTTTCTTGGCAACAATTAAATCCATGACCTGATTGACCTGTTGCTGATCAATAGGATCAATGGGGTTGGAAATACTCAAGCGAAATGTGGTACCAACAGATGTAGCAAATAACATTTCTAAGGTTTGCATCTTTTACTTCCCCCTCTTTTTTTCATTTACTTGCTATTGAACATTTAATTCATTCACCACAGACTCCTGTACGCCGACAAAGGATAAGGTTTGCAATCCACTAATGGCATTGGCCACATCATATAAATCTTGTGGCAATACACCAGCCTTCACCTTACCTAAAGTCCGGTTCACCAATCGAGGATTTCCCTTTGCATCCACCCCATCCTGTAAAACTAGAAGCAAACGAGCATTTTTTGGTACTGTAACAATTGCCATGTTTATTTCCCCCTTTCTGGAGCGTTTCCCGCTCACACTACATCATTCCAATGGGAATATTATTTAGGGACACTTTGTTAAAACTTGCCACCCCAAAAAAGTTATTTTATAATTATGTTAGATTTAAAATTATTTTAAATAACTGTTTTGGAGGGATATGAAAATGAGTAAATCACTTGAATCTAGCCAAACTCTTAACAATTTGAAAGCTGCCTTCGCTGGTGAATCCCAGGCTAACCGTCGTTACCTTTACTTTGCAAAACAAGCTGACACAGAAGGCCATTCAGATATCGCAAATGCTTTCCGCCGCATTGGGGATGGAGAAACCGCCCATGCACACGGACATTTTGATATGTTAGTTCGTTTTGGTGCTGGAGACCCTGCAACAGACCTTCCTGTAGGAACTACCGAAAAAAATCTTAAATCAGCAATCGCTGGTGAAGAATACGAATACTCAGAAATGTATCCTTCCTTTGCAAAAACTGCCCGTGAGGAAGGCTTTGAAGAAATCGGGGAATGGTTGGAAGTAATGGTTAAATCCGAGAAAGCCCATGCCAATACCTTCAAAAAACTCCTTAACAAATTAAACGAAGAAGAATAAAAAGGGTGGGGCCTTTCTTTGAAAAAGATCTCTAGAAATGAAATTCTGCCTTATAAAGAATACATCCAGGTTCGTGAACGTTTTTTACAACGGGTAATTAAGGAGAAGAAGCTGCGACGGATTTCTCTTAATAATCGGATGTCCGGACTGTTTGAAACCCGGCTATCGGTTTGGTTTCAAATTCAAGAGATGATACGGGCAGAAGAGATTACCCGGGATGAATATATTGAAGAAATGATGGTAATCTACAATGATTTAATTCCAGAGGATCATGAAATTAGCATGACCTTATTTATTGAAATCCCTGACCGTGAAGGGTTACGGACTTTCAATAAAACCATTGTAGGCATTGAAAACCATGTGGAATTACGATTTAATGAGGAAATCGTTATTTCCTATGAACATGGGGATGAAGAAGAAGAGGAAGAAAAGTATACTCAGTCTGTCCACTATCTTCATTTTCCATTTACAAAGGAACAAATCGCCAGTTTTAAAGGCTGGGAGGGTGAAGTGAAAATCCTCATTAACCATCCTTCCTTCCAATCAGAGCAAGTTCTTGCATCTGAACTGGTTAACTCATTAAAAAAGGATTTAACCTTAAATTAGTAGTTAAGAAAAGAGCTGCTTATCCCTATTCCGGGTTAAGCAGCTCTTTTAATTTATTGATAATATGTACATCCGTCAATTGCTCTTTTACAGCTGTTTCCAGTGTCAATTGCGAAAGATGGTAATAAAATGGTAATAAGGAAGGTGCTTCTTTCTTTATCTTGTCCACATGAAGAGCCACCGTCTCCACATCTCCCCGCACAATTGGACCCGTTAATGCTTTCGCTGGACTTTTTCCTTTACAATTGAACAAGCTTGTTTCCATTAAAGGAAATAATGCTTCTACTCCCTGCTCTCGATTAATCCCGGCCTGTTCCAATAAAGACAAACTATAATCAATGACCGCCACAAGACTATTTGAAGCCATAGAGGCTGCCGCATGGTATAGTGGCTTTTGTTCTGCGGTTATAATAAAGTGGTGAAGCTTTAATTGAAGAAGTTCATTTTTAATGATTTCTACTGCAACCGAGCTTCCTTCTAAGGAAAAATAAGCTTTTTCCAATGCAAGTGCCCCTTGAACGGGATCCGCAAATGTTTGCAATGGATGTAATGAAGCGATTTCAGCACCTAATGAACATAAAGGCTCAAGAATTAATGAAGTAGAAGCCCCGCTCATATGGAATACTATTTTATTAGTAAGGTTTATTTTTTGATCTATAATTTGTCTAACCACTTGTGAAATAGCATCATCACGGGTTGTAATCACAATCCAATTACAATCTCGAATGATTGTGGAAAGGTCTTCATATGCTTTACAAAATTCACCTATAAGAGTTGCACTCTTATGTGCAGAATCATAAGTACGGCTATACATTCCAGTCACATTGTATCCTTTATTATGCATAAAAAGAGCAAAGGATGTTCCTAAACGCCCTGCTCCAATGACTCCGATTGTAATAATCATGTTAAAAACCCACCTCCAATTTTAATAAAAATGTAACATAAGGGCTGTAATATTAAAATTATATTAAGATAAATATATTTTCTGTTAAGTTTCGACAAAGTTTGATAAAATGATTTTTGGCATGACAATAAACATTTGGGGGTATTATTAAGATGATTTTTACGGCAAAGAAAGATGTTTTTCTGGACAAACTTTCTACGATTGCTGAAAATGTGAAGCAGGCAGCTAAATACTTTGTGGATTTTAAAATAAAAGACGAAAAAGATTTACAGGAATTCGCAAAAAAAATGAAGGAATATGAAACTCGTGGAGATACTTTTGTTCATGAAATTACAGTTGCATTGAACAAAGCGTTTATTACTCCTTTAGAACGTGAAGATATTCTAGCCCTTGCCATTCGTCTGGATGATGTTCTAGATGGACTTGAACAAGCAGCTTCCCGTTTTGAAATGTATGAAATCACCAAAGCAGATGAAAGCATGGTTAAATTTGCCCAACACATTTATGATAGTACAGAAGAAGTGGAAAAATCCACTAATCTCCTTGTTAGACGCAAATTAATGGAAATGCGCCCTCATCTTATTAAAATTAACGACATTGAATCCGTATGTGATGATTTATTACGGAAAAGCATAAAAGATTTATTCCATAATGAAAAAGATCCAATTAAAATTATTCAATTTAAAGAAATTTATGAAATTCTAGAAAACGTTTCTGATAGCTGTGAAGATGTTGCAGATACCCTTGAAGTCATCATAATGAGAAATGCTTAATTTTATATTTCTGAGGAGTTAGCATGGATACAACATTTTTATTAATAATCTTAGTTATTATACTGGCATTAACCTTCGATTTAATTAACGGGTTCCACGATACAGCTAATACTATTGCTACTTCCGTATCAACCAGGGCATTACCTCCTCGATTAGCCATTGTATTAGCGGCTAGCATGAACCTCATTGGGGCATTAACCTTTGTTGGAGTTGCAAAAACTGTAAGTTCAGGGATCGTTGACCCATTCAAATTGGAACATGGTCTTATTGTGGTATTGGCCGCTCTTCTCTCGGCAATCATATGGAATTTAATTACCTGGTATTATGGGATTCCAAGCAGTTCTTCCCATGCCATCATCGGGTCTATTGCAGGTGCTGCCATTTCATCTGCAGGTTTAGGCGTAATTAATCAAAGTGGAATTCTAAAAATTCTTCAAGCATTAATTGTTTCTCCTCTTATAGCACTGGCAGTGGGCTTTACCATAATGAGCTTATTCTCCATGATATTTAAAAATTTTAGCCTTAGTAAAACCAATCGAGGGTTTCGGATTTTCCAAATATTGACCGCTGCTCTCCAATCTTATGCACACGGAACCAATGATGCGCAAAAAGCGATGGGGATTATTACAATGGCCTTAATTGCTGGAGGATTACAAACGAGCCACGAGATACCTATGTGGGTTCGTATATCAGCTGCAATAGCAATGGGGATTGGTACCTCTATTGGCGGTTGGCGGATTATTAAAACCGTAGGAAATAAAATAATGAAATTGCAGCCCGTTAACGGAGCTGCTGCCGATATCTCCTCAGCTTTAATTATTTTTACCTTTACTGCATTAAAACTACCTGTAAGTACCACTCATGTTATATCCTCATCCATTATGGGTGTGGGTGCTGCTAAAAGGCTAAAAGGGGTTAAATGGGGAGTTGCCCAACGAATTGTAATGACTTGGATTATTACCTTGCCTGTTGCTGCTCTATTGGCGGGTCTTAAGGTGAGGGAACTTTATCCCCCACCTTTTTTTGATGTTATCGATTGCTCATATATAATTGCACTTTTAAATTCCCTATACCCTCAACCCCATGGACTACCATGGCAGCTAATTTGGCCTCATTGGCCTTATCTTGAATCTGTTTCACAACTAAATATAAGTCTTGATAAATATAAGAAAAATCAATGTATTCATTGGGGTGCTTTGTCCTCATCTTTTCTTCAATTTCTTTTAACTGCTTCCCTGATTTTAGTAATTCATAAACTAAATGATCGCTATTTTTTGGCGTTAACTTGTATGTTGCCTGGTATTCAATTATTTCTTTATATAAACTAAGTATTTTTTCTACGGTTTGTTCCCCTTTCAATACACGAAAATCATTTAAATATTTCTGGCTTTGATAATCCTGGTATTTAATAAAGCCTAAATAAAGTGCGGCTAGAATAAGCCCCGCCAGCAAAATATTCATGGCGATCTTTCGTTTCAATTCATCCACACCCCTTTGTCCCGTTTATAGATTATATTCTTGTCCCTTGTGATTTTATGCCAGCGTTAATGAAAAAAAGAAGCTAAGGAAGTTCCTTAGCTCCGGGTTAATAAATATTCTTTTTCTACACTGTTCATTTCTTTCTCTAATTTTTTCTGATCATGTTTGTGATGTTGAATCACTTCTTCATGGGCATCCATTTCTTCTTCTAATTGAAAACGCCATCTACGATTCTCCTGGATTTTCCGTTCATTCTCTAAAATCATTTTAATCCGATCTACATAAAAAACAGGAAAGCGAAGAAGGTCCTTTTTCACATTCAACATCTCTTCAAGGAGTTGATTGGATAATTTTTTAATTTCTTTTTCCAACTGGATTCCTGTTAACCCTTGATCAATCCGGTTCCAGAGAGTATGTAAGATGCCTTTTTTCTCAGGAGATTTCTCAGAAGATAACCGTTGTTCATCTTCTAATACTGCTATTTTTTCCGCAATCACCCTTGCTTTCCCCTCTAACAATCCCTCTAATTTCCTGCTATCATGGGGAATTCTGTGACGGATTACTTTCTTAATTTTATCATTTTCCTTTTCCATTTCTTCTAATTGCTGCTCTAAGTTATTGAAATGGGATTTCTTTTGATCTAACAAACGTTTTTCTAATTCGATGGAGTAATTAATCTCTTCACATTTATTATGGTAGTAGGAAAACCGCCCTTTTTTCTCTTTCCAATAACTGATAAAGGAAGCAATTCTCTCCTCAACAACGTCCTGCTCTTCCCCTACACCCATTTTAAAAATATAGTATAAAAGAAAAGGGATTATTTTTTCCCGTAATTTGTTGCCGGAAAAGGAGGTTAACATTAAATCGCTTTTATCGATAATCCGGAGTATTAATTCCTGGATTTTAAATTCTTCCTGTGCAACTTCTACATCGCCAAATACTTTTTCTCCTTCATAAATGAGAAGGTCTAGAAACTGATTTCCTTGGAATCCTTTTTCATTCTTTTGAAGAAGTTGTACGCCTTGTTCGATAATAAAGGACATATTTGTTTCTAATTCCTGCCGTGACTGATATTGGAGGCGATCAACTCCGACAACCCCATTTAACCGTTGGAAAATTTTCAAGGTGCATTCATTATAGGACAGGTTAACAGTATCCGCCATTTCTTTTTCTAATGTATTAGAAAAGCGTTCAGATAGTAAATCTAACCCGTTTACTTTTTCAAGAACAGCTAAAATTAGACGGAGTTCCTTTTCTCTAAGTGAAAAGAAGGATTCTAGCAGTGAAACTTTTTCCAATATATTCACCCCCAACAGTGATTTTTTCTTATTCCTATTGTAATGAATCCCTTTACCCTTTAACAAGACAAATGTATAGTAATATTGACAAAGGAGGTTAAAAAAAATTCATGAATCCATTACATTTAGGTAATTTTTATCTAAGCAATGCCAATAAAGAAGATCCTGCCCTGATCTACCACAATCAAAGAGTAACATATGAAGAAATGGATCTTTGGATTAGGCGTTACATGTCCTTATTATCTGAAACCGGCGTTGAAAACGGAGATCGTGTTGCTTTAAGTTGTTTTAATACCCCTGAATTTATTTATAGCTATTTTTCTATTGTTAAATCTGGAGCAACCGTTGTGCCTATTAATTTAACACTTACCATGGAAGAAATCACCTATATTTTAAAAGACTCTCAATCCCAATTTCTTGTCATTCATGAAAAAATTCTACAAAAGTTAGGAATTGAACCTGGTCATTTAAAAGCACTGTTAGGATTAAAAGATGTGATTGTTTTAAATGAAAAGACAAATGAAAAAGTGAACAGTATGCCACCTGCTCTCCCGGTGGAAATTGACCCTCATAGTCAAGCTGCCATTCTATATACTTCCGGCACCACAGGAAAACCTAAAGGGGCGATTTTAAGCCATTATAATCTCATAGAGAATACTATTTCCTGTACAGATGCTTTAAAACCTGTAGGAAAAGATGTCTTCGTATGTGTTCTTCCCATGTTTCATACCTTTGGGTTTACGACCTCAGTCCTATTGCCTTTGTATACTGGTTCTTCCGTGGTAATACATGAAATGTTTTATCCAAAAGAAATCATTCGTTCCATTATGGAGCACAACATATCCGTTTTTTGCGGTGTTCCAGCCATGTTTATCGTTTTAGCCCAGGCTTTAAAAGAGGGAAAAGCCTCATTCCCTTCCTTGCGTCTTGCCGTTTCAGGAGGATCTCCCCTTCCTGTGGAAATCTTAACCTTAATTAACCATCATTATAAAATTCCCCTGATGGAAGGATATGGACTAACAGAAGCTTCACCTGTGGTTTGTTTCAATCCTGTGTTAGGTGAAAAGAAACCTGGTTCTGTTGGGTTACCATTATTAAATGTGGAAGTAAAAATACAGGGAGAAGATGGAAACCTATTGCCTCAAGGAGATGTGGGTGAAATTCTGGTAAAAGGCCCTAATGTAATGCTTGGATACCTTAACATGTTGGATGAAACAAATAAAACCATTATCAACGATTGGCTTTATACTGGGGATTTAGGGTATCTTGACCATGAGGGTTACTTATTTATCGTTGACCGAAAAAAGGACATGATTATTACCCGTGGACTGAATGTATATCCTAGAGAAATAGAAGAAGTATTGTATCAGCATCCTGCTATATTAGAAGCTGCAGTTATTGGTTATCCTGACGAAACGAGAGGGGAAATTGTCAAAGCCTTTATTGTTTTGAAAAATGGAGAGACCATAAGCAACAAAGAGATTCAATCATTTTTGAAAACGAAATTGGCAAGTTATAAACTTCCTCGTATTATTGAATTTTTGCCTGAACTGCCCAAAAACGCAACAGGAAAAGTCAGCAAAAAAGATCTAAAACAATAAATGAATAACAATAAAAAAGGCGATAATTCCAATGGGAATCCACAACTTTTTCCAATGGATCTTACGGGATGTAGAAAAGAAAGATAACAAGTGCAAATAAAAGAGAAAAAACAAAAAATAGAGCAGTGTACCTGTAATTATGCTTGAATTAGATGTACCCTGCCGCAGTAAGATTCCCCCATGAATTGAAGCAATGGCGAAAAAAAGAAGAACTCCTTTCATATAAAAAGAAGATGAGCGTTGGGATTGAAATAGGGGAAGAATAGGAACAATCCATAATACCAGGGGGAGATATCCCATATAATAGCCGAAAGAAAACCACCCTCCAGTGCTTTTTTGAGGTTGATGTGTTACAGTTTGTTCTTTAGGTGCACTTGTTTGCTTCTCTGGGGTGTTCGTAGTTGTTGTTGATGGTGTATAATTAGGTGCAGACACAGGATTTGTCATAAGAATAAAGAGAAGTATGCTGAAAATGATAATTCCAGTCAAAAGAATAAACCAGATGATATTACGCAACCACATAGCGTATCATCATTCCTTTCATGAATGCCTGCCTTATTATTTTTTATCTATGTTACAAATTATAAATTATGTACGAATTATGGTAAGGAGTGTCAGATAACAAATGCTAAAAAAAGCCGCACTAATCATTTTTACTCTTACATTTTTCATCTTATCCGCATGTTCACCCAATCAGCAAAGATTAAACGGAGATATCCAGGAAACGACAGAAAGCCTTCGGGAAATCCCCACCTTTTTAACCCGTTCTGATAAAGATACGAGGGATACTTATAAAAAATTATATGAATATGAAGATGTTTTAAAAGAAATCCCAACCTACGAAGAAGGCCCTTATAAAAATGTATTCGAAACCTTCTTTTATAAAGAGAATGCTGATGGAACTCTGGTCTGGAATAACCACGCACTCAAAAGTGGTGAGTTATTAGCTATTGGCAGAGATGCCTCTAATCTAGCCAAGTCTGGAACTGGTTTAGCAGATATTCAAAAGCAAATTGAGAAAAAATACAGTGGTGAATATGGCGCAGATGACCCTCGCCGCAACTTTAAATAATGAGAAAAAAGGTAGCAACCGAAAGGTTGCTACCTTTTTTTCTCATAGGGTGGATATAGTTTATTTATTCGTTGTGCAAGGGCAAAATCACGGCCTGTAAGGCCATTTACATCATTTGTAGTTAATCTTAATGTCACTTTATTATAATTTATAATCATTTCTGGATGGTGATTTGCCAATTCTGCAAATTCACTGACCTGGTTGATAAACGAAATGGCGTTTTTAAAATCCGCAAAAGTCAAGGTTCTTTCAATCAATCGCTCCCCCTGCAATAGGACCCAACCCGGGATTTTTGATAAATTATAAACAATTTGTTCTGGAGATAATCTGACCACTTACATTCATCACCCACTTATTTTTACCTTATACTATTCACTCCTCTTCATAATTATGACATGGAAAAGAAATGGTAAATTTACATCCTTCCCCAGGGACACTATGTAATTCAATGGTTCCATTATGGTATTTAAGTAAATTTTTTGTGATTGTTAAACCTAAACCAAACCCTTCATTTTTTTTATGATATATTCCGTTAATTTGTTTAAATGGTTGATAAATTTGATCGAAATTTTCCCGGGCAATGCCGATGCCATTATCCTCAACTTCGATAAAAACCCGCCCATTTTTGCCGTAACCACGGACAATAATTCCCCCCCCTTCAGGAGAATATTTGATGGCGTTTTCTATCAAGTTTCGAATAATTTGTTTTACCTTCCCACGGTCTCCCTTTATTATGAGTGGTGTCCCTTTAATATCAGTAAGTAGTGATTGTTTCTTTTTCATTGCTTCTTGAGAAAAATCATCTGTTGTTTCGTACAAAATTCCTTCCAAATATAAAGTTTCCACATTCATTTGTACCCTTCCTGATTCAATACGGGATAATTCAATAAGATCGGTAATTAGGCTAAGTAGATCCTCAGATTTTTGATAAATGGTTTTTAAAAATTTTCTTTGGGTACTTCCTTCTGATTTTTCATCGTATTGTTCCAATAACAACTCAGAGTAACCCATAATAACCGTTAATGGGGTTCTTAATTCATGGGAAACGTTTGCGAGAAATTCTGTTTTAAGGCGATCAATTTCATTTAAATGCCGATTGCTTTCTTCTAATTTTCTATTTTTTTCTGTGATTTTCTGAGATATTGTTCTGCCAGTTAGTACCTGAAAAAGGATAATTAAAACAAAAAACCATATTCCACTTTTCCCCTCATTGGGATATTTAACAATAATATAAAGAAACCATCCTGCAACAGGCAGAATGGTAATCAACAACAAATATGAATACATGTTAAACACTCTCATTTTCATTATCTGTGACCTTCCTCCGTATATTTATCTAATTGTTCGAGGAAATGCTTAATGCGAACGGGCTTAGTTATGTAACCAATACACCCCGCTTCCATTGCAGCTTGAATATCCTTTTTCATGGCTAAAGCGGATAAAGCGACAATGGGAATCGCTGCAATGGACGGCATAGACTTAATGGTACGAGTAACAGCTAACCCGTCCAGATTTGGCATATGAATATCCATTAAAATAAGATCAGGTTTAAAGGTCTCCAGGAGTTCTAAGGCTTTTAATCCATTATCAACAACGAATAACTCATATTTTTTGCTTGTTTTTAGAATTTCAATAAATAGTTCCTGGTTAGAAGTATTGTCCTCCACTAAAAGAATCTTTTTTTTCATATGGACTCCTTACCTGTTATTACTTCATCAACGATACCCAATAATTCCTCCTTTTCCATAACATTGAGAGGTTGATGAATATAGGCAATAATTTTCCCATGAAACCACGTATTATTCATTTCTTTTAACAAATGTAAATACTGTTCGTTTTTCGTTTCCCCTGCAAATAGCAATACTATATTTTTCCCATGAATTCCTTCTAATTCCTTCACAGAAATAAATTTATATATTTCCAATCCCTTTTTATGGACCCTGTCCACAATTTCGGCAAGGATTGGCTTGCATTCATCTGTATACACTAAAATCACTTGCTCTGTTTCCCCTGTGGCATCTGATTTTTTTGCACAATGTTTCACAGGTAATTTCACAGTGAAGGTGCTTCCCTTCCCTGATTCACTTTTTACACAAACGGTACCATGATGCAGTTCAACAAATTGTTTTGACAAGGGTAACCCTAACCCTGTACCATCATATTTTCTTCCCAACCCCCCATCATTTTGATAAAAGGGTTCAAATATTTTGTCCAACTTCACCTCTTCAATGCCAATTCCCTCATCTTTAATACTAAAAAACAAATAATGATAGACATCCCAGAGAGAAATAGTAACCGTTCCGCCAACATGGCTGAATTTGATGGCATTATTAAGGAGATTAATGATTACCTGACGAATTCTTTTTTCATCCCCCTCCATAAGAAAGGGCTTTTCCATTAATTGATACTTAATTTGAATTCCACGTTGTTCAGCCCGTTTTCGGAGGAGTTGGACAGATGAAAAAACCGCATCCCTTAAATCAAAAACCTCAACTTCAAGCTCATACTTCCCCGCTTCGATTTTTGATAAATCTAAAATATCGTTTATCATGGATAATAAATGTTCTGCAGAAATAACGATTTGCCGGGTATAATCCTTCCTAACAGTTTGCATTAATTCCGCATACCCTATAATCGCTGTTAAAGGAGTTCGTAATTCATGAGAGATATTAGCTAGAAATTGGGATTTTAATTGAGTAGATTCTTTGGCCCGTTCTGTCTCCTCTTTTAGTTTCCGATTTGCTGTTTTTAATTGTTCAACAATGGGGTTGCTCATATTCCGGGATACATAAAAAGAAAACAAGATGGTAAAAAGAATGGTTACACCAATGATGATAAACCCAACGCTTACAGATGACCAGGCATGGTCTAATATTCTATGGTTAATCAGTGTAATTTCAGAATCCCCTTTTTCAGTTAACGTATCCACTTCATTGATTAACTCGAGGGCAATAGGAACTGCTTCATTTTTAAAAAGTGCAATTGCTTCTTGATTATTTCCATAGTCATAAACAGGAAGAACTTTATCTTTCAAATAATACTCCCAGTTCTTTGTATGAAAAATAATTTGTTCAATCATGGGTTTTTCTGCAGAAAATCCATGATTAAGCATTTGTTGGTTTAATTTCTTCGCCTCTTCAATAGATTGAAAAAAGTTTCTTTTATAAACTTCATCCCCCGTTGTTAAGAATAGGAGCACTTCATTCATTTGTTCAAGGATTTTATTTTTTACAGCTAATTGATTAGACAATTTCGGAACATAATTGTTAACAATCTGTTCATGATTCCTTACTACATGAAGCATCTGGCCATTTAAAATAATCATGCTAATTGCTGCAAAAAAGACGATTGCCAATAATCCGCTTAACAGTTTCCAACGCAGGGGAAGCTGTTTCCACCTATTTTTTAGTATCATTTGTCCATTCTCCAAAAACTTCATCTGGTAAAGGTTCCTTGCCATGGATATAATTCAGTAATCTAGTTTCGATTTTCTTTTTAATATCAGGTGTTACCATTATTCCGAAAGATGAGAGGCTCTGAGCCCCTTCTTTAAAATCAACCTTTAGAACACCGCTAGCAAGAGAATTGCTTTTAAATTGTTCTGCCGTATTGATATATATTTTACGTAAATCCTGCTGTGTGCTTGTAATTACGGTACTTTTAGATATATAGGATTGATCTGAAACAAATCCAATAACATATACATCGTTATGTTTTTTAGCTTCCATGATTACATCAATGCAATATGCATCTCCCATGGGTACAAGGATATCGACACCATCCTTGATTAGTTCTCGGGCATATTGCTGTGCTTTTTCTTTATTCCCCCAATCACCCACAACCTTCACAATTACCTTGTTGCTTGCATTTTGTTCTTTTGCACCCACAATAAAGGCAGGAATTTCCTTCATTGAATCCAGGGCAGGAATCAATCCAATACTATGCTTTTTTGTCATTAATCCTGCTGTGAACCCGGAGAAATAACCGATGGATTCTGGGACAAAATTAATGGATGTAACATTTTTCCCTTTAGGTTTTCCATTAAAAAATACAAAATGGCTTTGTAAATACGAAGGTGCGACTTTATTGAAGGACGCTTCAAAGGCTCTTCCGTTCCCATAAATTAAATCATATCCTTCTTTAGCCAGTGTCTCAGTTTCTTGATAGATCTTACTTTCCGTATTTAGATTCTCCACATATTTTATCGTTGCATTCATTTCCTTTTCCATCAGGATCAAAGAAGAATATGCCTGGCTATTCCATCCCTGATCAAATGCTGAACCTTCAAGCAATAAACCTACCTTAAAGGATTCATCTTTCTGAGGTTTAAGATTTATGTGAGAACAGGAAAGCAGAAAAAATAAAAGGAAAATTACTGAAAGCTTTTTCATGTTTAACCCTGTATATCATATTGTTTAATTTTGTAATAAAGAGTCCGCAAAGAAATATCCAGTTTTTCCGCAGCCTCTCTCCGATTGCCTTCTACTTCATTTAAAACTTTAATGATATGATTTTTTTCTACTTCCTCAAGGGTACATGTAGATTCCTTTTGTAATGCATAATCCAGGGCATTTTTTACAGTAACCCGCAACTCTGGCAATTTAAAGGGCTTACATACATAATCAAGAGAACCTAGTTTCATAGCCTTAATCGCTGTATCAATTGTTGCGAAGGCCGTAACCATAATGACCTGGCATTCCGGTCTTTCCTTTTTAATGGTTTGTAAAACTTCAATACCACTTATATGAGGAAGTTGAATATCTAATAAAATGAGTTGTGGAGCCAACTTCCGAAAAAGTTCTAATGCTTCTTCTCCTGAATGGGCAGTAAAGACATCTGCAATTCTGGTATCCACTACCGTGGAGAGTAAAAAACAAATATCTTCATCATCATCTACTACAAGTACCCTGGGTTTTTGAATCATCTTAATCCTCATTCCTTTTATTCATTGTTTCAATGATTGCCTGGTAATCTAAACTCCCCAGGCACTGGTATTTCTTTAGTATACTATGTATTCCATAATTATATTTTAACTTAAATTACAATTTTTTCACATAAAGAGATGGGGATTCCAATGTGGAATTATCCTCTTTTCTGCAATATATTGTAGAATTATCCGTTACTTACGAATGTATAATAATATGGGACATGAATTGCGAACTCAACTAGTAATCTGTAACAAATTAATCATATTAACAGCATGATTTTCTATTTTTCTACTTTACGATTTCATGTAAGTAGAGTATCTTAATTTATGTGGAAGGAAGGGACTGGGCTTGGAATTAACAAAACAATTCTATAGTAAGCGAAAGAATCGTTTCTGGCTTGCCTTATTATGTATTGCCGTCTTTATGCAATTGGATGTTTTTGTTACCCAATATTACATGGAACATCCTTCATTAAAGATGGGAACCAATGAACAGGTAAATCCAGTAGCACTTGCACCCAAAGAAGTGCTTTTGCCACCAGCACCATCCAACGGCGTCCACGAGACCATTAATAATCCTTCGCCAAATTTAAACAATACTCCCATTGCTCTCCCCGTCGGTCAAATGGTTAATACAATTCCAGGTAATAAAAAAGTGGTTTATCTTACCTTTGATGACGGTCCCAATGAATTCACCCGACAAATTTTGAATGTGTTAGATCAATATAAGATCAAGGGAACATTCTTTTGGGTAGGGCAAAACCTGCATGATAAAAATTTAGCACAGGATTTGGTAAGGGAAGGCCATGTAATAGGTACTCATACTATGCAACATACGATGATGCGCAATAGGAGCCAACAAGAACAAATGCGTCTCATTAAGGAAAGTACTGATTACGTTTCGAAAATGACCGGCTCACCCATTTACTATTTTCGTCCTCCCTATGGCGCTGTAGATGGCAATTCCCTGGCGGCATCCTCTGCCACAGGAGAAATCCTTATCTCCTGGAGTGTAGATA
>CALNBV010000154.1 GCA_937874515.1 uncultured Paenibacillaceae bacterium | reverse complement strand
AGATCGCTATTCCTGCTAAAATGGCTAATCCAAAAGGAAGGAGAGGTGCAACGAAAATTCCTGCTATGGTCAAACCAACCCCTGCAACAACTGCGGCAGTTAACTCCCAATTGTCTGCAATCCATTGACCTGCCTCCGCTAAACCGTCAAGAATGGAACTTCCTATATCCCCTAATGTTTCAATGGTATTTTGGGTAAAACCATCTAGCTTGTCTCCTACAGATTGAGCAAAATCCGTAAGACTATCAATCCATCCTTTATCTTCACCCTTAGAAGTACCATCCTCATTGCCTCCACCTTCTGACGATTCAACATCAGTACCAGGAAGAGATGAGTTGGATAAATTTGAATCGGAGAGAGATGGATTGGGCAAGGATGTGTTGGGTAGGCTTGGATTAGGTAAAGACGGGTTTGGCAAACTTGGATTAGGCAGGGATACTTCCGCTTGAGCAGAAAATAGGCCGACCTGTAACAATAAAGCAAGTAAAAAAGTAAAAATAGTCATCTTTTTCTTCATTTTATCGCCTCCTTTTATTAGACATAGAACAAGTATGTAATGATAAACCCTGCTAAAATAAAAGGGGCAAAGGGAAGGGAATCCCCTTTTTCCAAAGAGTGCTTTTTTCCTAATTTCCTATATACATAAAGGAGGAGGACCCATCCCCCACCAATGAAATGGGAAAAAATAAAGATCCATAAGGTAGGTTCCCATCCCAGTGCCAGGCCAAGGAGGGAAAATAATTTTATATCACCACCGCCAACCCCACCTTTTGAGAGAATAGCGAGTAGCCATAAACCTAGAAAGAAAGCAACAGCAGACAAGAGGTACATCCCCAGCTGCTGAGGATGAAACAGATGCAATAGGAGAAAAACAATCCCGCCTATTCCTAACAACCAATCGGGAATAATCCGTTTTTTCACATCGGTGAAGACCGCGACCAGCAGGATCATTCCTGCAATCCACCAGGCCCATTCATAAATCCATGTCATTTTCTCTTGCCTCTTCTTTCCTTAAAATTCAATAATAATAGGTGGCATTTTTTCCAGATAGACAAGTTTAGGGCCTACCCCTTCTCCTTCCACCCGATTAAAATCAGGCAATGGCAATCCGGAAATCCATACAGGATTTAATTCAGTCTGAGCAATCACACGAATTCGCCCTTTCGACGTATAGGGCATCTCAATCCGTCCATGGGCGATTTGATCGCTATTTTCATAGGAGCCATTCTTCTTCAAATACTCCTGGACATAAGCTGCCAATTCCTCTTTATGAGCGGAAAGAATGAACCACACTTTCTGCCCAATGATTGTATTGTTAAAATCATAGGCTAACTGAAGAAGGGTAGGCACAGGAATTTCTTCATAGTCGGCAAAATATAGAGAATCTTGTTGGCTTTCATCCTTAACCATGCCATCCACGACTTCTCTTCTGGCTTCCTCAGGATCCATCCCGGGATGCTCTGAAAGGAACTTTTCCACTTCTTCCTGGATTTTTATATCAATTAAAGTGAGTAAGTCAGAATTTTGGCGGATGATTTCATTCACTTTTTGTGTTGCTGCTATACTGGCAGCATCTGCAGAAGTTTGAGAGTGGGAATGAGCGTACCATACCTTACTCAGGTTTAAAATCAAGACCAATGCAAAAAGAAAGAGGGCGAAATAGACGAGGAAAGCCACAGTATAATTCCCCTTTTCATTTAACAGATTCCTCATCTAAAATCCCTTCCCGCTCATAAAATTCAAAATAAGCATACCAATAATAAAAATCATAATAGAAGGGGTAAACACCAGCGTGGTGACCAGTGCAAGTTTAGGACCAGCCTTTCGTGCCTGATCCTTCGCCCGTTCTTCTCGAATTTTGCGCATTCCTTCTGCCTGAAGGCGAAATGTTTTCGCAAAAGGTACCCCAAGGCGAATGGCCTGGATTAAATCATTGGCAAGATTCTCGACGTCCGGGTTCTGGGTTCGCTTCGCCAGATTCATGAGAGCTTCTTCCCGTGGAACCCCTAATTTCACTTCATCATTAAATACACTCAGCTCGTCGCTTAAAGCACCTTCTGTTGCTTTCACATATCTTTGCAAGGCGGTTTCCAGGCTAAGGCCAGCAGAAAGGGTGATGGAAATGGTATCAAAAAAGTCGGGAAGTTCCTGAGAAATCGCCATTTGCCGCAGGTCTCCCAGCTGTTTTAATAGCAAAAGAGGGATGAAAAAGCCCAGCAGTAAAAATAAAAGTGGAGCAGCCATCCCCAGAAAAAAAAGAGGAATCATCATGAGCATCCCGCTAATCAAACCAAGGATGGCTGACAGCATTTTTAACCCATGAAGATCCATTGCCTGAAGGCGAAAAGGCCGGCCAGCACGGGTTAGATTCTTTTCAATGTCATTGGTTTTACTAAAAAAGGTCAGTTTACTCCCCAATGGGGCCAAATCCTTCGACCAACTGACCAGCTTTTTCACCCATTTCTCTTGCCAGCTAACCTTTTTGATCATTTGTTCTCTGGAAAAAATGGCTGTGATTTTATCTCGGAGTTTGCTTCGATGTATCGTAAAGCGATAATAATAAAAAGCAAAAACTAAAAAAAGGGCCAGCGCTCCATAAATCATGATGGTTATTTCCGTCATCTCTTCACCCCCTAAACACGAATATTACTAATTCTTCGAACCAGAAGAAAGCCGATAATCTGTCCTACAATAAATACACCCAACAATAATAACCCGATTGGATTTAACAAAAGTCTCCCTAAATCCATGGACTGGCTAAAAATAAACACAATAAACAAACCGAGAAGAGGCAAAAGAAAGGCTGTAAACCGTCCTTCTGCGGTTGCCGTTTCAATGGATTTTTGCACCAAAATCCGCTGCTTTAATGTGTCCGCCATTTGGTCCATGACCTGAAACAAATTTCCGCCAGATTCCTTTTGTAACAAGATCGTTGAAGTAAAGAAACGAAGTTCCCTGCTAGGAAGGCGTTCCAATAAGTGCTTAAACCCTTCACTCAATTCCACCCCTAAAGCGAGTTCGTTTACAAGATTGCGGAAATGGAGACCTAAGGGATAATCCAAAACACGAGCCACATGCTGTAACCCCTGCTGAATGGAAAACCCAGCACGGACTGTGTTGCCTAACATACGGCATACTTCTGGTAGCTGTTCCTCTACTTGAAGTAAATATTTAGCTTTCCGTTGACGATAAAAAAGCCAGATTCCAGCTTCAACCAATCCAATCCCTAACACTAACCCGATTAAAGAGGAAACACCAAGCATTTTCGATACAATAAGCCAGGCAGCCATATAAAAAACCACCCGAAAAGCCATATATTCTGAAGGTTTAAGGGTCAAATTCATTTCTAATAACTTTTGGGAAATGACTTTTCCCCGCTCAGACCGATCAAACCGATCACCCAGTTTTCCCAGAAAACTTTTACGCTTTTTCGCCATAAATAATGGTTTAATATTTTTCTTAATCTTGCCTTTGCTCACTCGATATTGAATAAGATAATACACACCGATTTGTAGAAGAATGGCACCCATGAAAGCGACGAGGAAGTAAGTCATCATGGCTTGTACACCTGCTTCCTGTCCATCGCCTTCTCATTGCAAGCAAAATCCGGTTCAAAGTCAGAGAAATCCTGCTGAATTCCATACACTTGAAATCGTTCTAAACTTCTTGGATAAACACCTGTTGAGATAAAGTTCCCCAGTACATGATGATTTTCATCAATCCCTTGCCGGTCAAAACGAAAGATTTCTTCTATCTTTTCCAGGCTGCCGTCTTTGCCTTTTTGTACTTCGGAAATGGACAACACTTTACGGCTTCCATCCTCTAAACGGCCGATTTGGACGATATAATCTAAAGCGGAATAAATATAATCTCGAATTACCTCTGACCCCAGTCCTGTCCCGGACATAATCACCATGGACTCTAAACGACGAATGGCATCTGCCACAGAATTGGCATGAAGAGTGGTTAAAGATCCTTCATGGCCTGTGTTCATGGCCTGCAACATATCGAAGGCTTCTCCACTGCGAACTTCCCCCACAACGATGCGGTCTGGACGCATCCGTAAAGCATTGCGAACTAACTCCCGGATATCAATTCTTCCTGTTCCCTCTACATTGGCAGGACGAGCTTCTAACCCTACAACATGTTTTCGATTCAGGCGCAATTCAGCCATATCCTCAATGGTAATGACCCGTTCCCCTTGAGGAATTGCAGCAGCCATAGCATTAAGAAGGGTAGATTTACCACTCCCTGTCCCCCCGGAAATCAAAACATTTAATCTTGCTCTCACAATGTTTTGCAAAAAGCGGGAAATCGCAGGTGAAAAGGCCCCAAACCCCATTAAATTCTCCATGGTATATGGATTTTTGGAAAAACGGCGAATAGAAACCGTTGACCCAAAAAGGCTAACAGGGGCAATGACTGCATTCACCCGGCTTCCATCAGGCAAGCGTGCATCTACCATAGGTGAACTTTCATCAATTCTTCGTCCAATAGGAGCGACAATCCGTTCGATGATTTGCCGCAAGTGTTCTTCATTTTTAAAGCGAACAGGAACTTGCTCCAACTTTCCTTTCTTTTCAACAAATACCCGATCATATCCATTGATTAGGATTTCCGTAATTCCATCATCCTTCAAAAGCCCTTCCAAAGGCCCCAGACCAACGGACTCATTGAGAATCCTAGATACCAAAAAGTCCCGGTCTCTGCGGGGAAGGACAAGTCGTTCTTCACTCATAAATTGAGCCAGGATCCGTTCTACTGCCCTGCGCATTTCTTCAGCTGGCAAACGAGTAATGGATTGAATGTCCGCTTCCCCGAGAAGACGGTTTTTATAATGGCTGCCTAAGGTTTCCAGGTATTCATTTCGATCTTCTTCTAAATAGGAATGGATGGGCGCCTGGGTTTGATTTTTACTGAAAAGTGGCATACCTCTTCCCCCTATAAAACTTTCTTCGTATGATTTTTCTGTGCAAAAGGATTAAGTTTCTTCAAGAATGTGCCTTCATTCTTTTCCTCTTCCTGTACTCCAGTACCTGATATGAGGGCATGTGCCAATTGGCGAATGCTTTTAGCAAAAGGAGATATTTTCTTCTCCTGTGGTTGTTTGCGTATGGGTTCAGTAAGATTTAATTTATTCTGGATATTTTTCCAATCAGATGGCAAGGTCATAAAGTAATTGATTTCCTCCATCTTTTTCAAATCATTTACAATAATTTCATTTCTATCGTGAATTTGATTAAATACTACGCTTAAATGTTCGGGGCTAGTGTCCATATTCAACCGCCGGAAAAGATCCAGGCTCTGACGCAGCACCATTAAAGAAGGAATATCTAAAGTAGAAATATAATAAATTCGGTCTGCTTCCATTAATGCCATCTGGTTTTTCTCATCCATGCCCGTGGGAAGATCCACCACGACATAATCATAGTATCTTCTCGCTACCCTTAAGAGTCGCTGAATATGATCTGCCGTTACATACTCCCCCTTTTCTGCATCAGAAGGACTTACAAGCACATCCATTTGTGATACGTTTTCTCGAGCCACAACATTCCGTAGATGGGTTTCATTTAATTCTCCCATAACAGGAATTAAATCATAAATGGAACGATTCTCTTTCAACCCGAATAAAGGAGATATTCCTCCATTTTGCAGGTTTAAATCCACCAGCAAAACATTATAAGGGTAATCCAATTGTAGAGTATGGGCTAAGGTACCAGAAATTAGGGATTTCCCTACTCCCCCTTTTCCACTATAAAAAGCAACAACCTGGCCTTTTCCTTTGGTTGTAGTGCCTGGAAAGAAGCGTGCAGCTGCACTGGCAGACACCATTTCCTGCTTTAATCGGAGGGCCCGGCGCACCACATCCCCCAACATCACTTCCTCATCAGGGATCATGATGATATCCATAACCCCAGCCCGTTGGACTTCCCGCATCATACTGAAATCCCGGGACTCAGCAAGGAAAATCACTAGACTCCCTGGAGATTCAGACAATATAAAACTAACGGTTTCTGGAGATGCCCCATGGCTGGGCTCGTGTAATAATACTAAATCCGGACTAAAGCGAAAGACTCCAGCCCCTGCTTCTTCCTGCGTAATTATGTCCAGGGAAATGGGTAAGCCTGCTAAATGGTCTTCCATTCTAGAACGGATTTCTGCAGAATCAGTAATTAGAAGTAAACTCCATTCCCGCATTTCTTGGTTATTCATTCAGATTCCATCCTTTCCGGTTCATCAAATGATGCCTTTATTTCACTCGCGTATTATTAGCCTTCAGGATGCGAACTCGGTCACTATAATTCAACACATCTGTAAGGGCTACTGCATCCTCAATGGATACTTCAACACCAATCCCTTCCAACTGGCTTTTCTGTTTATCTCCACTCTGATAAACCGTAAGAACCAAAACATCACGTTTAAATAATATGGTTTGCCTTTGATTACCTACCTGACGGGAAACAATAATATCCACCCGATCCATAGATTCAAGAACAGAATCAAATTGCACCTTGTCATTGGCCATTACTCTTACCAGACGGCTCGTTGAGCTGTTGGCCTGTCCATCCATGGGCTTCAACATATTTTTCGCCAATACATCACCCTTCTTTAATGGAAGAAGGCTAACTGACCCTTGTATTACTTTTGGTTCTAACACAACGGATTCAGGGGCATATTGTAAGGGGATCTCTTTTACCTCAAAATCGGATAGCTTTAAGGGTATCCGAGGCTCAATATCATATTTAGCGACGTAGGTTTGGGACATTACCCCCATTCTCTCTTGCAAAACAGCTACCTGATTGGAAAAAAGCAACCCGGCCAAAATAGCCATTACAATGGCAAGAGAGAGAAAAAGAATGGATTTGCGTTTTAATTCTAGCAATCTAGATGTCCTCACTTTCTTTCAAAATGTATTATTTTAAAACTTATTATTGATATAAAGGGGCTGTTACTTTCCATTGAAAAGGAAACGCCACATCAGATGAACGGAACGCTTTGGGAATTAAAACGGGATAAATTGAACTATGTACCGTTAAAGTGGCTTCTGAATTCACCTTATCTATTTCTACATCAACCTTTGTTAAAGAATAATAGGATGTAGATTGCCCAAAACTCTTTTTTGCAGCCTGTCTAGCAGGATCCGTTTGCCATACCGTAGAGGCAACTCTTATTCCATCTCTAGCTGCCGCCTGTGTATTCAGAATGGCATACCCAATCACCGCAAACTGCCAAACTACTAATCCTAATAGAATAAAAAAAGGCAGTATAGCTATAAATTCAACGGAACTAGAACCCCGGTTATTGCGGAACCGGTGGATCATTTGCACTTCCTCCTTTGTCTTTTTTTCTATTATTTTGTCATTTATTCTAATTCTATGTAATAATAAATGATTATTCAACCATTTACTGTTAATAATTTACTCTCAATTAACTCCTCAGCAAATAAAAAAGGAACCCTGAGAGTTCCAATATCATTCTACTTATTTATTAATCCTGCAGACCTCTGACCAAAGTTCATTCCCATTCATATCTAGTTCAACAATTCTTACCTCACTAGCAAGGGATTTTAATGTTAAATTTTTTGAGTTCCCAAAGTAATATTTGATTAATTTTATTCCACCATGTGGAAAGCTTCCACTAAATATTTCTATAGAAAGATCTTCATCTTTCAAAATAGTTACTTCTTTTTCCAAACCATGCGCTAATAAATCAATTCCTGTTTCTTTTCGGAAACTCATCTGAATTTCCCGATTTTCATCTTTTTCATAGTCCAAGGGAGATTCATACAAAGTAATTCTTACACATTCATTTTCCAACTGAATATTTGTAAGCGTCTAATAACTTGGTGTATAGAAAAAAGAGCAAATCTCAAGTAGACTGAGTTTTGCTCTATATGCAGGCTTCTTGAACTTCTGAACTCCATGGAAGGTAATCTTCCAGAAATTCTGGGTGCTGGCCGAACTGTACTCCCGGCAATT
>CALNBV010000153.1 GCA_937874515.1 uncultured Paenibacillaceae bacterium | reverse complement strand
CCCATGATTTTGGCTGTTTCCCCATAGCTAAACCCTTCCAAATCCACAAGGTGAATCACCACCTGATACTCTTTTTTCAGTTGCTTCATTTTATCCCGAATCAAATTGCTTTTTTCTCGGGCAAGCACCACATCTTCCAAATCATCCCCTCCTGATTCCGGAAGTTCATCCATGGGGACTGCTTTGTTTTTCCGTATATAATCAATACATTTATGTTTCACAATACTGAAAAGGTAGGTTTTAAAGGAGTAGCCTTCTTTATATCGCTGACGGTACACATAAACCTGTGCAAAACTTTCTTGCACAATATCTTCAGCGACAAAGGGATCATGTACATACTTTCGTGCAAAGGAAGTTGCACTGCCTCTGTATTTCATAATCAGTTCTTCAAAACAACCATGATTTCCAGCGATAAATCCACGAATTACTTCCCTTTCATCATGCACTTTTTCACCCCCTGTGGTGCCTTTACACTTCTTATTCGTTTAGTATGAAATAAAGTTACACACAAAACCCCCTGGAACTTCATTCCAGGGGGTTAGTTAACCTATTTATTACAGGGCCTCTTCTAAATTGCGAAGGGGCTCAACATTATTTAGTTCAGGTTGCTGTTTCACCGAAATTCTTTCAATCCGGTTCTCATCCATTTTATCAATGACAAATAAGAAGTTTCCTTTTTTGATCAGGTCGCCTTTTTCCGGCTTTTTCGTCAGAACGGAATACATCCAGCCTCCAATGGTGTCTACCACACCATCGTCTATTTCTGTACCTAATAAATCATTAATCTCTTCAATTAGGACCTTACCTTCAATAGAATAGCCTTCTTTTGTCTTTTGGATGGGGGGCAATTCTTCATTATCAAATTCATCTTGAATTTCCCCAACGATTTCCTCAATGATATCTTCAAGGGTAATTAAACCTGCTGTACCGCCATATTCATCAAGAATGACAGCAATCTGGGATCGTTTCTTCTGCATCTGTTTTAATACGGCACTAATTTCAGAGGCTTCCGAAACCATGATAATTTCTCGCAAAATGTTTTTAACAGAAAAAGTATTCCGATTGTTGTTGATTTGCAGATATAGATCTTTCACGTGGACAAAACCAATAATATGGTCTTTATCCCCTTTGGTAACAGGATAACGGGTATGCTGCTCCCGGGTAATTTTTTGTAAGATGCTATCATTGGAATCGTTAATATCAATGGTGACCATATCTATACGGGGCACCATAATTTCCCTTGCCAGACGGCCAGAGAATTCAAATATATTATCAAATAAAGCCATTTCGGTGTTATCAATATACCCGCTTTCATGGCTCTGGTTTACTAAAATTCGGATTTCCTCTTCTGTATGGGCTACTTCCCCTTCTTTCGCCGGCTGAATTCCCATCCATTTTAAAATGGTATTAGCCGTACCGTTTAGAACCCAAATAAAGGGGAACATGATTTTGTAGAAAACAATCAGCGGACCAGCCACTTTAAGGACTGTACCTTCCGCCTTTTGAATGGCCAAGGATTTGGGCGCCAACTCACCTAATACGATATGAAGGAAAGTAATCACGGCAAAACCAAGAATGAAAGAAATAGAATGAATCGCTATTTCCGGTACCCCTATGGATGTAAGGGGTTTTTCAAGCAATCGAGCAATTACCGGTTCACCTATCCACCCTAACCCTAACGATGCTAAGGTAATCCCTAGCTGGGTAGCTGATAGGTACGAATCTAGATTATTGGTAACTTTTTGTGCGATTTTCGCTTTCCCATTGCCTTCCTCAACCAGCTGAATAAGACGGCTCGAACGGATTTTCACCATCGCAAACTCGGCTGCCACGAAGAAACCATTCAGAAAAACAAGAAAAATCACCAATATTAATTCTAAAACCACTATACCCGAACTGTCCAATTAGTTGTCCCTAAAAAGGGACTCACCTCCCATTATCAATTAATTGATTCTCCCCCAGAAGTTGATGCAATGTATGAATGAGCGAGGTACATTGTACAGATACTTTCTGAGTGAGAACTCGATATTGTTTTTCATTTAATTTAGACAAGATTGGAGTTAATTCCAATATGTTTTCTTCTAATTGATGGATCCTAAGGCATATGTCATTCATTTTTTGAAAAGCCTCTTTGGCAGGAATCCGATTTTCATCAAGCCATTCTAGCCGTTCTCGAATTTCTTCCAGGGTCATTTTTCCCCTTTTATATAATTCGATTAACTTAAGGCGCTGTAATGCCTCTTCTGAATAATGGCGATAGTTGGATTGATTCCGTTCATAATGGAGCAATCCTAATTGCGTATAATAATCGATGGTCCTTTTAGAAACATTCGCTGCTTCAGCTAATTCTCCTATGCGATACAATTCCCCATGAGCCTTTTCTTCCTTTCAATTTTAATTCTGGGAATGCCTATACTAAAAGTATACAGTAAAACGTGATGGTAATAAAGACTAATTATTGGAAAAGGAAACACGGACTCCAGAAAACAGAATCCGTGTAATGGTTATCATATATATGTTGATTTCTCCTTAAAAAAACGATCCATAGCCATGATCATAGCGCCCATTCTTTCTCGATCAGGTTTAACCATACGAGAAACCCCTGCTTCCTGCAAGGTTTCTGCTGTTACTTTACCTACGACACCAGCAACAACTTGTTCATTAAAGGCTTTTACCAGTTGGTCAGAAAGACCCTGTTCTTGTCCATGGTGAAAAAGATTACGTACTTGGACAGCACTGGTTAAGGCTACCCCCTGGACTTCGCACTCCAGGATTTCCTTCACTAATGTATCAAGAACACCAGGGTCTGGTGTAAGATAACGATATGGATATAATTCGTCATACTGAACCTTTTCTTTTTCCAGAAATTCATTTAGTTCTGGAATGGGTTCACCGTATAACTGAATGGCAATACGTTTTCCTTTTAAATGATGGGATGCTAAGGTCTTAATTAAATTCGTGGTGGTTCCATCTTCATCCCGAATTAAAGGAGCCAATCCCAGGGATTTAACAACATTCTGGGTTTTATATCCTCTTAGAGCAATTTTCGTTCTACGTAGTGCGGTTTTTACCTCTTCCCCCAATCCTAATGTTTCTGCCACTTTTAGGATGGTTTCTGTCCCGGACCCAGTGGTTAACACCACCCAATCATAGTCCCCTTGTATTAAACGGTGAATATAGGGTTCCAGTTCTTTTTCAGTAGGACAAACCTGTCCCTGGGTAGAACGGATCAGAGGAATTCCTCCCCTGCTTTCCACAAGGGAACTGATTTCTTCAAGACGCCTGGTCCCTGTAAGGACTACTTTTTTTCCATTTAATCCTGACATATAGCCCTGCCCCTCCCGTGTCTGTAAAACACACTTTACTGATATGAATTAATAGAATTTAATCATGTTTATTTGATATGTGTCAAGATTAAATATATGAGAAACTAAAGAACATATGATTAAAGTAGTTATATATTCTTACAATTTTTTCTTTACAATCATACATCTTCCATAGGAAAGACTTAAATTCCTCTTAGACAAAAGAAAACCACGCACAAAGAATTCTTGTGCGTGGCTAATCACTTAATTAATTAAATAGGAATTTCTTTATTTTGAGATTTCTTAGATAAAAGTGAATCAAAAGAATACATGGTACTTCCATTGAGAAGAAGATAAGCAGACATTGCCATGAGAAGAATATCTAACTCATATCCTGCCATCTGCCCATTTCCTAAAAACCCTAAACTTAGTTTTGCTGTAAAAATTGCCACTAGCATGATCACAATAAAAAGAGCTGAAACGATACGGGTTCCCAAACCAAGGATTAAAGCAATTCCACCCACTAATTCAATAGAAGCTACAATGTATGCTAAAAACCCAGGCAACCCTAATGTGCCAAACCATCCAGCAATATTCTCAATTCCACCCTGGAACTTAGCCACACCATGAATAAAGAAGGTAAGCCCCACAACCAATCGCAAAATTAAACCACCAGCTTCAATATTTCTTGTCATTTACCATCCACTCCTTATCAATTTTCTTAAGGTAAATCAATCAACATCACAAATGCTTCTTTTTCGGCTTTGACCTGAATCTCATGTAAATCGGTAATTCGTGCTGCATCCCTTCTTTTCAAAACCTGCTCTCCATTTAACTGAACCTCCCCTTCCATTACAAAGAGATAGATTCGGCGCCCTTCTTTTTGCGTAAAATTCATTGTCTTGCCTTCCTCTATTTCAGAAAGATAAAGTGTGAGATCCTGATGAATGGTCGCCATTTCAGGTTTCTCATCCTGAGATACGATAGGCAACCAATTGTTCCCCATTTTTTTCAGGTCATAGGCAACCTGTTCATAGGATGGGGTTAAACCCTGTTGATTAGGTAGAAACCAAATTTGCAGCAAATTGGTTACCTCATCACTGGTTGGATTCCACTCAGAATGCCGCACTCCCGTTCCAGCTGTCATGCGCTGGATTTCCCCTTTTTTAATAACCGACGTATTGCCCATGCTATCTTTATGTTGCAGTTGGCCATTTAGGACAACAGATACAATTTCCATGTCCCGATGTGGGTGCATGCCAAAACCTGTTTCTGGATTAATTAAATCATCATTAAAAACCACCAATGGACCAAACTGTGTATTATTGGGGTCATAATAATCAGCAAAGGAAAAACTATGCCAGGTTCTTAACCAACCATGGTTTGCTGATGCCCTATTTTCTGCTGGATAAATGGTAATCATAATCTCTCACATCCTCTTTTGATGTATTTTGTTATTTTATCTCGAATTCAAGATATTATTCCGCTTTTAACCCTGACCGAAGCCAGGGGATTTACATTATCTCGAATTCAAGATAATTATATGGGGATAAATAAAAAACGTCAATGGTTAAATGTGCAAAAAAACTAAGTAAAAAAGGGTTAATAGGGAACCGACCTCCCTACTAACCCCTTGTACTTCTAATATTATTCCCCGCCTTTTATCCACAATTCTAATGGAAGACCTACTAGATCTTTTCCAACCCACTCTCTAGCAATGTTATTAGAAGGCCCCATTGCAATACCTGCTCTGGCATCCCGGAAAAGCCTTTCAATGGTCCCCTTTTTATATCCGTAGCCACCGCTAATATCCAGGGCGTTTTTCGTGGCCCGATTTGCAACTTCAGAGGCATGTACCTTATATTCTGTTAACGACAAATTTAACACACCCTGCTCTTTTCCTTCATCCTGTAAGATATCCAATTGTTCGGCCAATTCCCTTTGCCATGGTTTTAGGCTTTCAATCAATATTTTAACCTCTGCTAATTGTTGCCGAATTACCTGATAATCACCTAAACGATGATTAAAATCCTGATGAATTGTCCTATTGGCATAATCAATCACTGTATGAAGAGCATTTTGCGCTACTCCTAACCAGGCTGAACCCAGACCAATTAAATAAATGGGAGATACACCATGAAGCAATAGATCTTTACCCTGTCCCTCAAATCCAAGAAGATCCCTTTTGTGAACTTGAACATTATCATAAATAATCGGTCCACTATGATTCCCGCGTACACCTAATGCCTCCCAGGGTTTAGCTTCAATTCCAGGGGATTTGCCGTCTACAATGAAAAAACTAATGTCTGTGGCATCTTCAGCACCTGGACTGCGGGTTTGAAACACGTAGAAATCAGCCTGTCCTGCACTGGTAGTGAAGGATTTCTCCGCATTTAAAAAGTAATAATCTCCTTCCCTTTTTGCTTCACTAAAGTTATACCACCAGTGGCCACCGGAAGCCTTTTCACTAGTAGAGTATGTTCCTACTAACCCCTTATCAATGGGTTTAATCCAACGCTCCAATTGATCTTCATTTCCATATAGGGTAATGGTTTGAATGGCACCTACATGCATTACATAAACAAGTGCCGTCGATGCGCACGCCTTACCAATCTCTTCAGCAGCAATTGCAAATGCAACATGGTCTAATCCAAGTCCATTATATTTTTTTGGTACAAGAACATTACCCCAACCTTCACGAATTAATGCTTGCAAGTTTTCCCTTGGAAAGTCTCCTTCCTCATCAATTCGCTCTGCATTTGGCCGTATTACTTCTTCTGCAATTTTACGAATCTGGCTGCGAATCTCATCATAATAAGCCTTGGACTGTTTATTATAACGAATAGAATCAAGTGTATTAATTGACACTTAAAAATTCCTCCTCATAAATTAGGATTTCGCAATGCCAGCCGCTTCTTTTAGTTGATTTTCTTTTTCTCGCACCAAAGGCAATACTTTTTCACCGAAAGCTTGCAGGTCTTCTTCATAATGCAAAAAGCCAGTTAATACGATATCAATGCCAATCTTCTTTAGCTCGATAATTCGATCGGCCACCTGTTCTGCTGTACCAATTAAACCTGTTCGGAAACCATCATTGTATTGGACAAGGTCTTCGAAAGAGGAATTTTCCCACATTCCTTCTCCTTCAAGAGAGGCCTTCCCAGCAAATTTCACCTGGCTTCGGAATCCTTCTACTGCATCATGATCCGCATGAGCAATAATACTTTTTAATACACGGCGAGCTTCTTCTTCTGTTTCCCGAACAATTACAAATCCATTAACACCAAATTGAAGTTCTCTTCCTTCAAGGGCAGCAAGAGCACTTACTTCCTCTATTTGCCTTTTCAATCCATCAAGGGAATTACCATTCATAAAATACACATCTGAAACCCGACCTGCCATTTCTTTAGCCGCTTTTGAATTTCCCCCTTGAAAAATTAAAGGGGGCTTACTAGGTTTTGGCTGAAGTGGAGCCTCATTAATTCTATAAAAATCACCTTTAAAAGTCGTCTTCTCCTTGGTCCATAAATCACGAATGACCTGAATAAATTCTTCAGAACGTCGGTATCTTTCATCATGGTCTAACCAGGGTTCTCCATACCCATTAAATTCCTGCCTAAACCAACCACTCACAATATTAATGGCTGCACGTCCATTACTAATGTGATCGATGGAAGAGATAATCTTAGCAATGACCCCGGGATGCCAGAGTCCAGGAAGTACGGCAGAAATAATTTTTAAACGTTCTGTTGAAGCCGCAAGTGCTGAGGCAACAGCTGTGGCTTCTAACTGTTTCTCAGCACCATAACTGGCAAAAAAGCGGGTTTGTACAAGGACATAATCAAAACCTACTTTTTCAGCAATTTGGGCATATCGCTTATTTGCTTCAAAAGACCAATCTGTTTTTTGCGGAATCTTAGAAATAACCAGACCACCACTGACGTTCGGTGCCCAATATGCAAATTGAAGACCCATTGAAAAACCCTCCTATTTATTGTTGATTAATTTTTTAAATTGGGATTTTTTTCTTCTGCAAACCCTCCCCTCAAAGAAAAAAGACTCCTATCTTCCAAAAGGAAAGAAAGGAGCCTCTAGTTTTCTAGTCGGCCTGAAGTATACGTTTTTCTTGACCATAGACTATTATAATTATTCCTATACGTCAAGTATGAATTTAAAGTGTTTTAAAATATCTCTCTGTTCAATCGATATGATAGGATAGACATATTACTAGTTTTTTCTTGTGAAGGAGTATTGAACATGATCATTTTCTGGCAGATTGCCTTTATTACATTAATTTGGGGTTATACCTGGGTCGTAATGAAAATTGGGTTGGATTATTTTCCGCCCTTTCTCTTTTCCACCCTTCGTTTAATGCTTGGTGGCTTTCTCTTATTGGTTGTGCTTCGCTTTTTTAAAATTCCCTGGAAACCAGAGAAAAAGGACCTTAAGCCTTTGTTTATTATGGGATTATTGATGTCTACAGGTTACTTTGGTTTGCTTACCTTTGGAATGCAGTTTGTCAGTTCTGGAGAGACAGCTGTACTGGTTTATCTTATGCCTATTCTTGTTAGTTTACTGGCACATTATTTATTAGGAGAACGGTTGACCCTAATAAAAGGGATTGGGCTTATTAGCGGTTTAATAGGCCTTCTTTTTGTCATTGGACCCCAGGCTTTCACTTATAAAAACAGTGAAACCCTATTGGGTCAAGTACTTATTTTGCTATCTGCCCTGGTCTGGGCCTTCGCCAATATCTATAGCAAAAAACAATTTACAAATTACAACAAAGAAAAGATGACCGCATGGCAAATGATTATGGGATCCACTCTCTTACTCATTCTTTCTTTATTTACTGAAGATTTTTCTATAGTTCAATGGAATGGGTCAGGGATTCTCACCCTCCTTTTTACCGGGATCCTCTCCTCAGCCGCCGCCTTTGCCATCTGGTTTCGGGTTCTGGATAAAATTGAAGCATCAACAGCTTCCATGGCTCTGATGCTGGTGCCTTTTTTCGGATTAGTTTTTGGTTGGTTACAACTGGGGGAAACATTTACTCTTTATCAACTCATTGGTTCTACATTGATTTTTCTTGGAATCTTCCTTGTTTCCTTTCAAAAATACGCTACTAGCCAAATGAAGTATGAACATACACCTAAACGTATCAATTAACACGTGTATTACCTTGTAGTATAACAGTGTTATTTTATAACAAATTATTATAATACACATGGAAAAGGGCGTATTTTAAAGAATTTGTGAGATAATCTGCCCTTTCTCTGCAATTTCAGACATATTTGGGGTTTGTCTTTTTTTTGACTGTATATTTATAATTAGCAAATACAAATTCAAAAAACAGTCACAAAAGGAGTCTTGACATCATGTTAGCCAAACCCGCACGCCTATCCCGGGCTGTAAAAGCCAATATGGTTTTACCCCCGGATACGCAACACCACCACACCCTATTCGGAGGCCGCTTAATGCAATTGATTGACGAAGTTGCTGTTCTTTCAGCAACCAGGCATGCACGACAAGCCTGTGTCACAGCGTCTAC
>CALNBV010000152.1 GCA_937874515.1 uncultured Paenibacillaceae bacterium | reverse complement strand
AACAGGGGGCGGATTATTTAGGTGTAGGCAGTATTTTCGCTACAAAAAGTAAAGATGATGCTGGCAATCCAGTTACACCTGCCCTTATTGAAGAAATTCGTTCCATTACTAATTTGCCTATAGTAGGAATTGGTGGGATTAACGCCGAAAATGGTAAAGAAGTAGTAGAACGGGGGGCAAATGGCTTCGCTGTAATCTCCGCGATTGTAGGACAACCTGATCCGGAAAAAGCAGCGTTACAACTTAAAGAATTACTTGCTTTCCGATCTCTTTCATAGATAAGGAAAGCTTCTTTATCTTTCTGGAAGGTGATCGCTTTAGTAGAGTAATAATGGGGTAGAAAGTAGGGGGGAGAATTGTGAGTCAACAAAACGCATCGGTTGCATATAACGAAGAAGATATCCGGGTGTTAAAAGGATTGACTGCTGTCCGAGTGCGTCCAGGGATGTATATTGGATCAACAGGAAGCCGGGGACTCCATCATTTGGTCTGGGAAATCATAGATAATTCCAAGGATGAAGTGTTGGCGGGACATTGCAATACCATTAAAGTCAACATCCATAAAAATAATAGTATCACTGTTGAAGATAATGGGCGGGGGATTCCTACAGGAATTAATAAAGATGAGGGAATTCCTACACCTACAGTGGTCTTTACCGTGCTCCATGCCGGTGGGAAATTCGGCGGGGGCAGTGGCTATAAGAAATCCGGGGGATTGCACGGAGTTGGTGCCAGTGTAGTAAATGCGTTATCCGAATGGTTAGAAGTAGAAATTTATCGAGACGGAAATATTTACAAACAACGGTTTGAATATAAAGAACAAATTCAACCTGATGGAACCCTTGACCAACAGGTCGGGATTGCTGTAACAGGTCTTGAAGTAGTTGGGAATACCCGTCGCCACGGGACACGGGTGACGTTTAAACCCGACGCCAAGGTCTTTGGCAATCTCTCAATTCAATATGAGGTACTGCGGGAACGAATGAAGGATACTGCCTTTCTTATGAAAGGGGTTACATTCCATTTAATCGATGAAAGAGAAGAAAACAAGCAAGAAGAGACCTTTCATTATGCGGAAGGGATTAAAGCATTTATTGATTATTTAAACGATGGCAAGTATACTCTTCATCCAACGGTGTATTTTGAAGGGGAGAAAGACAATGTTGAAGTGGAATTGGCGTTTCAATACAACGATAATACATCGGAAAACCTACTTTCCTATGTAAACACCATTCCTACCATTGATGAAGGGACCCATGTCTCTGGTTTCCGAAACGCTTTTACTAAGGTATTAAATGACTATGCCCGAAAAAATGGGCTATTGAAAAAAAATGATAAAAATTTAAGTGGCAATGATTACCGAGAAGGGTTAATGGCTGTATTAAGCATTCGTATGGAAGATCCCCAGTTTGAAAGCCAAACAAAAGAGAAATTAGGCAGTGAGGAAGCTCGTTCTGCAGTGGAAAGTTATATTGGGGATCAAATGAATTACTTTTTAGAAGAAAATCCGGATATTGCTCGATTAATTATAGATCGGGCTATTGAATCTCGAAAAATTAAAGAAGAAATTAAAAAGGCTGCTGAAGCGTTACGCAACCCTAATAAAAAAGGGAAAAAGAAAGCCAAACGGACCATTAGTGAAAAGTATACTCCACCAAGCAAAAAGGACGCTGACCGCAATGAATTGTTTATTGTGGAAGGGGACAGTGCAGGGGGTTCTGCCATTAATGGGCGGGACCGTAACTTTCAAGCTGTTTTGAGCTTACGGGGTAAACCCATCAATGTAGAAAAGAAGAAAATCTATGAAGTCATTGGCCCCAATGGTAACGAAGAAATCAATACCATAGTTGAAGTTCTTGGAACAGGAATTGGTGATGATTTCAATGCGAATCATTGTTCATTTGACAAAATCGTTGTCATGACCGATGCGGATTATGACGGTTCACATATACAGATTTTATTGTTAACTCTTTTTTATCGTTATTTCCCCGAATTAATCAAACGTGGGAAGGTTTTCATTGCCCAACCACCTCTTTATAAAGTGTATAAGCAAGGAAAAAAAGGACAGGACATTATTTATGCCTGGACTGAAGAGGAACGAATGGAAGGAATGAAGAAGCTAGGCAAACAAGTAGAGATTCAACGCTATAAAGGATTAGGGGAAATGAACGCTGAACAATTATGGGATACCACAATGAATCCTGCCACAAGGAAATTAATCCAGGTGGATTTAGCGGAAGCAGCAGAAGCAGAACGCATTGTCACCATTCTCATGGGGGATAAGGTGCCCCCTCGCCGGGATTGGATTGAACGAAATGTTAAGTTTGTAGTAGAGGAGGAATAAAAAGAAAATGGGGCTTCCTCATGAAGATTTTTTACAGATGAGTGTGCGGGACGTTTACCGTTCCCGTTTTAGCGAATATGCACGTTATATTATTCTTTCCAGGGCTATTCCTGATGTTAGGGATGGGTTGAAACCGGTACAAAGAAGGGTTTTGTACTCCATGTATATGGAGAAGAATACTCCCGATCGCCCTTACCGGAAATCAGCGAAAACTGTTGGGGATGTTATGGGGAATTATCATCCCCATGGAGACTCCTCCATTTATGAAACCATGGTTAACCTAGTACAAGCCCATAAAATGAGGGAACCATTAATTGATGGCCATGGCCATTGGGGTACAGTAGATGGGGATAGCGCAGCTGCAATGCGGTATACAGAGGCTCGCTTAATGCCCATCGCCATGGAAATGTTACGGGATATTGAAAAGGAAACCGTGGATTATATACCTAACTATGATAATACAACGAAGGAACCTGTGGTTGTTCCTTCCCGTTTTCCTAATTTATTAGTCAATGGAGTGACCGGGATTTCCATTGGTTTCGCTACAGAAATACCTACCCACAATTTAAGAGAAGTAATTAATGGGACAGTTGCTTTATTAAATAATCCAGATTTAACCCTTGATGAGCTT
>CALNBV010000151.1 GCA_937874515.1 uncultured Paenibacillaceae bacterium | reverse complement strand
AAAATGGCCAGGTGACCTTAAAGACCCAGGATGATGACCAGTATTACACCATTGAAGTGACGGATACAGGCAGTGGGATTGCACCTGAAGATTTGCCCTTTGTCTTTGAACGTTTTTATAAAGGGGATAAAGCCCGTACAAGAGGAAAATCAGGGACAGGTCTTGGTTTATCCATTGCGAAAAATATTGTGACAGCCCATGGCGGGAAAATTAGCGTCCGCAGTAAATTAAACGAAGGGACTACTTTCTCCATTCGGCTTCCTAAACGTTTTGATTGTTATGATTAGAACCGTTGACATTTGTCAGCGGTTTTCTTTATTTCAGTGAAACAGGCAACCATTTTTGGTACCAAGTTATCCAATTTGAATTAAATAATAGTAAGATAAGTTTTGTTAAAGAAGCTATGAAAGGAGGGAGGCAGAGTTTTGATACCAATGGTCCCATTCCCGCCAAGAAGTTGTCCTGATATCTTTCCTGTAGGGGTACCTATACCACCAGCTCCCCCATCGACCGTGTTAAAAGCAGACAACCTGTTGTATGCTGCTTTATCTGACGGTGTTAAAAGAATATATACTAATGCAGATAAGGTACCTGGTTATGGGCATTCAGATATTCTTGATCCCAATTCTGTTTCTTATATGAATTTGTTTGTTAATGCTATGCTACAGCCCCCTTCCCTTTATCATGTCCATGATGGGGTTCTCATTCTTTTGTCTGAGGATATTCCTATGTCAGGAGTTACAATTATGTTGCAATTTATTAAGATTTATCAACCATAAAAAGAAAAAAAGGCAGAGCTTAAAGTCTAAGCTCTGCCTTAATTTTTGGGTGATTAGGTTGTCACCGTAGTTGTGGATGCAGGCGCGTAGTTTACAACTTCTACTACTACAGCTGTGTCAGTTATAATTCCTTCTCCACCTGCGGGTACGGCAAAGGCTAGTGAACCTACACCTGTTGCACCAGGGGTATAAGTAGAGTTTCCGTTTTGTTGTAAAATGCCGTTTATGAAAACATTGATATAACTGTTATTGGTAGCTAATGTAGGAAGAGTAACAACAGCTGCACCAGTATCATCGAAAAAGTCGGCAGCATCAATGGTTAAAGTTGCACCAGCTGCAGTTGGAGCTGTTGTCAGATTAAAAAATCTCGTCACCGTTGGAGTCACTTCTGTTGTTGTGGTTGCAGCAACGTTAATTTTATAGAGATTTAATGCCAATTTTATCACCTCCTATTTCACTAATAAATTATGTGTTTATAACAAATTTTGAAATGGACAAACGATTACGTTCTACAATTATTTATAAATGGAAAAGCTAATAGTGTGTTGTCTTTTATTAATTTGATTTTATGAGGTACATAAATGGAAACGTTAATCTGGTTGCTGCCCTTATCTATATTTATGAACACGGTTGTTTTTTTTCTTGTTATTTTTTTATTTCGTAAAACAATCATTAAATTAATTTTTAATCCCTTTATCAAAAGAATTATGGAAGAGGATTATCATGAAAACTTATGGGAGCTATTTACAGCCCTGCGCCGTACAGGGGTGCAAAAAGTGGCCGAAAATAGTTTGCGGGCACAAAAAGGGGAAATAATTAAGCGTCCTATGGGTTCCCCGTTGCGGCTACCTAACTTTGAATCTCTGGTATTTCGCCCAGCACAGTTACACTTTTTTCCTACATCACAGGATGAACCTATTGATATGAAGGTGATGATTGGACCCATGGCAAAAAGGCCTCTAATTTTAGATATTCCCATTGCTATTGGGGCCATGGGATATGGGGTAGGGGTTTCTTATAATTTGAAAATGGCTTTTGCAAAAGCAGCTGCCCAGGTTGGAACAGCGGTGAATTCGGGTGAAGGGCCCTTTCTTAAAGAAGAACGGGAAATTGCGAAATATTATATTTTTCAATACTCTGCAACCAAATGGGCAAATGAACCTGAAGCATTTCAAACTGCGGATGCCATTGAAATTCATTTTGGACAGGGAGCTAGTGCAGGGATGGGAAATCGGGTACCATATAAAGTGTTTTCGGAAATAACAAAAGAACGAATGAAACTAGATCGGTTTGAAGATGCAGTTATTCATGAGAATTTTGTTCCTAATCAAACCTTTGGGGATTTGCAAAAAATAATGGACAAGTTACGGAATAAGACCTCTGGTATACCCATTGGTGCTAAACTATCTGCCAGTACGGAAATTGAAAAAGATTTAGAATGCCTTATTCAATTGGGGGTAGATTTTGTTACCATTGATGGCAGTGAGGCCTCAACGAAAGGTGCAGCCCCCATACTAGAAGATGATTTTGGCATTCCCAGCATTTATGCTCTGGTGCGGGCAGTGCGTTATTTTAAGAAAAGAAAGGTATATAAAAAAATCAGTATTCTTATATCAGGAGGCTTTAATGTCCCAGGGGATTTTTTAAAAGCAATTGCCTTAGGTGCAGATGCCGTTTATATTGGGTCTGCCATGTTGTTTGCCGTGACTCATACCCAGGTTACCAAAGCCATACCCTGGGAGCCTCCTACTCAGTTAGTATTCTATATAGGGTCCCATGAGGAACAATTCAATATTGAAGACGGAGCGAAATTTGGGGCTAATTATTTAAAATCCTGTGTGTTTGAAATGGAAGAGGGGATTCGTGCCTTAGGGAAAAAAGCTCTATCTGAAGTGGTAATCGAGGATGTATCCTGCAATGACCCTCAAATGGCAAAAGTATGTGGGGTCCCCTTTACAGGAGACCCCATGGAAACGTAAAAAATTATCTTTTGTTTTTTTCTTTATTAGGAATGGGGTCTTTAACCCAGGAAGATCTTTTAATCGAGCTTTTTACGACAATTTTAGTTTCTATGGTGGGGAAAACCTTGTCCCAATTTTTTTCGAATTTGGGCCATTCCCCCGGTTCTTTCTTCTTGATCAATTCTGCATAGTTTAATATATCAGTTTTTAATTCCTTTTGAGAAAAATGAATCATAGAGCGTACCCTTTTTTCTATGATTTTACTTACTCCCTTTTCCAATTGATGTATTTTTTCTTTTGTCATAATTTTTTCACCACATTGGGTACCCTCAATAATTCCGTTGGCTTCAATGTTTAGATGAAAGGTGATCTTTTTACCTTTGATTTCTGGTGTTAGGGTTGTTTTTTCATCTAATATATCAAAGGAAGTATAATTTTTAGGATTGTTTTTGCAAGGAACTAAAATCAGTCCTCCTTTCACATGATTGTAAATACGCATGATATCCTGGGTCTGTTTATTATTAAGGTATTGAATCAGACGACCGTCCTTATAGATTCCTGTTCCTAAAATCTCCAGATTATTTTGCTCCGTTCCTAAATTCGTGGCGAAGGAAACTTTGTTATGGGACATCAACCGATCGATAAATACATTCATGGTAGGTGTAAATTTAGCGATGTATTTATAACGAAGGCGAATATTACTTTGTATGGCTAATGCTGGGATTTTCTCTATTCCATAGTTTATTTTTAGGATTTCTTTCGCTGTATTAGGCGTGGTGAAAATATAATTGCTAAATCGCAGGCCTTCTACTCGTTCTATCCAGTCTAGGGCATCTTTGATCCCTTTTTCACTAAGTCTCCTTCCGAAAATGATCATTTTATTATGACCCAAGTAAACACGACGGGGAGATGTAGCGTAAAATTGCATCATGGCATCTGATACTGTTTTCCCTTGATTGGTTACTGTTACAAAGGCATCTTCCTTTGCGCCTCCGTTTTCTCCTTTGCCAAAGACACCTGGTTTAGCAACTTGCAATGTCACCTCATAACGGCCTTTTTCGGTTAAATCAATTCCTATGGCCATCACCATTGCTAAATCATCCACTTCTGTTTTATCCCAGCATCCTGTTAAAAATAGAATGATTGTGATGATCAGGGCAACCTTTTTTTTCATTTTGTCCTCCTTATATAGGAAACAGAGAGTGACAAAGCAGGTAAGGCTAATGATACAATAAAAAAGTGATAGGGAAATGTATTTTTTATATAGTGTAAGATGTCCATTTGATTGCTAAATAAGGAAATGGATAAGATGCCCATTAACAAGCAAAGAGGGAGTATTAAATGCTTTTCATTTTTCATTTTAAAGGTTTGCCCAAGGGAAATAATGCCTAAATAAGAAAAGATAATAATTTTTATGGTTGCACCTAAAATCCAGACGGATACAAACACAATATCCAGGTGTTCAAAAAATAGGGTAGTACCAAGGGAGGAAGAAATGAAAATAGGCAAGGATAATCGTGCAGTTAGTTCTACACCGATGACAGCCATAACGATTGTGAAAATGATTAGTAAAACAACAGTTATGAAGAGCATTGAAAAGATAAGAGAAAAGGTCTTTTTATTTTTTTGTTTGATATGTGGCAGTAGAAAGGATGCCAGGAATATTTCGCTGAACCATGTAGAGGGTATGATGCTTCCTTTTAATATTCCTTTCGCACCTGTTCCAAAAAGGGGAAGGAGATTTAGCCCATCCGCATTTTGGGCAATAAATAGTAAAAAAACCAAAATAGATAGTAATATAATGGGTGTGATAAAATCAGCCATTCTTCCAATGATTTCAAGTCCGCTATGAACAGCATAAATCACAATGATTAATTTAATAATGACAAACATCCAAATGGGTGTTTGCGGTAAAATTGATAGCTTCATAAATTCAGAAAATTCCCGGATTATTACACTATTGGTATGAACAATGGTCCAAGTTATTAATAAGCCTGCAACAACTCTTCCTATTTTTCCAAACAGGATTTCATTAATTTCAATGAGATTTTTATTTGGAAATTTTTTATCAAGCCAAAGAATTAGCATGGCAGTTATTAATCCAATAAGACAAGCTAGTAATACGGATACCCAGGCCCCTTGCTTTGCTTGTTCCGCAATAAGGGAGGGGAGAAAAAGCAACGCTGTTGGCAGGATCACTAAGAACTGAAGGTATATAAGCTGGCGATAATGGATGATTCCATACATACGTTACTCTTCTCCTAACCATTTAAGATAGGCATTCTGGAGTATTTTCTTTACAGACTGGCGTTTTGTTTGTTTCGGTTGAAAGATCCTGGGGCGATTGTACATCCACCACCAGGGGCCCCGAAAGAAGGTGTCTTTTATTTCTTCGGCAATAAAGGGAGCAAAACCAGATAAATAAGGGACCCCAAATGATTTTAGACGGCACAGGTGAACCAATAGGATTAATAATGCGGACATAATCCCATAAAACCCAAGTGAAGCCGCCAAAAACATGATCGGGAATTTTAGTAAACGCAAGGCGAAAGAAACATTATAGGCAGGAATAGAAAAGGAAGCAATGGCTGTAGTAGAAACCACAATAACCATGGCAGGGGAAACAATCCCAGCCTGTACAGCTGCCTGTCCGATTACCAGAGCTCCAACAATACTTATGGTTTGTCCTATGGCCCTGGGTAAGCGTACCCCTGCTTCCCGTAACACCTCAAAGGTAACTTCCATAATTAATGCTTCAATAAAAGCGGGGAAGGGAATCCCTTCTCTACTGGCTTCAATGGTCAATAACAATTTTGTAGGAATCATTTCCGGATGAAAGGTGGTTGTCGCAATATAAATTGAAGGAAAAAGCAGGGAAATATTAATATAAGTAAATCGTAATACACGAACAAAACTGGTATAAATATAGCGTTCATAATAGTCCTCAGCTGATTGGAGAAAACAGGCAAAAACTGTCGGTACAATGATTACTGTGGGGGAACCGTCCACAAGAATAGAGATTCTTCCTTCAAGAAGGGCAGCAGCAATTTTATCCGGTTTTTCCGTATGTTCAATTTGCGGGAAAACGGAAAACTTATTATCTTCAATAAATTCTTCTATATATACACTTTCTAAAACAGAATCGATATCAATTTTATTAATTCTGTTTTTAACTTCCTCGATAATTGAAGGATTAGCAATCCCGTCAATATAGACAATCAATATCTTTGTTTTGGTTACTTTTCCTACTATTTTCTCTTCTAATTTTAAATTAGGGGTATGGATTTTTTTTCGAATGAGAGCCCCATTTGTACGCAGGGTTTCTGTGAAGGCTTCTTTAGGACCCCGCACATTGTTTTCGTTGGTGGATTCCGTAACATTACGAGATTCTATGGCAATAAGCCCCATAATTATGGCTTCACCGGTGCCATCTAGAATAAGTATGGGACTTCCCGTCATCAATTCATCAATTGTTTTTTTAAAGTTTTTCTCCCTTTTTATATCAATAATAGGGATGACTCCATCTGTTAAATTGGAGTTGGTTAACATGTCTTTTTCAACGTTTATAATCCCTTCAACCACATGTTCTCGCATGGCTGTTTTATCGCTCATGCCATCCATCCAGGCAAGAAGATATTCTGTATTGCTTTTAAAATGTTTAAACCGTTTTAAACGAAAGTCGGAGCAATTATGAAATAGGTCTCTCAAAATTTTTTCCAAGACATCAATTTCTTTTGGAATGACATCATCTTCTTTTATTATTTCTTCATAGGGTAGTTGTACAGGCTGATTTTTTTTAGACATAAACTTCCTCTCCCAATGAAATTTTTTCCTTTATTGTGACCCTACCTTGGAAAATAATGCAGAAAAAAAGAACGGGAGCCACTCCCGTTCTTCATTTAAAGACTATATTTAATTAAATAGTTTTGCTAATTGATCTGGTACCTGTGTGCCTTTATGGGTTTCACTATCCATGGCAACGCTGGTGACTAAGGCGTCACAAACCAATTCGCCACGTTGGTTGATGATTTCTTGTTTCAGTACGAAACTGGTGCGGCCTACTTTTTCAGGTTTGGTGACAATAGTTAAACGGTCGTTCTGTAAACATTCTTTTCTATAGTTTACGTTAATATTTACAGTTACCGTTTGAATGCCCATCTCAAGAAACGTATTATAGTCTAAATTGGCTTTTTCATACCATTCTTCCCGGCCCCATTCCAGGTACTCCAGGTATTTTGCATTGTTGACATGGCCGTTTACATCGATTTCTGTAGAACGGACAAGAATTTCAATGGATGCTTCCACTACGCAAATCCCCCTTATCTAAATCCTCTCAATTTTCTATATTACATGTTTTTTTGGACATAGGCTATAGTGGATTACTTTTCTTCAATGGTTACTGTTTTGATTTTGACCTCTTCCGTAGGTGAGCTAAATTCACCGCCACCATTTTGGCCTACGGGGGTTGCGGCGATTTTGTCCACGGTATCCATTCCACTTGTTATTTTACCGAATATGGTATAATCGTAACTTAATGTATCTGCGCCAGGTCCTGTACAGATAAAGAATTGGCTTCCGTTTGTATTAGGCCCATGATTGGCCATAGCAACAATTCCTTTTTCGTATTTATAGTTCTTAGATATCTCATCTTCAAATTCGTAACCAGGTCCCCCAGTTCCAGTTCCTTTTGGGTCACCGGTTTGAATCATGAAGGTTTTTACAATACGATGAAAATACACATTATCGTAAAATTTCTCTTTTGAGAGGAAGATGAAGTTATTCACAGTTTTTGGTGCATCTTTGGCAAAGAGTTCAATGGTAAAGGAACCTTTATTCGTTTCAATGTGGGCTAGATAGGTTTTATTCACATCAATAGACATGGCCGGGGGACTTGTCCATTGTTTATATTCAGGGGCTTTGGGTGCAGGGGAACATCCAGAAAGCACGATCAAGGTGATTAAGATTAGTGTAGAGACGAGTAACAAAGACTTCTTCATAGTAACCTTCCTTTATCTATTAGTATCTTGTTATTTTACCTTGGGGCGCATAACCACTTGATTCATAATGACATGTTCAGGTGCAGCGGCCATCTGGTAGGCCATATAAGCTACATCTTCTGGTAGTAAGGCGTAATCCTTAGGATCAGTATCGCCAAAATAGGTTTGCACAGACCCGGGACATATCACAGATACCTTAATGCCATGAGGTTTCAATTCTTTCATGAGGGAATCTGTAAACCCCATTAAACCAAATTTGCTGGCGGAATATCCAGTTCCACGGGGAAATCCTTCAATGCCTGCCACACTGGATATATTAATAATATGCCCACTTCCTTTTGCTAGAAGATGGGGGACTACATATTTTGTGCATAGAAAGGCGCCCTTTAGATTGACATTTATCATTTCATCCCATTGGGCTTCTTCTAGCTGGTGCACAGGGGCAAAATGGCCAACCCCGGCATTATTAATAAGAAAGTCAATGGTTCCCGTTTCCTTCACAATCTGTTCAATGGAAGAGGAAACCTGGTTTCCATTGGTAATATCACATGGTGTGGGGATGATGTTTTCAGGAAAGGGCACTTCTTGAATTCCTCGGGAGAGGGCATAAACTTTTGCTCCCTTCTCTGCAAAGAGGTGGGCAATTGCTTTTCCAATTCCCTTGCTTGCTCCTGTTACAAGGGCGATCTTACCTATTAAGGATTCACATTTCATAAATTTTCCTCCTTTCTTTCTCTTTTATTGTATCCCACTATAAATATTCGGGCAAGAATGCAGATTTTTTGTTAAAATAGATAGGTATGCTAAAATAATGTGAGCAAAACTATTTGAGGAGCTGGAAAAGAAGAAATGTTTCGTACCATTTTATTTGACGTAGACGGTGTACTCTTAAGTGAGGAAAGATACTTCGATGCCTCTGCATTAACGGTTTGGGAAATGCTATATAGCCCAAATTATGTAGGGTTACAGGGGGAAACCTTTGAACCAGCCCCTGTAGAGGATATTATTCGCAGGGTGAGAGATGAAGTATTTGATACTGATAGAGTATTAAACTTTATAAAAACCCGGGGAATTAATGCAAACTGGGATATGGTTTATTTAGCCTTCTCTTATCAACTGGTTCGCCTTCTTAGCCAATTACATAAGAAACATCCAGAAGAAGTGAAGAACATCCTGACCAATCAAATTAACCGTGATGTGGTTAATAAAATCAGGGAATTAGCTTCCGGAGAACCATTTGAAGTAGAATATGCCGCTTTTGTACCTGATTTTGAAAAAAGTACAGCACAAAAACAAGCGATTCTCCTTTATCTCAATGAAATTGTGAAAGACAGGACAGGGATTGAAACAGATATTTTCTCTCGCAGCAGTGAATTATGGGATTTATGCCAGGAGACCTTCCAGGAATGGTATCTTGGGGATCGCTTAATTCAGGATTCCATCGGACGTGAAGCATTCCAAAAAGGAAAAAGAGGCTTCTTAAATGATGAGATTCCAATTGTTGAACCAGCGAAAATGGCTGAAGTATTGAAAGCCTTAAAAGATAAAGGATTAACCCTTGGCATTGGCACAGGCCGTCCAACCATTGAAACTGTTGAACCTTTAAAAGCAATGGGCCTTTTAGAGTACTTTGAAATTAATCGCGTTGTTTCTGCCAGTGATGTACTTGATGCAGAAAAACGCTATCCAGAAAAAGCGCCTTTGGCTAAACCTCAACCTTATTGCTATATTAAAGGCTTGCTTGGCAAAGAATCTTCTGATGATGAAGTATTCGGGTTATCCCTTCCTATTGAAAATGGGGATGAAGTATTAGTAGTAGGGGATTCTGTAGCGGATTACATGGCAGCACGTTCCATTGGTTGCAGATTTGCAGCTACTCTTACTGGGCTAACTGGCCAGGAAGCACGGGGCAAATTCGAAGAGTTAAAAGCAGATTATATCTTAAACGATATGACTGAAATTCTTACTATTTTTTAATAGTGGAGCATAAATTCAAAAGAAAAACAGCACTCGTAAAAGTGCTGTTTTTTTTGGCACTGCATCTATTCCTTCATCACATCATGGTCTACATACCGCTGTCCGTTTAATTCACTTACTAAGTTAATGGCTACTTTAGCCCCATCTCCGGCGGTAATAATGGTGTGGACACTGACACCGGCCACTGTTCCTGCAGCCCAAATTCCCTCAACATTTGTTTTCCCTTGCGAATCTGCCTCAATTACTGTTTTAATCCGGGGTTCTGTCGCCGGTTTAATATCTAGCCCCATTTTCTCTGCCAGGTCTACAGATATACCTGTCGCCAGAATAATCTGGTTCGCTTCATATGACCATTGATCCGTTTCAATCATAAAACCTGTATCTTGTCTGGTAATACTCTTAGCTGTACACTGCACGATTTTTGCTCCGAATTTAGTGGCCTGTTTTTTTCCTAATTCAACGAGATCTGGACCGGTGCTTTCCATCACACCATAATGATTTTCCACCTGTGCCCGTTTTGTAATGCTTTTGTCATGATCAATCACGAGAACTTTTTTTCCTGCTTTGGCAGAAAAGAGGGCAGCACTGGCACCCGCCGGTCCTGCGCCTATAATAGCAATGTCGTACATTGATGATAACCTCCTTTAGCTGAAATAGGAAAAGCTTTCTTTACCATAAAACTTATTAGAGAAAAAGAAAAAAATTCCCCGTCTATTGGGGAATTTTGAGTTTGGCATATACTTCTTTGGAACAGATGACAAAGAGTCGTTCATTTGGGGGAATAGGTTCATTTAGGCGGGAGTTAATGGTAAGGTCGTCTCCAGCAGAGATGAGGGTAGCCCCTTGTGCTAAGAGGGCTTGAAATGCATCGTTATAGGTTCTCCATTCAATCCGGGGTTGGATTTCAAATACATCTGGCCCAACCTGGTTACTGACTAACTGGGTAAATAGTGTGGAAATGCCATCTGAGAAAGCAGAGCGTACAGCAAGATGGGATATGGTTTCATGGGGAAAAATGAAGTCATCTACTTTGGTATATTTGAAGATGTCCAGGTGGTCTTTGGAAAGAACTTCAACGATGGTTCGTACATGGGCAGCTAATCCTTCAATTTTCACAGCAATAGCAGCAGATTTATTATCAGCCAAATCACAATCCATCATTTTTTCATCGGCAAAAATAATGACGGAATGAGCTTCTTTCAAATTGGCCTTGTCCAGTGTGGGGGTATCAAGAGGACTTCCGCTAATAAACTGGATATTTTTTTCAATGATTGGCGCTTTTTCTAATTTATCGATAATCACAATCCCTTTTTTAGGATAAGTGGATCTAATTTCTTGAATGGCCAGTTGGGCTTTTTTACTCCATCCAATAAGAATAATATGATCTTTTCTTTTGTATTCCAATTTTCCTTCCTCCATTCGCTTATGGTATAAAGTGAAAGCATCAAGGATTTTTCCGATGGTCAAACTGATCAATCCAATACCTGTTAAGAAAAGGAAAAAGGCATAAATTCGCCCACCCACTGTTTTCGGGTATAAATCCCCATAACCTACAGTGGTAATGGTAGTCATTACCCACCATAAACCGTCAAAAGGGGAGGCAAAGGTTTCTGGTTCGATGAGATGGATGGAAAAAGCACTGCCTGTGATAAGGAAGAAGGTAATAAATATGATAGAAATTCCTGGCATCTTTAATAATTTCAAAAGTAACGCTCGAATAATAATCATGAGCACACCCCCACGGGTTGATTCACAAAGTATCTATATATTACCATACACGAATAAAAAAATCCCCCGTCTCAAAGTCAAACGGGGGATTGGTTATTTATATTAATTGATAATTACAATTCTACTTGAGTTACGCTGGCAATTTCGCCAAGTTCTCCAAGTTGGTCAAGAACTTCTGGTTGAACTTCTTTATCAACAGTAAGAAGCATGATTGCGTTACCGCCCATGTCTCTGCGGCCCACTTGCATGGTACCGATGTTTACGTTGTTGCTGCCAAGAATAGAACCAACGCGGCCGATTACACCAGGACGGTCATTGTGGTGTACAAGAAGAAGGTTTCCGCTTGGTGCTAAATCGATGGAATAGCCATCAATTTTCACGATTCTAGAACCATAACCGTTTAAGAGGGTTCCGGAAATAGATTTTTCTTCCTGGCTGGTTTTTAAGGTAACTGTAATTAACGTTGCAAATCCTCCAGTGTAGGAAGATTTTTGTTCAGTTACTTCAATGCCACGGCTTTTAGCAAGGATTGGTGCGTTGATGTAGTTTGCACTTTCACCAAGGTGGTAAGAAAGAATTCCTTTTAAGGTAGCGCGAGTAATTGGACGGGTATCAATATCCGTTAAATCTCCAGAATATGTAACCACTACTTCTTTTAATGCGCCAACAGCGGTTTGGGCAATAAATTGGCCAAGTTTTTCGTTAAGTTCGAAGTAAGGTTGAACCACTTCCATAATTGCAGCTGGAATAGAAGGTAAGTTAACCGCATTTTTGAATGGTTCATCGTGTATAATTTTAAGGATTTCTTCAGATACGTCGATGGCAACATTCTCTTGCGCCTCAACAGTAGATGCACCAAGGTGAGGGGTTACAACTACTTTTGGATGTCCAACTAATGGATTGTCAACTGGTGGTTCAGATTCATATACGTCAAGAGCAGCGCCAGCTACTTTTCCGCTTTCTAATGCTTCAAGAAGGGCTTTTTCGCTAATGATTCCGCCACGTGCGCAGTTCACAATGCGAACGCCTTCTTTCATTAATTCAAATTGTTTGGTGTTAATCATATATTTCGTATCTTTTGTTAATGGGGTGTGAACAGTAATGAAATCTGCTTTAGAAACTGCTTGATCTAAAGTAGCGTATTCTACACCTAATTTTTCAGCGCGTTCTTCAGTTAAGAAGGGGTCATAAGCAACAACATTCATGCCGAATGCCTGACCACGTTTTGCAACTTCTACGCCGATACGGCCAAGACCAACAACAGCAAGAGTTTTCTTATTTAACTCTACACCGGTGAAGGATTTACGATCCCATTCGCCATCAACCAATTTTTTGTATGCCATTGGTATTTTGCGAGCAAGAGCCATAATCATGGCAAAGCTGTGCTCAGCAGTAGAAATGGTATTTCCATCTGGAGCGTTGATGACAACAACACCAGCATTGGTAGCGGCATTCAAATCAATGTTATCAACACCTACACCTGCGCGGCCAATGGCTTTTAACTTTTTACCGGCTTCGATAATAGCAGGCGTTACTTTTGTTTGGCTACGAACGAGAAGGGCGTCATATTCGCCAATAATCTCGATGAGCTCTGCTTCGGAAAGACCCGTTTTTCTGTCCACTTGAACATCAGGAGCATCCAGGAGCTTTTGAATCCCGAATTCACTTAATGGATCACTTACTAAAACTTTAAACATTGAGTGCACCTCCAAAGTACATATAACATTTAATAGCTTGACCATGATTGAAAATAAAAAAACCTTCCGTCTCACCACAACTGTAGTGAGGGACGAAAGGTTGTTTCGCGATACCACCCTCATTTGCTACATTTTCACAAATGTAGCCTTAACCAGTCACATAGTAATAACTAATGACTGTGCTTGTAACGGAGCAACCGTTCAGACCTACTACAATTGGTTCAGCCTGCCAGCTATTGAGTGCTAAACAGAAGGGGAAACACCGGTTTGCAGCGACCACCGGCTCTCTGGAGATTCCTTTCTCCCGTCTTTCTCTGTCATTGCTGTTAAGTTATTATATTGTTATGGTAACAATCTACCATGATACAGCAAGTTTCGTCAATAAGTTTTGTGAAAAACTTAACATTATGTACTAAAACTTAAAAAACGTTCGTCTTTTATTCGTTCCTACCCATATTATTTTAACAACATGTGAAAAAGATGTAAAGTCTATTCGAGGAGATGAAAAAATGATCAAATTGCGTGGCCATCATTTGCTTTGTGTCCATGGGTTCCAGGGGATGGGCTATAGCCCGGATTTTATTAAGAAAATGAGGGAGGTAGTCCACTTTGTTCGCGATGATGGGCAAGATGGGCCTATTCAGGTTGAAGAACAATCCGATTTATTGTGTAGGGAATGCCCCAATTTAGGGGTGGGCGGTTGCCAGTCTTCTTATGATGCAGAAGGAAAAATCCGCAGTATGGATAGCAGGGTATTAAATTATCTTGGATTGAAAAAAGGGGAAATCTATTCCAAAAGCCATTTAGTGCAAGTGACAAAGGATAAAGTGGCACCTGAGGATTTAGAACGTTTATGTTATGAATGTTCCTGGTTACGTTATGGGATGTGTCAGGAAGGGATTGCCCGTTTACGTAAAAAAAGATAGGGGTGTAAGAGAAAACCACCTGTTGAAAGAATTCTCCAGGTGGTTTTCCTAATAGATTAGCCTTCGACTTTAATAGAATCGGTTGGGCAACCTTCTGCTGCATCACGAACATCATCATGTAATTCTGCAGGGATTTCTGCAGTGTTGCTGTTGTCGTCAATTTTGTTGTATGCAAGACCTTCGTCATCGTAATCGAAAACGTCAGGTGCAGTTGCACCACAAGCGCCGCATGCGATACAAGTATCTTTTTCTACAAATGTTTTCATCTCTGTTTCACCTCCCGAAATTTGAGAAAGCCTGTCAACTTCCCAAGTATCATTGTATTCATGTTTAGCAGGAATTTCAAGCACATTGTCTAAAAAACACTCTCCATGTCTAATTATTTTTAATATAATTAGGACAACAAGAAGCTATAAATGCTAATCTGCCCACATAAGGAGTGAATCAAATGGTTGGTGATTGGAAATACTATTTACTTTTATTAGGGATTGACATGCTTAATGGAGAACGTTCCCTTCCTGCTGTGATTCATCTTCTAAGGGGAAGAAAAAATCATCAGGTTATGCAGGATTGCGCCTTATTTGGAACATCTCTCCTATACGGGGAGTTACATAAATTATCCGTACATCAATTGCAGCAATACATCATGGAATTGCAGTCTGCTGGTTTAATTCAGATAACCTCCCAACCTTCAGTATTTTGCACAGAGGAAGGCAAAAAGATTCTAAAAGAATGGAATGGAGAAAATAGGATTGAATCATGTATCAAGGCCTTTCCTGCCATTGGTCATAAAGTGGAATCCACTCACTTTTGGTTAAGGCTGGAATTACTGGTGCAAACCTTATCCCATGTCACCCAGGGGGTGAAAAGTTTCTATCCTGTGGTGGCAAAGGAAGAAATTAGAGAAGAAGTAAAGGGTATATTCTATCAAGAACCAGACGTTCAAAATCAAGCTCTTCTATTAAAACAGGAAATCTATCAATGGATGCTCACATTGAAAGAGTGGGAGCGGAAGATTATTCTTATGCGTTTCAGCGGAAAAGATAAGGGGGGACTAACCTTTCCCCAAATTGGAGTACACCTGGAAGAACCGGGGGAATGGGTGCGTTTTCAGTTGCTCCGTTTAGCAAGGGAAAAAATAAGGTCCTTAACCTTACAGGAAACACCCATACTGTATCGGATTGCTTATAATAATCGGGAGAAGGGGGTGCTTAGCCAATCGGCACAAAAAACATTTTATTTATTAAAATCTGGGAATGGCCTTGCGCAAATTGCCTCCCTCCGTGGATTGCGTATGGGTACAGTCGAGGACCATCTTGTAGAAATTTCCCTGGCAGAACCTGCTTTTGATATCACAAGTTTTGTGGATAAAGAAAAACAGAAAAAGATTATAGAAATCATCAATACATATGGAACGAGAAAATTAGGGGACATAAAGCGCCTCGTGGGCGAAGGGGTTACTTTTTTAGAAATTCGTCTGGTGTGTGGGAGAGAGGCGGTGAATCGAGGAACATGGAAAAAGAACAGTTAACCAGGGCGCTTCACCATTTTTTTGGGTATGATTCTTTTCGGCCCGGGCAATGGGAAATTATAGAATCCATTTATGCAGGGAGAAATACCCTGGCCATTCTGGCGACAGGAGGAGGCAAATCCCTCTGTTATCAGTTGCCTTCCTTGCTTCTGCCAGGCATTACCCTGGTCGTTTCTCCTCTGATTTCTTTAATGGCGGATCAGGTACAGCAATTGAAAGGGAAAGGGATTCAGCCTGTTGAATACATAAACAGTTCCTTAAGCCGTGAGGAATATCAACGGAAAGTGAAAAAACTTAAAGAAGGAAGAATTAAATTGCTTTACCTGTCTCCAGAAAAATTGCAACAAGATTCCTTTTTAAAACAACTTTCTTTATTACAGGTATCCCTTTTTGTGGTAGATGAGGCCCATTGTATCTCCCAATGGGGCCACGATTTTCGCACGGATTATCAACGGTTGCTGGATCCCGTTCATAAATTAGGAAATCCAGTTGTCTTGGCGCTAACGGCTACAGCGACTCCTGATGTAAGGGATGATATTTGCAATCATTTACAAATCCCTCAAAACCATATAATAAAACAAAATATGAATCGAATAAATATTGCTTATGATGTAGTAAATGTTCACGATGAGCAAGATAAAAAAGAGAGAATGCTCCAGTTCCTTCATCAATTACAAGGCCCGGGAATTGTCTATTTTCGTTCCCGTCAAGGTGCTGAACAGGCCAATGAATTGGCCCGCAAAGAAGGCATAGGCCGGTGTGCTTTTTATCATGGAGGGATGGACGGAGAAGAACGGTTATTAATCCAACAACAATTTCTCATGAATGAATTGCAGATTATTTTTGCTACCAATGCATTTGGCATGGGCATTGATAAACCGGATATTCGTTTTGTGATTCATTATCACTTGCCCCCGGATATGGAATCCTATATTCAGGAAGTGGGGCGAATTGGCAGGGATGGGGTACCAGGATATGCCTGTCTCCTTTATTCCCCAGATGATGGAATTCTTCCAGGCCAATTGATTGTGGAGGAGTACCCCCAACCACAACAAATGAGGGATTTTCTCCTCCAATTTTCCCAATTGCCTATGGGACCTATTACCCTTTCATTGGAAAAAGGAAAAGAAACATGGGGATTCACAGAACAACAATTATCGATGTTGTTATTTTATTTGGAACAAAAAAACCTTCTTAAGGGATTGGAAAGAAGGTGGAATGGATGGAGCTTCACCCGTTCCTCATTGCCACCTCCTGAAGTAGATGAGTTAATCTATGCCATGAATAAACGAAAACAAATCCGTTTTCGCCGTTTAAATGAATTGATTGCATGGGTTGAGGAAACCGGTTGCCGAAGGAGAGGGGTTACCCGCTATTTTCAGGAAGATGATCTTTCCTATGTAGCAAACTGTTGCGGCCCATGTGGCATTGACCATTCCATTTATAGGCAAAAGGATAGTGAGGATGGGGTTAGGGAGAAATGGGATTGGGAAGAGGTTTTACATCAATTATTTCCCATTAATAAATGAGGAAAGGGGAAACCATGGATCCACGGATTAAACACTTAGATAGTCGGATTTTAATCTATAATTTATATTTAACCCAGGGGGCTTTGCTTCTTATTGGTTTGTTATCTGCTTACTTTTTTATCGTGGGAGATGAGCGGGGATGGGGTGATTTTTTTGCTTTGCCAAGACCCCTTTCCTATCTTTGGATTGGTTTAGGCGGCGGCATTGCCATTATTCTTTTAGAATTGCTTTTAAATAAGGTTCTACCCCAGGATGAATTTGATGATGGGGGAATCAATGAAAAAATTTTTCGCAACTTGAGTTTTGTGCACATTTTTTTCGTTACTTTTCTTGTGGCCTTTACTGAGGAAGTGTTGTTTCGCGGTGTGATTCAGGAATTTCTCGGCCTCTGGTGGGCAAGTATTGTTTTTACCATCATACATGTTCGCTATTTAAAAAAATGGATGATGGTCCTTGTTGTTTTTTTCATCAGTTTAGCTTTCGGTTGGCTTTATCAACTGACAGGTTCCCTGTGGACACCAATTATAGCCCATTTTTTTGTGGATTTTGTATTAGGGTTATTTATTCGCCTTGGCTGGTTTCAATCGGAAGATGAGGAAACAGAGGAGGATATGGTTTCTGAAGTGGAGACTGATGCAGTCACTGTCCTAGAAGGAGAAGTTGAAACCGTAAATAATAAAGAAAATAAAGAAATAGATTGAAAAACTTGCCAGACCACCCAATGAGGGTGGTTCTCTTTTTGGGATAGACTATAAACAACCTGGGTAAAGGAGTGGTTAAGATGAAGAAGATGATGGAGGGTCCTATTATGGTCCAGGGAGATTTATCCTTGCTTCTAGAGGTGGCCCATCCTTTATTTATTGAAGCGAGGGAAGCCATTGCTCTTTTTGCTGAATTAGTAAAAAGCCCTGAGATTCTTCATACCTACCGCATGACTCCTTTAACGCTGTGGAATGCGGCGGCCCTTGGTTTTAATGGGGATACCCTCATTACAATCCTTGAAAAATATGCCCGTTTTCCTGTACCTTCCCGGGTGAAAAAAGAAATCCTGGAGACCGTGGAAAAGTACGGGAAACTTCGCTTAACTAAAGAGAATGGTGAGCTTTATTTAGAATGTGGGGAACCTTCTCTGTTGGATCAATTGCTTCAGTATACATCAGTGTCCAGTATATTAGGAAAAGTAAAAAGTTCCGGGAAGATTAGGGTTCCATTTTCTCAGCGAGGACCCATTAAACAAACCTTGCTTAAACTGGGTTATCCCGTTCATGATTTAGCTGGTTTTGCTGGTGGAGAAAAGCTGCCTATCTCTTATAAATCTGATGGCCACTTTTCCATAAGGCCTTATCAAAAGGACTCTGTCGATTCCTTTTTCTCCGATGGGGGGATGCAAGGGGGAAATGGTGTCATTGTTCTGCCCTGCGGTTCCGGCAAAACCATCGTAGGAATTGAGACCATGGTACGACTGGGAATGGAAACCTTGATTTTAACAGGAAACAATAGTTCCGTTTCCCAATGGAAGGGCGAAATTCTTTCCTTCACTTCATTAAATGAAAAACAGGTGGGGATCTATACAGGAAGGTCGAAAAAGGCAGGTCCAGTGACCATCACTACCTATCAAATGTTGACCTATTGTAACCGGGAAAAAGACTATCCCCATCTTGACCTTTTTCACCGGCGAAATTGGGGTCTTATTATATATGATGAAGTTCATTTGTTGCCAGCTCCTGTCTTTCGTTTAACGGCGGACTTACAAGCCAAACGCAGACTGGGATTAACAGCTACTCTCATACGGGAGGATGGCAGGGAAGGGGATGTGTTTAGTCTCATTGGTCCGAAAAAGTTCGAACTTCCCTGGCGCATTCTCGAGGAAAAGGGGTATATTGCAGGAGCGAATTGCCGGGAAATTCGAATTCCAATGTCTGGAGATCGCTTAAACAAATACTTGCAAAGTCCAGAACGGTTGAAATTTCGCATTGCTTCAGAAAACCCAGAGAAAATTCAAGTCATTCATCAATTATTGGATAAGCATGAGCAAGAACAGATTTTAATTATTGGACAATATCTTTCCCAACTTGAATACCTTTCCAACGAGTTGAACATTCCATTAATCACCGGGAGAACATCTCAGCAGGAAAGAGAAAAACTATATTATCAATTTCGCAAGGGAGAAGTCCATGCATTAATTGTTTCTAAAGTGGCTAATTATGCTGTGAATTTGCCTGATGCCAGTGTAGCAATCCAGGTATCTGGTACCTATGGTTCCAGGCAGGAAGAAGCCCAGCGTTTGGGAAGAATATTGCGTCCTAAAGAAAAGGACAACCAGGCTTATTTCTATACATTAGTCTCAGAACATTCCAATGAAGAAGTCTATGCCCGGCGAAGGCAGATGTTTTTGGTGGAGCAAGGCTATTCTTATGAAATAGATCAGTATTCATTTAATGAAGAAAGGAGGAAAACCAATGTATGATTGTGTCATTATTGGCGGTGGGATTGCTGGGTTACAAGCCTCTATTCAACTGGGACGTTATATGTATAAGGTAGTTATCATTGACCGCCAGGGAGGCCGTTCGGTTTTAGCCAAGCGTTATATGAATGTTTTAGGGTGGCCAAAGGGAGTATCGGGAAAGGAACTTTTGGCAAAGGGGGTTGAACAAGCCAATGCTGTAGGGGTGAATTTTTTAGAGGGGGAAGTAAAAGATGTTCGCAAAGAAGAAGACGGATTTACCCTTCTCCTAGATAGGGGGGAATCCATTCGATGTAAACGTCTGTTATTAAGTACGGGAGTAGATGATCAATTCCCTTCTATTGAAGGATTAGGGGAAACCCTTGGTACTTCTTTTTATGTTTGCCCTGATTGTGATGGGTATGAAATTCAAAATAAAAAGACAGTGGTGGTCGGTTCAGGAAATTCAGGAGCGGCTATTTCTTGTATTCTAACCCATTGGAATGAAACAATCGTTTACATCAACCATGAACCAGAAAAAAATATTTCTGCAAAATGGCGGGGGAATTGCCAGGAAAAAAACATTCCAATTATTGAAGGGCCTGTTTTGCGCATTGTAAGTAGTAATGAAAATCAGCTATCCCACATTGAATTAATTGATGGACAAACTATTCCTGCCGAGAAGGGATTTGTAGCTTTTGAAGGAAAAAGGCCAGTGAATGAATTGGCAAAACAACTTGGGGTCGCCCTTGATGAACATGGCAGTGTACTTGTGGATGGACGGACCCAACAAACTAATGTAGAAAACCTATGGGCTGCAGGGGATGTAGTCCTTCATTCCCAATTGGTGACCCGGGCAATGGGAGATGGATCTCAGGCTGCCATTTGGATTCATAAAAGCTTAAAATGAAGAAGTTGTATTATAACAACCATTTATCTGTGTTAATACAATATTTATATTTGCCTAAAAAATCCACTTGTTCATAAAAATATTTTTCTAGTATTCCAAAGGTGTTTTCATCTGTACTATTAAATAATATGAAACTGTTTTACAACATAAATTCGTCATAGTTCGACTTTAAAGTGCATATATCCTTATAAAATAAAGGAATAAGCCGTTAAAAAAAATAGGCATTAGAACTGTTGTCATAATAAAAAATATCTGTTATAATCTAAATTAAATAAAAGTGCTTGAAAAATAGCACACAATAAGGAATGATATTAACGTTAGGAAATAAAAGGTGTTTCATGAAAAATAAAAAGACTGTTTTCTTAAAGAAATAAGGAGGGGTAAGGGATGTCAGTGCTTCCGATTAAAAATGAACATGGCTTTTATGAAATTCGCTTAGAATCCATTGGTGGCCTTGGCGCCAATCTTGCAGGTAAGATGCTTGCAGAAGCTGGGGTATTGGGATTAGGTTTAAATGGTTTGAACTTTTCTTCCTATGGTTCAGAGAAGAAAGGCTCCCCAGTTAAAGCATTCATCCGCTTTGGTGAACCTGATTTACAAATTCGTGATGCCAGCCCAGTAGAACGTCCACATGTTGTCGGTGTGTTCCATGAGGCTCTTTATAAAACTGTAGATGTTGTTTCCGGATTAAATCCTGATGGGGTTGTACTAGTCAATTCAACTCGTGATTTTGATGAAGTAAGACAAGATTTGAATTTAGAATATGGTACCCTTGCTATAGTTGATGCCTTAGGCATTGCAGTAGAAGAAAAAACAAAAGTAAACACAGCGATGTTAGGTGCCCTGTTCCGCATTGTAGATTTCCTTGATCCTGAAGCAATGAGAAATGTAATTCGCAAAACCTTTGAAAAGAAATATCCACACCTTGTTGAATCCAATATTCGCACTTTTGACCGTGGTTATAATGAAGTGCAATTTAAGAAATATGAAGTTCCTGAAGGAGCGAAAGGGAAAGATTTCGAAAGACCTCTTCCTATTTACGGTTATGAAACCCAACCTATTGGTGGAACCGTTATCAATCCAGGGAACAGCATTCTGAAAGACTTAAGTGGCAGCCGCCAGGGATTCCTTCCTGAATACCATGCAGATAAATGTATTCATTGTGCATCCTGTGATACTGCTTGCCCAGACATGTGCTTTGTATGGGAACAAGGGACTGATAAAAAAGGCCGTCCACAAATGTTCTTATCTGGAATTGATTATCAATATTGCAAAGGTTGCTTAAAATGCGTTACGGCTTGTCCTGTGGAAGCGTTAACTACGAAAAGAGAAGAAATCGGTTTTGCGGAAGAACATCGTGTCCCGCAAAAATTCATTCTTGCCTCTAAATAATCCAAAAGAGAGGGGTTCGTGAAAAATGGCGATTGATTATAATAAAGAAAAAGCACAATTAGACCAACTTGCTTCTGATGGGAAGCCAGCTCAAGAACTGACGTTTGAATCTGGAAATGAAATGGCAGCAATGGCAGCTGCTCAAATTAATTATCATATTATGGGGTATTTCCCAATCACCCCATCTACTGAGGTTGCTCAGTATTTAGATCAAATGAAAACCCGTGGTGAACATGATATTGTTCTCATTCCAGCTGATGGTGAACACGGTTCTGCAGGGATTTGTTACGGTGCTGCTGCAGGTGGCGGCCGGGTATTCAATGCAACCAGTGCAAACGGTTTCCTTTATATGATTGAACAGTTGCCTGTACAATCTGGTACCCGTATGCCAATGGTAATGAACTTAGTTACCCGTGCAGTAAGCGGTCCACTGGATATTCGTGGTGACCACTCTGACTTATACTACGGCTTAAACATTGGTTGGCCAATTATTTGTGCAAGAGATCCTCAGGCTGTTTATGATATGAACGTAATGGCACTTCGCCTTGCTGAACATAAAGATGTACGTTTACCAGTAATCGTGGCATATGATGGGTTCTTTACTTCCCACCAAAAACGCCGTGTAAATTACTTTTCCGACCGGAAAACCGTTCAAGATTTCGTTGGGGAACTGCCAACAGGTTATGTGAATGCACTTGATCCACAAAATCCAGTGTCCATTGGACCACACATGAATGATCCAGATTTAATTAACAACCACTATCAGTTATCCAATGCGATGTACAATGCCCATGATGTATTTGCTGAAATTTCCGCAGAGTATGAAAAAATCTCTGGACGCAAATATGAAATCCTTGATTCTTATCGCATGGAAGATGCAGAAGTTGCTGTATTCTTACTCAACTCTGCTGCAGAAACTGCAAAAGATGCGGCTGATAAACTTCGTGAAAAAGGCATTAAAGCCGGGGTAGTAAGCCCGAATATGATCCGTCCTTTCCCTACGAAAGAAATTCAAGAAGCATTGAAAAATGTAAAAGCTGTTCTTGTTGGGGAACGTGCTGATTCTTACGGTGGACATGGTGCGAACTTAACCCATGAAGTGAAGGCTGCTTTACAAGAAATTAAAGGAAATGAAACTGTCGTATTAAGCCGCGTATTTGGCCTTGGCGGTAGAGAATTCTTCATTGATGATGCTGATAAATTCTTCGATTTAGCCATTGAAGCTGCTGAGCTTGGCTATGCAAAGCAACCTTTTGATTACTACGGACAAAATCCTGGTGAAGCAGATGTAACTCCAAAACGGGTTCTTGAGCCACTATATGGAGATGCCTTTAAAACCGGTTTAATTGAAGTAAAACCAAACGAACAAACTGGAAAATTGGATGTGAAAGTACCACCATTACGCCAATTGACTGCTAAACCGAAACGGATTGCTCCAGGCCATGGCGCTTGCCCTGGTTGCGGGATCTTCCCAGGTCTTGAATTGTTCTTTAAAGGAATTGAAGGGGACCTAGTTGTACTCTTCCAAACCGGTTGCGGCTATGTTGTATCAACAGGTTATCCTTATAGCTCACATAAACAAAACTTCATTCATAACTTGTTCCAAAACGGTTCTGCAACCCTTTCTGGAACCGTGGAAATGTTCCATGAAATGAAACGCCGAGGAGAAATCCAGGTTTCTGATGACTTTACCTTTGTTATGGTTACAGGTGATGGGGGTATGGACATCGGTATGGGACCAGCTATTGGTACCGCTCTCCGTAACCACAAAATGATTATCCTTGAGTACGATAATGAAGGATACATGAACACAGGTAGCCAGTTGTCTTACTCCACACCAATGGGTCATATGACTTCTACATCTGGTGTAGGTAAACATCAAAGCGGTAAGAGATTCCACCATAAGGATACAGCACAATTAATGGCAGCAACCAACATTCCTTATGTATTCACTGGGGTAGAAGCCTTCCCACAAGACTTATTGAAAAAAGCAGCGAAAGCACAATGGTATGCGCAAAACGTAGGTCTTGTATACGGTAAAATTCTCATTGCTTGCCCATTAAACTGGAAATCTAAAGATGAACTTGGCGGTTCCATTGTGGAAACTGCGGTTAACTCCTGCTTCTTCCCACTTTACGAAGTGGAAAATGGCATCACTAACATCACTTACAATCCAGAAGCAAGAAACAAAAAAGTGGATGTTGTTGAATGGTTAAAATCCATGGGTAAAACAAGCCATCTTACCAAACCGGGCAATGAAGCCATCGTGCAAGATTTCCGCGATGAAGTAAATCGCCGTTGGGAAAGATTAAAAGCAAAACACGAAAACGAATATCTATAGAAGAAAAGATAAAAAGCAGCCTTAAAAAGGCTGCTTTTTTGTGGTTTTTACAAAAAATAATTGGCTGTAATTTCCGCTATATTATAAGGTGCTTCTCTTATAATATGGATTTATGTAGTCTTCATTTTTTAGGAAGGAGTCGGGAATTTGTTTAAACAGTTCAAATTCTTTATCATCTTAGAATAATTCAGAAAATTTAGGAGGTTGCAAGGTTTGAAGCACTTAAGCAAGTACATCTCTATTTTACTTGTCGCAACGATGATTCTTCAGATTTCCCCTATCCCTGCTTTAGCAATGGACGCCCAAAAGGGTCCCTTTGCACCTGAGATTGCTGTTGACAACAAACCAACCGAAG
>CALNBV010000150.1 GCA_937874515.1 uncultured Paenibacillaceae bacterium | reverse complement strand
AAGATAAAATATATAAATTCTTATCCGCTCAAGAAAAGGGCCTTGTTAAGGGCCCCTTTATAAAAAATTTAAAACCAGGGGGTCACTCCCCTTTACTATTCAAGATTTATTCATATTCATGTTGCTATAATCCATGTTGTTAAACTCTCTTTCTTCTTCAAAGAAAGAATACACTATAAATATGATGAATTTATGATGAAATCTATATTTAATAGCTTAAAACCCTGTAAAACCACCAAAAACTTTAATTAAAAAACGGGCAATAGATGTCATTTGATTTGTATACAGCAAAATCGCAACCAAAATCATCATCAAGCCACCAATTTTCATAATTAATCCACTATACCGGTTGATCCATTTTAATTTTCCAATGAAAAAAGACATAAGGATAAATGGAATGGAGAAACCCAGGATATAAGCAATCATATAAACCAATCCTTGAGAAGGGTTAGTTGCGCTAAGAGAAATAACGGCTGTAAGGATTGGTCCTACACAGGGTGTCCATCCCGCTGCAAAAGATATTCCTATTAAAGTTGAACCAAGATATCCAGAAGGACGATTTGTAAAATGAATTCGATAATCTTTCATTAAAAATTTCGGGGTATATATACCTATCATGATAATGCCCATGAGAAAAATTAATATCGCACCTATTTGGCGAATGAGATCCTGATAGGAATTAAAAAAATCCCCCAACAACGTGGTAGAAAAACCAAGGGCAAAAAAGATAATAGAAAAACCGAGCATGAAAAAGAAAGTATGCAAGATTGCTTTACGGCTAGAAACTCCCCTTTCTTTAATATCCGCAACAGAAACTCCTGTAATATAGGATAAAAATGAGGGGTACAAAGGCAAACAACAAGGTGAAATAAAAGACAAAAAACCAGCTGCAAAAGCAAACCAAATATTTACGTCTGTCATAAAGTTCCCCTTTAATTAGATGAATAAAGTCTAATCCAATTAAGGATTATAAATTAAAAAAATGTAGAATTTATGATGGGTCTACAAGGATAATCTTACCCCTCCCCTTCTTTATAAATAAGGGAAAAGTACCCGTATTTAAACAGGTACTTTTCAAATTTATCCTATTCTTTCACTGCTTTTGGATCTGCATTTACAGACGGAGTAAATTTCACCATTAATGCCATACCAGAGGCTGCATGGTGGAGATCATGGCAATGGTACATCCAATTCCCTGGGTTATCTGCCTTTAATTCAATTTCAAATATTTCATTTGGCTCTACTAATAAAGTATCTTTATAAATATTATCAGTAACTGGCTTTCCATTCTTGGTTAGCACTTTAAAGAAGTGCCCATGAACGTGCATAGGGTGTACTGCTTTTCCCTTGTTTTCATAAGTGATTTTTACTACATCATTATTATCTACAATGATTTCAGGTCCATTAGGGAAGGATTTTCCGTTGATGGTGTATCTCATTCCCATATCAACAGATGGGTCAGCAACATCTTCGAAGGCCAGTTTATATTCTTTGTTATATTTACTTGCTGCAACAGCCTTACCTTTACCATATTGGGTAATGTCAAATTTTTCGGTATTCACTACTTCTTTTTCAACTTGTTTATTTTTTTTGTTTTCTACTAGAATCTGAATGTCTTTTGCTGCTGGACGATCTGTCCGGTCATAAATCATAAAGCTTGAAGAAGGAACGGTAAACTCGACGTCATATCGTTCACCTGCAGCAATAGGGAGTAATTTTCCTTTCATTTCAGCAGGTTGCTGAATATCTTGACCATCAGTGGATACCACTTTATATGAAACATTGCCAAAATCCATTAAACGTGTTTGGAAACCTGCATTGATGAAGCGTACACGAATTTTGTCACCGGTTTTAACTTTTAATGGATCGATTAAGCTACCAGATTTTCCGTTAACGGTAAATAAATTATACATAGCCATATGGTCCATAGTTGAAGTGTCTTGTGTCATCATTTGAGAATGATCCATACCAGACATGTTAGAGTGATCCATACCTGCCATGGGTTTTACCCATTCTTGTAACATGACTGTTAAATCCTTATCTGGTTTTTGTTGTTCATCATTTTTCTCAACAATCAGTGTGCCTGCTAACCCTTTACCAACCTGGTTGGCGCTATCTTCATGGGAATGATACCAATAGGTACCAGCCATTTTCGCATTAAAATGATAAGTAAAAGTTTGGCCTGGTTTAACGGTTTCCTGGGTTAATCCAGGTACACCATCTTGATCATTAGGAACTGGATACCCATGCCAATGAATGGTTGCAGGTACAGATAATTCATTTTTCAAATTAACGGTTATGTCCTGACCCTGTTTTACTCGAATTTCCTGTCCAGGAACCGTTCCATTATATGTCCATACAGGCATTTTCACTCCAGGAGCTAGCTCCGTTTCTGTTTCTTTCGCCACTAAATCGACAGTAACCTTATTCCCCTCTACTTTAATATTTGAAAGTTCCTTTCCAGTCGTAGCCTGGAGAAAAGAGGAATTTCTTAAAAGCAGAAATGCAGTTCCTGCTAACAGGACGACAACAGTTAGTATAGATGTCAGAACTCTTCCTTTCTTACTCATTTATTTGACCTCCATTTAAACTTAGTTTTGTTACATGAATAATGTAACTAATAAGTTTGATGAAACTATGATGAAATTGGTCAAAAAATAACCTTATTTTTTTCATTGCCGTCTACTATATTTCTATTTGCAGGAAAAGACGCGTTTAATTCCGAATAAGGGACTATGTTTAATATATATTGACTTATTAATTGGCATTCAGGAGCAAATGAGGGATTTGATGGATTTTACAAATCTTCTACTTTTATCAATGGTTATTACGTTCATCGCTTTTTTATACTCGTCTGTAGGGCAAGGAGGGGGTTCAGGGTATATTGCTATAATGGGTTTATTCGGGCTTCTCCCAGAAGAAATAAAACCCACTGCCCTTATCCTGAACATTCTGGTTGCTGGTATTGGGTGTATCCAATTTTACCGGTCTAAACATCTTTACTGGTCTAACTTTTGGCCCTTTGCTATAGGCTCTATTCCTTTAGCCTATTTTGGAGGTTCGTTAGTCTTATCCAATTCAGTTTACAATAGTTTAACAGGCGTTTTTTTGTTGATATCTGCTGCATTGCTATTCCGTCAGAAAACTGAACCATCGACTGAGAATACTTTATTGCCAATTGTACCATCCATAGGTTGTGGTCTTTTAGTAGGTCTATTATCAGGAATATCCGGATTGGGTGGAGGAGTATTTTTAGCTCCTTTACTAATAGTTTGGGGACGAATGAATACCAAACAAATAACTGCTATTTCTGCATTTTTGACTTTTTCTAATTCTATATCTGGTATTCTTGGTCATCTAATGACTATTAATTACTTACCGGAAGACATCTTATTTTCCCTTGGAGCAGCTACAATCGGTGGTTTTTTAGGATCCTATACAGGTAGTAAATACCTGAAACCAGAAAAAATTAATATTTTGCTTGCATTAGTACTTGTCGTTGCTGGAATTAAACTAATAATCTTTTAAAACACACGAATAAGAAAATCACCAAAAAAAATATTAAGCAGGTTTTCCGTTCCTTCCACTAATTGGACTGATTTTCCTAAGCTTTCACTCCATTACCTTCAACGAAATAAATTCATCTACATATATTTGAACCATGATGCAAGTGTAGGTTTTTCAAAAGTTTGATCATTTTTTATGTTGTAGCGTCAAGAAAATGTGGATCAACGTTAAAAATACCCAAATAAGAAAAAGCCAAATTTCTTAGATAAGCGAGAAATTTGACTTTTTTTACTTTACAAACTCGTCCTTTAACGAATAATACTTAGTCTTCTATTAATAGATTTCTCAGCAGGACAATTTTATTTCTAGTACAAAGGCATCAATTTTTTTTGAAGTTTAATTTTTTTCACAATTTCTATATATTTCTTATGTAGTATATAGATTGTTATTAGCAATGATTATCATGTATCTCAGTTTGTTAGGGTTTGATCAAAAATAATAGTTGTAATATTGTTACCAAATTTCACTTTCTTTTCATTTTTCTAGTTTATTTTTAATTTTATGAATTTATATAATTTTTTTTATAGAGGTGATTTAAATGAGCAAAATGTTTCAGCGTATTGGACTCAAATTCCAATTACTGAGCTTTGGTGCTAGTACGTTTCTTATCCCCTGGGTCGGTGTCCAACATCTTGAAACACAACGAACAACTCAGTCTGAAGAGAAAACGGCTACACAACAACGGGAACTTCAGCTTCAACAAGAAATCGATTTATTGAACAAACAAGTTTCAATAGCGAACCAGCAAATATCGCAAAAAGACGCTGCTTTAAAAGTTGCTCAACAACAAATGGCTGCACTTGCTTCCCAAAAACAGCAAGAACCTTTTAGACAATCATCCTCCAGATCCACGGTCCCTTCCATAACAAAGAAAACTACACAAACGGTTACATCTACACCTGCTCCAGCTAAAAAAACTGTAGCAAGAACGAGAGCTTCATAAAAGGAGAAAAAAGAAATGAAAAAGAAAATTGCAATTAAAATAGCTGCTTCCCTTTTAGGCATAGGTACTTTCTATGGAGTTTGGCTAGCCGGAAATTATAACCAGGATAAACAAGCTCAATGGGATAAAAAAAGGCAACAGGTTGCTATACAAGATGTTCCTCCGCCCCAACCTGTTGTAGAAAGCCAAACGGAAATTCCCATTGTAACACCAACTAGCCCATCTCCATCCCCTTTTGAACAACCAGCTAATACCACTGTTACACAACCTATTATTATAACATCAGCCAATTTCGATCAGGAAAGTGTTACTAAAAATGAAAAAGAAGATCATGACCATGAAAAAGAGAAGCACAAAAAGGAAAAAGAAAGGGATTGATAAAGGATGACATTTTGGATCCTTATCCGAAGCACCGGAATAAGTGCCTATCTCCTATTAAGCCTTTCCATATTTATTGGAACACTATATTCACTTCGGGAACAAATTAAGCCAGTCTTTAAAATACCGGACCTACGGATTATACATATCTATTTATCTACCATGGCTCTGGGTGCAACTTTTCTCCACGGAGGAATGTTACTTTTTCACAGGGAGAAAGAACGGTTATCCCTACAAGAGATTCTCGTTCCCTTCACTTCCCGTTATGACTCGTTCTGGATTGGTATAGCAACCATTGCGCTTTATTTCATGGTACTCCTTGCCATTACCGGGGTTATGCAAAGGAAATTCTCTATTGTCACCTGGCGGAAAATTCATGCTGCATCCTATGTAGCCTTTGTTCTTGCTTTGCTCCATTCCATTGCCGTGGGTACTGATACGTGGAATACTTGGATTGTCGTCTTGTACGCAACAACTGGTTTTCTTGTTGGCATCGTCTACCTATATCGGGTTGTAATGTTAGGGCGTACGAGAAAATCTCTGGCCAAACCTGAACCGATAAATCATGCATGAAACTTGTAGAGAGGAGAACTGAAAACTTTCATGGTAACCGTCAGGTGGCCTTTCTTAATTTCAGCGTCAATCAAAGGAGCCAAGAGCTCGATCAACAAAATGAAGGAAAAAAAGTTCCCATTATCAAAAATCTCAAAGAATAAAAAAGAGTGAAAATCGCAACGCAATGGCACGTAACAGTAACGGTTATCGCTATAGGATTTGTTACTGTTCATGCCTATTTTGCTATCCTCAACGGATTTCGATTAGATGGGGGTTATAATGCTATTGCCAAGCAGATGGGAATTACCAATGTTCTTGCAGAAGTGCTTCATGAAAATAAAGCTACCGAAGTAGAAAAACTTAAAAAAAGAGGTATGGTTGGTGATGGCATTATAATGCCCCGGCTCTTGCTACAGCAGATATAGCATGGAAGTAGGAACTGGTACGGATATCGTAATAGAAGCAGCAGACATTACCATAATGCGATCAAGAAATAAAAAATAGCCAGCACCGGCTACTTAAATTCAAATAACGAATATTTGATGGAATTATTATAGAATTTGATTCACCCACATAATTATAAAGATAATTATTTTCAAATAATAATTAATACTATCATTCAACAATTATTCAAAACTTTATATAAAAGGTTATTGAATTCAATAGGTTATAAAAAATATAATTAAATCAATCAATTAATCCAATTATACATATAGGATATATTGTGATTGTCGACCGGAAAGACCGGAGACCCTGAAAAAACTTTATTTAAGGGGAGAAGTAATATGGATATTTTTTGGTTTTTGCCTACACCCGGTGATGGTCATTATTTAGGAACTCCAATTGGGGGAAGACCCGTTACCCATAATTATTTACAACAAATTGCAACATCTGTTGAAGAGTTAGGATACGGTGGCGTATTGGTTCCTACTGGGAACTTTTGCGAAGATTCCTGGATTGTAGCTTCATCTTTAATTTCTGTTACGAAGAAACTAAAATTCCTCGTTGCTCTTCGCCCAGCTGCTTATTCACCAACAGTTGTCGCCAGAATGGCAGCATCCCTGGATCGCCTTTCTGAAGGACGGTTACTAATTAATGTTGTTGCTGGTGGGGATGCAGTAGAATTAGGTGGAGATGGCATCTTCCTTGAGCACGATGAACGTTATGAACATACTGATGAATTCCTGGATGTTTGGAAAGACCTTTTAAAAGGTGAAGAAGTAAATTATGAAGGAAAACACATTAAAATTGAAAATGGAAAACAATTATTTCCGTCTGTACAAAAACCCCATCCTCCATTGTTTTTCGGTGGCTCTTCATTAGCTGGCCATAAAGTGGCTGCCAAACATATTGACTTGTATATCACATGGGCTGAAGCACCCCATGAAGTAAAGGCAAAAATTGAAGAAGTTCGCCGTCTTGCTGCAGAACAAGGTCGTAGCGTACGTTTCGGCTTACGTACCCATGTTATCGTACGAGAAACAGAACAAGAAGCCTGGGATGCTGCTGAAAACTTAATCAAACATTTGGATGATGAAACCATTGAGGCGGCACAAAAAGTATTATCCCGTTATGATTCAGTTGGGCAACAACGTATGTCCCAATTACATAAAGGAAAAAGCCGTGAAAATCTTGAAATCAGTCCTAATTTATGGGCTGGTGTAGGTTTAGTACGTGGCGGTTGCGGTGTTGCACTGGTTGGGGATGGTGAAACTGTTGCAGCACGCTTAAAAGAATATGAAGACCTTGGCATTGATACCTTTGTTCTTTCTGGATATCCCCATTTAGAAGAAGCATATCGCGTAGCCGAGTTAGTGTTCCCACACTTAAATGTGAATACTGTAGAACAAAAAGAAAATTATTCTGCCAATCTTAGCGCTTTTGTTGGTGAACTTGTTACGAATCGTTAATCATAGAAAATACTTGTTGGGCATGAATCCGGTATTTTATCGGATTCATGCCTTTTTTTTGAAACAACCTCTTTATTTTTTCTTTAAATTGACCACGTAAAAGATATATATAAGACTAAAAACAATGAGAGGAACGGCTATCCAAATGAAAATTGATATAAAATGATGAAAAGAGAATATAAAATTACCAGTTAACAATCCTGAAGATGCCATTGTAAGACAAAACAGGCCAGCACCAATTAATATAAGGACAATCATCCAATATAACTTTTTCATTCCAGTCCCTCCTCTTTTGGTATAGGGAACTCTATTCCAGCTTTTTTAAATTTTTCCCGAATGTTTTTTATATGTTGATCTACTGTTCGTGCATCCCCTTCAAAATCATATCCCCATACCTTTTCAAGGAGATCGTTTCTTGAAAAAATTTTATTTGGGTTCGTTGCAAGGGTATAAACCACATCGTATTCCTTGAGAGTAAAGGAAATTGAAACCTTTTCATTTACTAAAACCTCATGAGAATCAGGAAAAATAGAAATTTCTCCAATCATTATTTTCTTTTCTTGTGATTCAGATGAACGTTGTCTCCGTAAAAGCGCATTAATTCAAGAGCTTCTTTGCCATCACTGGCCTCCGTTACCAACCAATCCTGTCTATTCAAATACATTTTTATAAGGTTACGCATATTCCATTTATCATCAACAACAAGTATTTTCAATTTTTTTTGCTCCATAATAATCACCACCTTAGTTAGCTTTAATTTAGCCCAAAATTGTAATGAAAAAATGAAGAAAATGAATACCCCCTTTTGATTTAACCTGTAAACTATTGTAAATTAAAAAAACCTTCCCCCCATTCTTTAAAAGAATAGATAGGAAGGCATGGCAAAATATTCCGGTGGACCAAATTTTAACGCTTGATCCGCTAGAATGGGTGCAAAGAAAACCAATCTAAAAACACTAAGGGTTCCCGCCATAATTTTTCCATTCTTCCATCTAGTATTGCCGTTTCTGCACGCAGATTTTTAAGTAAATCTGTTAAGTTTAACATGATTCGTGGGAGAACTTTATTTTTTGATAGCACAGCAATTTGTTGATGAAACCGACTCTACCTCGGCCTTTTCATACTCATGGGCATAAGGACAATAAAATTGTAGGGGCAGATTAGGCAAAAATAGCAGGCGGAATGGGAATCTGCATAAAAGGGAAACCAAGCCAATCACCTAAGTTTTCAAAAAATAAAAGCCAGAGAGATTATTCATCTCCCAGGCTTTTATCCTTCTGTGTATATAGACTGCTTAACCAGTCTATACGCTCTCTCTTGGACCAGACATAATGGCTATGAGGGGTAAGATATAACCATTATCGGAACCCTAGACGGCTTTTTTGTTCCCACTTAGTTTGCAGGAGAACCACTATTTAATTATGGCAACAGTTATGTTACTTAAAAGTATAAAAGACATA
>CALNBV010000149.1 GCA_937874515.1 uncultured Paenibacillaceae bacterium | reverse complement strand
TCTATTGGCCATTCCAATGCCACCTATGATGAAGCCATAAAAGGGATTGATGCAGGGGCTACTCACATGACCCACCTTTTTAACGCTATGACCGGGTTGCATCATCGGGACCCCGGGGTAGTGGGGGCGGGCTTGTTTCAGCAAGAAGTGAAGGTAGAAATGATTGCCGATCGAATCCATGTGCGCAAGGAACTTATTAATCTAGCGTACCGTATAAAGGGAAGAGAGGGTTTCATCCTGGTGTCTGATGCCATGCGGGCAAAATGCATGGGGGATGGTCACTATGAATTAGGGGGCCAGGAGGTTATTGTTTCCGGGGGGAAAGCGACGTTATTGAACGGAATCCTTGCCGGAAGTGTTTTAAAACTGGATGAAGGGGTTAAAAGGATGATAGAGGGATCGATTTGTACTTTAGAAGATACCGTTTACCTCACATCTGTTAATCCTGCGAAACAATTGAATGTATATGATCGAAAAGGAAGCATCACCACCGGGAAAGATGGGGACCTGGTGGTGCTTGATGAGCACTATGATGTAGTGATGACCCTTTGTCGTGGAAGGGTTGTTTATCAAAGGTAAGGGGGAATTAACCCATGCCCATTGGAAAAGGTGTAAAAGAAGTATTTGCCCGATTCTTTGAAGATCCTACCCGGGATAAACTAAGGGAAATCTTGCAAATCAATACGGGGGAAGAAGATTTTCTGGATTTTAAAGCCATGTGGCCTGATAATGCTAAATTAGCAAAGCATATTCTCGCTTTTGCCAATTCCGGTGGAGGATGTCTGGTGGTGGGGGTGAGCCAGCAAGGGGATGGTTCACTTCGTGCTGATGGCCTTTCTGATGAACACTTCATGGATAAAGCGATGATTAACCAGAAAACAAAAAAGTATTTGCCAGGCTGGTTAAATTATAATATATATGATTTTCATTACGTTGAGAGTGAATATGCTAGCATTCGGGGGAAGAAGTTCCAGGTTGTCCTGGTGGAAGATGACCCCCAGCATATTCCTTTTGTCGCAAAAACAGCAGGGGATAAAGTGCGAAGTGGAGCCATTTATGTGCGTAGCGGAACGGAATCCATTGAGGCTTCCTATGAAAAAGTGCAGCAAATGATTAACCGGAGAATTGAAACAGGGTATTCAACTTCCAAGGAAATGGATCTGCAGGAGCATTTAAAACAATTAAAAGTTTTATATGCCCAACTAATAAAAGTGAAAAATGTGCCTACTACCGAACCTCTCGTAATGGACCAAAGAGGGGAAGAGAGTTTCGAAGAATTCATTTCCAGAATGATAAAATGTAAGAAAAAGAGAATAGAGGAATTTCTTGATATTGAAGGGTGAAGAATGTCGGATTTTTTTCACTTTTTTTTCAGCCAAAGGGATTAAAATAACCGTAAAATGAAATTTGGACGGAAGAAGGTATTAAGAAGATGAATATCTTATTGGCGGAAGATGACCGGAAATTAGGAAACCTCATTGCCCATATGTTAGAAAAAGAAAAGCATAGTGTTGACTGGGTCCAAAATGGAGAAGATGCCTTTGATTATGCCATTTCCACCAATTACGATATCCTTATTCTTGATTGGATGATGCCAGGGGATTCTGGTGTAAACGTTTGCAGAAGGTTGCGTAATATCGGGCTTCAGGCACCCATTCTAATGTTAACAGCCAAGGATACTTTAGATGATCGGGTACAGGGCCTGGATTCTGGGGCAGATGATTATTTGGTGAAACCCTTTGAATTTGCGGAACTCTTTGCCAGGATACGTGCATTATCCCGCCGTGCCGTGATTCCTTTGAAAGAAGAGACCATGACCATAGGGGATTTAGAATTGCGTTGCAATAGCCATACTCTGTTTCGAAATGGGGAAGAAATTCAATTAACCCCCCGGGAATTTCAATTGCTGGAGTTATTGGCACGAAATCGGGGACAGGTGATTCCCCGGGAAGTGATTTATGAACGGGTATGGGGGTATGAGGCCGATGTGACCAGCAATACCATTGATGCCTTTGTTCGTTTACTGCGTAAAAAAATTGATCGGCCCGGTCAGAAGAAGCTCATTTCTAATGTGCGCGGTGTCGGATATAAGTTAGAGGCTTGATGATATGTTTGTAAAAATTCGAAATCGCCTAACCATTCTTTACACTAGTGTCATGGCAGTTTTTTTGCTTTCCTTTGTCATCATGAGTTATTTCATGCTTTCAACCACCATATATCAGGACCGGATCAAAGAAATAAAAAACATCAACTATGAGATTATGAAACACCGAAACGAGTTAATTGTCATTCCTAATAAAGATGACCATGGTGAGGATGACGATGAGGAGTTAGATCTTCGCAAAAAAAACATCTATTTCTATTATTTGGTAAGCAACAGTGGACAATTTATGGGTGGAGCAGAAATGAATTATGACCCTGTGGCAAGGGAGCAAATTTTAAAGAAAGCTTCCGGTTGGATTCCTAACAAGGATGAAGTTCGCTTTGAAGAGATTAAAACGAGGGATGGGGGCAAATACTTGGCCCTGTCAGGGCTGCCTGTATATAACTTAGTTGGCGGATTTGAAGGTGTGATGTATACAGGGATTGATTTAACAGAACAACATCATGTATTGCAAGTTTACATGGTTATTTCCATTATTCTTTCAATTATTTTTCTTATTTTATCTGCATTTATTGGCCATTATTTAGCGGGAAAAGCCATGGTTCCCATTATGCAATCCTTTGCCCGGCAGCGGGAGTTTGTGGCAGATGCTTCCCATGAGCTGCGCACCCCTCTTAGTGTTCTCCAATCTTCCCTTGAGGTTATTGAAGCAGAAGAGGAAAACCATTTGAATGATTTTTCCCGCCAGGTGGTTGTTGATATGAAAGATGAAGTGGGCCGGATGAGTAAACTAGTGGGAGACTTATTAACATTGGCCCGTGCGGATTCAGGCACTCTTGAGTTGAATCGGGAAGCCTTTGATTTGCGGATGGTGGCTGACCAGGTAGTAAGAACATTACAGCCCATCGTTGGGAAAAAGGAACAAACCTTCTCTTATGATGGAGATGAGAATATACCCGTTTTTGCAGATCGGGAGAGAATTACCCAACTGTTGTATATCCTATTAGATAATGCGATGAAATACACCCCGGAAAAGGGAATCATTACCCTGGGTATTGAAGCATCAGCGAAAGGGATTCAACTGGTTGTAAAAGACAATGGAGTTGGCATGACCCAACAACAGGCAGAACGAATTTTTGACCGTTTTTATCGGGTAGATAAAGGTCGTTCCCGGGAAATGGGGGGGACAGGGTTAGGTTTATCCATTGCAAATTGGATTGTCACCGCCCATGGCGGAACCATTCAAGTGATAAGTACTGTAGGGAAGGGAAGTACATTTAAGATTTCATTGCCCATTCAGGATAAAGAGCACTCATTGCAGTAAGGAGAGATTGAACAATGGTTCGTCGTAAACAATTTGTATTGGCACTATTTTTACTTTTTATTATTATGGGTTTTTCAGGTGTGGCACTAGCAAATGGCCAGGGAGAAAATCCCTTAGGAGATATTGAAGACCCGATAGAAAGTATTGGGCAATTTTTTGGTTGGGTAACCTTAGGGGTTTCCTTTATCGGTGCTGCCTCTTTATTTTTCTTCCGCAAAGCACTGGTGAAGTTTAACAATGCTTCACCAGAGATGAAGGATATGTTGAAATCCGGGGCAACCATCATGAGAAAGTGGCATGTTCCAGTGGGGTTGATTGCCTTTGGAATTGCTATGGTTCATGGTGTCATTATGTTTTTCCATGAAACAGTACTGGAAATGAATGAATGGACCGGGATTGCTACTCTTGGAATGATGGTAATTGCCTTGATCCTTGGGATTGTATTGGCATTGAAAAAGAAAATTTCCACAGGATTGCGTCGGGTTCATTCTGTCATTTTCATGCTTGCCGGGATCGTGTTATTTTTTCATATTGTAGGATAAATGGATAGGAAATACACAGGCCACTAAACACGGGATTAGTGGCCTGCTTTTTTATTTCAATAGTAAAAACATGATAAATATTGTCGATTTAATGAAGAAATGATACACTTAAGTCTATCAAATGTTTGTTAAATGGAGAAATATTTCATGAATCCATTAAAAAGCTATGAAAAAAAGGTTTTTTTCCTTATAGTTTTTGCAATTGTCATATTTATTTGTATTCGTCTGTTCCAACGGGAACTGCATATAACCTATAACACACCCAATTTTCTATCAATCCATACGTTGTTAGAATTATTTAGTATTGCTGTTTCAGCAACCCTGGCATTGCAGGCCTGGTTGCTATTCCCTCATAACCTGTCAAAACATCGGCTGGTTATTGGGGCAGTCTTTCTTTCTGTGGGGTTGTTGGATTTATTTCATACCTTATCCTATAATGGGATGCCTTTCTTTTTCACGGAGAGTTCAACTGAGAAAGCGACCTGGTTTTGGATTTTTGCCCGTGGCACAGAAACCTTAGCCATTCTTTATATTATGATTCAAAAAGACCAGGAAGTTTCTTTTGTTCAGAAACGTTGGTACTTTATCATTTCCTTTGTTTATACGGTTTTTCTTACTGTTGGGGTTATCATTTGGATGGATTGGCTCCCAGTTTTAGTCATCGAAGGACAGGGTGTAACAAAGTTGAAATTTACTGGTGAAATGTTGTTTTGCACTGGCCATTCCATAGCCATTTATCTGGCTTTTAAAAACTATCGGCAACAGAAAAAAGAAGCACTCTTAACCCTAATGACTGCCTTTGTCTTTTTATTAATCGCGGAAATTGAGTTTACCCAATATAAAAGCGTTTATGACCTGGATAATCTTCTTGGCCATATTTTTAAAATTGCCGGTTATTATTATTTATTAAAAGGGATTTATTTAGCTACCTTAGATGAACCCTTTAAGAAAAAAAGAGAAGCGGAAGAAGCGTTGCGTATCAGTGAAAACAATTTGAAATCCATCACATCCACGTTGGGTGAAGGGGTTTTTGTCCTTGATCAGGATATGCGGGTGACTTTTCTTAACCCTGCGGGTGAACGTTTATTAGGGTGGACCCAGGACGAATTGCTGGGGAAAAAAATGCATTTAATGGTCCATTATCAAAGACCAGATGGAACCTATTATCCTGAAGATGAATGTCCGGTGAACGAAACCATAAAATATGCAAAAACCTACCGGACTGAAGAAGATTTGTTTATCCGTAAGGGAGGAGAATCCTTTCCTGTTGCATATGTGACAACCCCAATCATCCGTAATGGAGAAGTGAAGGGAAGTGTCACTGTTTTTAGGGATATCTCAGATTTAAAGAGAACGGAACAGGTTATCCATCAGTTGTCTTACCACGATGCGTTGACAGGATTGCCTAATCGGTTATTATTTAATAATAGTTTGAAAATTGCTTTAGATTATGCTTGTCGCAATCAACAAGTTCTGGCTGTTTTGTTTCTAGACTTGGATCGTTTTAAAAACGTAAATGATTCTTTAGGCCATTCCTTTGGCGATTTATTATTACAAGATGTGGCCAATCGGCTAAAAAATGTACTTGGTGAACGGGGTATCGTTTCTCGTCTGGGTGGGGATGAGTTCACTATTTTATTGTCTGATATTTCCCATCCCCAGGATGCAGGAAGAATCGCTTCAAAAATATCTGAGGAATTGGTTAAACCCTATCATATTGCTGGGGCAGAAATTTATATTTCTGCTAGTATGGGGATTAGCTTATATCCTTTTGATGGGGATAATCCTGTTCTATTGTTGCGCAATGCAGATATTGCTATGTACAGGGCCAAAGAACAAGGCAGGAACAGCTATCAATATTTCACCCCTGATATGAAAACCAGCGCCATGGAACAAATTGAATTAGAGAACCATTTGCGCAGGGCTTTAGAACGTAAAGAATTTGTGGTGTATTATCAACCCCAGATTGATATTCCTTCTGGAAATGTGGTAGGAATGGAAGCCTTGATTCGCTGGAATCGCAAAGGGAAGGAGATTATTCCCCCTAATATTTTTATTCCTTTAGCAGAGGAGACGGGGTTGATTCTTTCCATTGGAGAATGGGTATTGCACCAGGCATGTATGCAGAATAAGGAATGGCAGGATGCAGGATTTGAACCATTGCGGGTTTCTGTAAATCTTTCGGCCCAACAGTTTTTACAGCGGGATTTAGTAAAAACTGTGAAAAAAATTCTCGAAGAAACAGGATTAGAGGCCAGGTATTTAGAATTAGAAATAACAGAAAGTGTAGCGATGAAAAACGAGACTCACGTTATTGATACGTTACACCGGTTGAAGAGTTTAGGTATTGAGATTTCTTTTGATGATTTTGGAACTGGGTATTCATCTTTGAATTATTTAAAGAAATATCCCATCCATACATTAAAGATTGATCGATCCTTTATTAAAGATATTCCCGCTAACCATGAAGACGCAGCCATTGCGACTTCCATCATTGCTATAGCAAAAAGTTTAAATATGGAAGTCATTGCGGAAGGAGTGGAGACGGAAAATCAAAAAGATTTTCTGTTAAATAGCGGATGTAATATTATGCAGGGGTTCCTATTTGGAAAACCTATGGAAGCAAGGGAAATTACAAGGTTGCTTACCGAAAAAGCTGGATAAGAAGGAGTGTTTGCATAATGGCAAAACAAGCGAAAATTACGATGGAAAATGGCAAGGAAATTGTGATTGATTTATTTGAACAAGATGCCCCGAAAACTGTGGCAAACTTCGAAAAATTAGCAAATGAAGGTTTTTATAATGGGTTAACCTTCCATCGCGTAATCCCAGGCTTTGTAGCTCAAGGGGGTTGTCCAAGAGGGAATGGTACTGGTGGTCCTGGTTATACCATTAATTGTGAAATTAACCCTAATAAACATGAACGTGGCACCTTAGCTATGGCTCATGCAGGCCGAAATACTGGCGGTAGCCAATTCTATATTTGTTATGAACCACAACCTCATTTAGATGGCATGCATACTGTATTTGGTAAAGTGGTAACTGGCATGGATGAAGTAGATCAATTCCGTGGTCAGGACCGCATGCAAAAAGTGGAAGTAGTTGAAGCTTAAATCATAGACAGCAGGTCGTGATTACGATATACTAAACTGTAAATCCTTCAGGGCGGGGTGTAATTCCCGACCGGCGGTGATAGTCCGTGAACCAGGGTCCTTTGGCCTTGGTTGATCCGGTGCAATTCCGGAACCGACAGTATAGTCTGGATGGGAGAAGGATAACGGTACCCTACGTATGTAAAAATACCGGTATTTTTTTCAAAAAATGAAGCCCTAAGTGTGTTCCTTTTGAACCATGCTTAGGGCTTTTGTGTTTTCTTTCAATAAAACGTCCTGGTACATAAAAGGAGGGGGAATATGGAAGATCGCCAATACATGAATCTTGCCCTGGAACTGGCAGGAGGGATGAAAGGCCAAACAAGCCCCAATCCTATGGTTGGTTGTGTCATTGTGAAAGATGGCAGGGTGGTAGGCCTTGGCAGCCACTTGCAAGTGGGGGGACCTCATGCTGAGATCCATGCCTTAACCATGGCAGGTGATGAGGCAAAAGGGGCTACTGCCTATGTTACCCTTGAACCATGCAGCCATTATGGGAGAACGCCACCTTGTTCCGATGCCTTGATTCGCAATGGAGTTAAAAGAGTGGTAGTCGCTTCATTAGACCCAAATCCCTTAGTTGCCGGTCGTGGAATTACAAAATTAAAGGAAGCCGGCATTGAGGTTGTGACAGGTGTATTAGAGGAACAATCTGCCCGTTTAAATGAAGTGTTCAATACCTTTATCACCAAACAACGGCCATTTGTTACAGTGAAAACTGCCAGCACCCTGGACGGGAAAGTAGCCACTGAAACAGGGAGCAGTCGTTGGGTGACAGGGGAACAGGCTCGTTTGGATGTCCATCGCATGCGCCATGACCACGATGCCATTCTTGTAGGTGTGAATACAGTCATTACCGATGACCCCCAATTGACAACCCGTTTGCCAGAAGGGGGAGGGAAAAACCCCATTCGCATCATAATGGATACCACCCTTCGTATACCACTACATTCCCATGTCATTACTGATGGAGAGGCGCCAACCTGGGTGATTACAACAGACCGGGCGGACCTTTCCAAAAAAAGGGGATTGGAGGAAAAGGGGATTCGGGTGTTTTCTACGGGAGCAGAACCGAAAGTCCATATTCCTACCATGTTGGAGTTATTAGGGAAAGAAATGGTTTCCTCTCTTTTAGTGGAAGGGGGCAGTCAAATCAATAGTGCCTTTCTTCATGGCAGGGCCATTGATAAAGTGATTTCTTATTTCGCTCCTAAATTGGTGGCAGGTCAGGGTGCGCCGACGTCTTTTGGAGGAACGGGAATTGAGGAAATGGGAAATGCCGTTCCATTAAGAGACATTCAAGTAGAAATGTTAGGACAAGATATAAAGATAACCGGTTATCCAGATTGGGGTGAATCATAGTGTTTACAGGTATTGTGGAAGAGATTGGGAAAATCCGCCGCATACAACGGGGGGATTTGTGGATTGCCCTGGAGATTTCCGGAAAGAGGGTCCTGCAAGGGGTGAAATTAGGTGATAGCATTGCCGTAAATGGGACTTGCTTAACGGTCACTTCCTTTACTGAATCAACCTTTACTGTTGATGTCATGCCGGAAACCGTGAAGAAAACCAGCCTTGTTGCCTTGAAAGATCGGAAGAGCGTCGTGTAGGGAAAGAGGCGACCGTTTTGGTGGCCATTTTGTATCCGGCCATGTGGATGGCACGGGCATTATAAAAGGGAAGAAACCTTATGGAAATGCAGTGTTAATTACTATTGAAGCCAATGACGATATACTTCGCTACACCATTCCCAAAGGGTCCATTTCTATTGATGGCATCAGCTTAACCGTTGTTGATACCGATGATTCAACATTGACAGTATCCATTATTCCCCATACTCTGCAAGAAACTGTCTTGAAATTTAAAAATCCCGGGGATATTGTGAATCTGGAATGTGACATGATTGGTAAATATATTGAACGTTTTATAACCATGCGTGAGAACAGGGATGGGAAAAAGCCTTCTACCCTTACAACAGGATTTCTTATAGATAATGGTTTTATGTAAAAAAAAAGAAAGGTGTGATAAGGATGTTCAATACAATAGAAGAGGCCATTGAAGACTTGAAAAATGGAAAGCCTGTCATTGTTGTCGATGATGAGGATCGTGAAAATGAAGGGGATTTCGTTGCCCTTGCGGAAAAAACCACACCTGAAATCATCAATTTTATGGCAACCCATGGACGTGGGTTGATTTGTGCCCCTATTACAGAAGAACGGGCAACGGAATTACAATTGAATCCTATGGTAGAAAACAACACCGATAACCATGGTACCGCTTTTACCGTATCTATTGATGAAATGTCTACTTCGACTGGGATTTCTGCTTTTGAACGGGCGAAAACAGTGGAAGCCATGGTGGATCCAACGACAAAACCAGAGCATTTCAGACGTCCTGGGCATATTTTCCCTCTTGTTGCAAGAAAAGGGGGGGTTCTACGGCGGACAGGCCATACAGAAGCAGCCGTAGATTTAGCAATTCTTAGTGGGGCAAAACCTGCTGGAGTCATTTGTGAAATTATGAATGAAGATGGGACTATGGCCCGGGTTCCCCAATTAACGAAAATTGCGGAAGAATTAGATTTAAAATTAATTACCATTAAGGATCTAATCAGCTATCGCACGAAAAATGAAAAACTTGTGCAAAAAGCGGCTGAAGCCCAGCTTCCTTCAGAATATGGGGATTTCCGAATTATTGCTTACACCAATAAAGTTGACGGAAAAGAACATTTGGCTCTGGTGAAGGGAGAAATCAATTCTGATGAATCTGTTCTCGTTCGGGTGCACTCAGAATGCCTTACTGGAGACATATTCGGTTCCCACCGTTGTGATTGTGGGCCCCAACTTCACGCTGCTTTACGCCAAATTGATGAAGCAGGCAAAGGTGTTCTTGTATACATGCGCCAGGAAGGCCGGGGCATTGGCTTAATCAATAAGTTGAAGGCGTATCAGTTGCAAGAACAGGGCTATGACACTGTTGAAGCCAATGAAAAATTAGGTTTCCCTGCTGATTTAAGGGACTATGGCATTGGGGCTCAAATCTTAAGTGACCTTGGTGTGACTAAAATGAAATTATTGACCAACAACCCAAGAAAAATTAAAGGGATTGAAGGATATGGACTTGAAGTGGTAGAAAGGGTGCCATTGCAAGTTGGAAAAGTAGAAGAAAATGAAAAGTATTTGCAAACGAAAAAAAGCAAATTAGGCCATTTATTAAATATGTAATTGGGGGATCTAATCATGGGACAAATTTTTGAAGGAAATTTAGTTGGTACTGGATTAAAAATTGGAATCGTTGTAGCACGTTTTAATGACTTTATTACAGGCAAACTTCTGACAGGAGCCCAAGATGCTTTAAAACGCCATGGAGTAGAAGAGAGCAACGTGGATGTTGCTTGGGTACCAGGTGCATTTGAAATTCCTCTCCTTGTGAAAAAAATGGCGGAATCTAATAAATATGATGCAGTAATTGCTCTTGGTACAGTAATTAGAGGGGCTACACCCCATTTTGATTATGTTTGCAATGAAGCAGCCAAAGGGGTTGCCAGCGTTGGATTGCAAACAGGGGTTCCAACCATTTTCGGGGTATTAACCACAGATTCAATTGAACAAGCCATTGAACGTGCAGGTACAAAAGCTGGAAATAAAGGATGGGATTGCGCGGTATCTGCCATTGAAATGGCCAACTTAACCCGTTCCTTTTCCTAACAAGTAGTCTCGGAGAGGAGATACATTCTTGTTTAATTTTGATTTAGATACATTGTTATTCCGCATTCTTGCTTTTGTTATTGCTTTTTCAATCCATGAATGGGCCCACGCCATGGTTGCCTATAGTTTTGGGGATGATACGGCAAAACGTGAGGGGAGATTAACCCTTAATCCAATAAGCCATTTGGATCCATTAGGGTTAATCATGATTTTATTTGGACCCTTTGGTTGGGCAAAACCGGTCCCTTTTAACCCCTATAATTTACGGGGAAACAAACGCCTGGGGATTATTTTGATTTCCGCTGCAGGACCTATAAGTAATTTAATTTTAGCTTTTATTTTCTTGAAATTATGGATTTGGACAGGACAATCAGCCTGGGTAGCAACATGGCCTATGAAATGGATTGAACTGGCAGAAGGTGTTTTCCAATTTAGTTTTGTGATTAATACAGCTATGTTTGTGTTTAACCTATTGCCTATTGCACCTTTGGATGGGTCAAAAATCTTGCGGTACTCCATGCCAGCACGTTTAGACCCTCATTTTGACCGATTTGAACCTTATGGGATGTTTGTCTTATTGTTAATCATTATCATCCCGGTGTTTTCAGTTATTCTGCAAATCCCCTTTCAATGGGTGTTAGAAACATTGTTTAATTTAGTAATGTAAAGAAGGGGCGGGAGACATGGCTCTTGATATTAAGCTCAGATCTTTTCAAGGCCCCCTGGATTTATTGCTGCATTTAATTGATAAAGCAGAAGTGGATATTTACGACATTCCGATCGTGGCCATAACGGATCAGTATATGGATTACGTGTACGTCATGCAGGAACTGCAATTGGATGTGGCCAGTGAATTTCTGGTAATGGCTGCAACATTATTAGCCATTAAAAGTAAAATGCTTCTTCCACGCAAGGAGGAAACAGATCTTTCAGAAATGCTTGAGGGGTTTGAATATGAGGAAGAGGACCCTAGAGCAGAGTTGGTACAGCGATTGTTGGAATATAAAAAGTATAAGAACATGGCCGATCATTTGCGGGAAAGAGAAATCGAACAGAGCAAAGTGTATACTCGACCTGCAGATGACTTAACCCGTTATCTTCCCCAGGAAGAGGAAAACCCGGTGAAAGATGTCACCCTTTATGATTTAGTACAGGCTTTGCAAAAGGCCTTTTCCAGGGTGAAGGAGAGGGAGTACACAGCCAGGGTACATCGGGATGAAATCTCCATTACTGTACGTATGGAAGAAATCCAGGACCAGCTTCATGCATCAGGTGGGAAAATCCGTTTCTCCCATTTACTTTTTGGTCCTGCTACAAAAGTGGAAATGGTAACCACCTTTCTTGCTCTACTGGAGCTTATGAAAGAGAAGAAAGTGTTCTGTTACCAGCATCACCTGTTCGATGATATTCTGATTTCCGCAAGCGGGGAGGAAGAAAGTTGATCGATATCGAACGGTTAAAAGCCATTACAGAAGGTCTCCTTTTCGTGGCAGGGGATCAGGGATTAGAAGTGAAGCAAATTGCTGAGATCCTTGATTTAGAAGTGGAAGAGGTTATCGCCTTAATGGATGAAATGAAAGAAGATTTTCGCAGGTATAACAGAGGCTTGCAAATTGTAGAAATTGCTCGCACCTATCAATTTACGACCCGACCTGAGTTCGTAGAGTATTTTGAAAAGATGGCGGAAAACCCTACACACGCTACACTTTCCCAGGCAGCCCTGGAGACACTGGCAATTATCGCATACCGGCAACCCATTACCCGTGTGGAAATGGAAGAGATTCGGGGGGTTAAGTGTGAGAAAGCCATTGCTACCCTGGTAGGAAAGGGATTGGTGAAGGAAGTAGGTCGGGCAGAAACCATTGGCCGTCCTATTCTTTATGGGACTACCCGGGAATTCCTGGAATACTTTGGGTTACGCCATTTGGACGAGCTTCCTGAACCTCCAGATTTTCCATTGGATGAGAAGGAACTGGCCCTGGAAGAGGATTTGTTTGTGAAGAAGGGGTGAAAAGTAATGCTTTTTATCAATATTGCGCCTCTTACTCGCCGACAATGAAGTTATGAATGACGGATAACT
>CALNBV010000148.1 GCA_937874515.1 uncultured Paenibacillaceae bacterium | reverse complement strand
AAAATTTCAAAGACAATCTCCATGAGCAATGCTTCGACAAAGGCTGGGAAAGGAATCCCTTCCCGTTGCGCAGCCAAACTTACCAATAATGAAGGGGGGATCATTTCCTGGTGAAAGGTAGTAATGGCAATATAAAGGGCGGGGCCCAAAAGGGTAATAAAAAACCCTAAATAACGCAACATGCGAAGCAGGCCAAAGTCTGAACGGTGATAATAGTCTTCTGGCGATTGGAAAAACTGCACAAACAAGGCGGGAACCATTAGCACAAAGGGTGTTCCATCTACAAGAATAGCCACCCTTCCTCCAAGTAAACCAGCAGCGACAGAATCAGGCCGTTCTGTGTTATATATTGTTGGAAATGGGGTGAAGGTCTTATCCTGGATCATTTCCTCGATATATCCCCTCTCTAAAATACTATCAATATCAATCTTAGCTAAGCGGGAACGAATTTCTTGCAGTACATCTTCTTTGGCTATTCCTTTTATATACATAATGGACACATCAGTTTTTGTAACCCTGCCAATTTGGGTGGTTTCAATCCAAAGGTTAGGGTCTTTAATTTTACGGCGAATGAGAGACGTATTGACCCGTATTAATTCAGTGAATGCCTCTTTTGGACCACGAACGGTCGTTTGTGAAGTAGGTTCTGTAATGCTACGATGTTCCGCGCCTTTTGTGCTTGCAGAAAACCCCTGGTTAAACCCATCAATTAAGATGATGGTTTCCCCGGATAAAAGGGGTGGGAAAAGGGATGGGAAGTCCCTGATCTCTTTTATTTCCCCTATGGTAAGGGCATATTCTCTAATATATTTTAAAAGGGTATCGTCTTGTCTTTCAAAATTAATGGCGGGAGATGTATTGCGTAATTTAAAGAGAAAAGAATCCAAGATCGATTCCTGAATGGTTTTCACATCAACCAAACCATCGGTATATGCGATACAAGCTCTAATTTCACCCTTTGTACCCATGCTAATTTCCCGAATAACCAGGTCACTGCTGTTCCCCAGGGAATTCTTAATTTCCTGGATATTTTTATCAAGGCTTAAAGAAAGGGGCTTTTTTGACTCCTGTTCTTGCTGTGGTTCTTGCCCGCTATTTCCATTTCCTTGTTGTGGTGCAGGAGGTGAAAAACGATCTACCATTGCTTTTACGGTTTTTTTGAATCGCATCTTTTAACAACACCTTTAAAAGGAAAATAAATCATGAATCAACTAGTATTTTTT
>CALNBV010000147.1 GCA_937874515.1 uncultured Paenibacillaceae bacterium | reverse complement strand
AGCTAATCCCAAAGCATGGGGGCAGATACTACGGCAGGTATGACACTTTTTTAAAGAGTGCATTTGTCAACGATGACATTATTTTTTTTACAGATTTTACCACAACATTTTCCACATTTAAAAATCTGTTTATGTATTTAAATATGGTTTGTTTTGTCGTATAATTGTTATAGTTGCACTTATAAATACTATAAATAGATATGATTGAATATAGTAAGTTAGGTGTTCAAAATGGAAGTTAATGTTGTTAATTTCAAGGATAAATTCTCTAAAATAAATGAGTTACATTCTTACAAGGTTATTGCTCAGATGAATGATTATTATTTCAAGATTGTGAAAGCTAAAAGAGATTTTATCTGGCATAGCCATCCAGAGACTGATGAAGTATTCTTGGTTATTCAGGGGAACCTACAAATTGATTTGAGGTATAAAACATTATATTTGAAGGAAGGAGAAATGGTGGTGATTCCAAAGGGAATTGAACATAAACCTTTATGTGATGAAGAATGTCATGTATTGTTAATAGAACCATCAAAAACTGTTAATACTGGCGATGTTGGTGGAGATCTGACGGATGAGAGGGTTGAATGGATTTAATCATTTAATGAAAAACCAATTAATTATTTGTTTTATGCAATCAATGTATACATTCCCAAAGTAAGCTCAGTATCTATTGTATGAATATAATTATTTGAATTTTGGTATATCCTTTGGTAATCCAACTCGCATAAATGATCTAGCAAACATTTGTGATAATTGTTCCCTGTAGGGTGGTAACAAACGTAATCTGGGTGCTTTTTTTGCTAAATCTCTAATTAATTCTATATCAACATTAAAAGGTTTTTTAAAATCAACAATCTTATAGTCCATTGCGAAATCTTCGGATTTACTTTTATTTAACATATGATAATGAAAAACCAATCCTTTTCTCAAATTTTCTTTTCCGCCAGGGTTGTTAAAATTAGTGTATTTCCCAACGAAAGCTTCCAGATCCCATAATGGACATACTATTATATATTTAAGTTTGTTATTCTCGATGTCACAAGCTTGGCTTATTATAATAACATCATAGTATTCAACACAAGAATCATAGACTGCTCCCTCATCACTCTCGGATATATCACTAGGGGGGATTACGATAGGACAATCTCTAATAAAATCTCCTTGCGTGATTGGCTCCGCAGCACTAACAATTTCATACCATTCATAATCTATCAATTAGTAATCCTCCGGATCAACAAAAACTTCAGGCTCTGAAGAATCAAGTTCACCTTTTTTGATACTTTTAACCCTCATTTTTGCTCTAAATTTCTTTTTAGGTTCCATTGGAACAATTACATCAATTAAAACAGGTTCGGTAATTTTAACATATTTTTGAAATGTTTCAACATTTTCGTTATGATGATTGGTTATAACTATATCAATAGAATTTGGTAATGTCGCTGCATTTTTAAATGACTTGTTTTTAATATTTGATACAGCCCCTAATTTGTCGTAGACATAGTCTAAAAGGAGAGAACTAGAACCAATCATTTTATCTATATGTAATGTGCTTTCATGGCATGCAGTTGTCATTATTCAAACCTCCTTAACAAATCTCCGTCTATTAATTTAAAAAACCAATCATCAGTTAGGTCATGAGCTTCACTTACCCAAACTGGTATTTCCTCTTTTGAAGGTATATTCTCATTTTCTGAAAGAACCATTGTTTCCCAAAATAGCTTAGAAATTCCATTTATGGATCCTTTAACAAACCTTAAATTTACTGTTCCATTTGGTTTTGTTGAGTTAAAAGTGGTTTTTAAATCAAAACCAAGTGGAAGACTATCAACACCAGTGTTAATGAATAAATCATCGGCCATTCCGATTTTTGTGTGCATTTTTTCATTAAGAAAATGGAAGATATTATCTTGACCATAATCAAAATCAATACAATCAATATATCGTAGCATAATGCTTTTAAAGATTAGTTCTTCTTTAAATTTGGAATATACATCACAAAAAGCCTTCAATACTTTAAGAATTCTGTTTTCGAAGTCTTCCCATTTATAATTTGCAGTATCATTGATTGTTAAAATACCTGGACCTATTTGCACAAGAGGCCATTTACTATCGTCAACACGAAATCTATTTTGCACAAGATACGATGCCATCTCATCTGGCATGTTAGCTGCTTCTAATGGCTCATGAAAAGGATAGTCTTCATTTATTTTATCGTACAACATCCCTACAAGAATTTTGTAATTAGGATCACGCGTACCTTGATCTGATGGTTGAAGTTCCCATTTTAATTCGAAAATTGCTTCTAGTAGTGGCTTGTTACTTAATTCTTTGCGCATTTATACCACGTTTATTTGTTAAAAGATAAAACATTGCTAATATGCTTTCAGAACACTAATTGTATTTATATTATAACTTTATATAAATATTTTGAAAATATTCTTACTTTTTTCTTAATTACTCAATTATTGAAGTTTGATGTGTTTCGCCAGTTTGGAATAAATTTCCCATTAGAATAGATTTAAAGTGGTTTAAACACCAATGAGCACATATTCGATCAATCACTTGAATTTCAATGTTTTTCCATTATTTTTTATTTTCTACTTACATCCTAAATTTCAATCCACATTCCAAAGTTCTAAGGCTATTCTTAGAAGATAATTGGTACGTTTTATAATTCCTTCTTTATTCCATGTTTCAAAGGTTGATAAGTAAGCATTCAATCTTAATCCACTTTTTTTAAAACCTTTTTCCATATTATTCTTTTCTTTGAAAGTTCTGTTTGAATATTCCGGGTTATAACCGGTTAATGTTAGATTACCAACGTTTTCAAGATATTTTTTATGTATTAATTCCCAAGTTTCCCCTAACTCCTTTTTCCACTCTTCAGTTAAAGTTTGTGGCATAATATGTTCAATTTGGAGTGTTGAAGGATCCACTAACTCTTTATTGTCAGGATACTTCTCAATTTCTTCTAATACATACCTTATTGTTTTCTTAGGCATTATGCCATCTTTAAAACATTTTTTAAATTCTTCTGAATCCGGCATTCTACGAGTACCTTTAGCATTCTTAAACATGTCTTTTAGGGATTCACTCATATTTTCAGGGTCAAGAGAACTGTATATAGTGGGTAAATATTGATTAAGAGCATTGACAGGAATTTTACAAACAGCTCGTCGTAAAACATAAGTTTCGATAGATTTCAAACATTCTAAAAATACTTCAGTGTCTATTCTACCCATTTCGTTAGGTTTCTTCGCATAATCATTATATAATGCTAATAATAAGGGATAAGGGGTAGTAACCTCTAATCGCTTAAATTTTTCAAAATAAGATCTTATATTCTCGTTGCTTTCCTTTTCTGGGTTCAAAAATTTAGCATAATAACCAGCATATCTATGAAGTTCTTCCATTAATTTGATTACATCATCCTGGTTTTTTGCTTCAACATCATATTTTTCCTTAAAAACAGAATATATCTTATTAAAATTTGGTAAAACACCGTTAATTGATAGAAAATGCCTAATGAAATATTCTAAATTGTCTTGCAACTCTTGTTGCATTGGATACCATAATTTTCTATAATATTTCTCCTGTGATTCTTGGTCATTTTGATCGAATCTCATAAAAAGGTAATTTCTGATAAGATCTGACTGTGTTAACGGTTTTCCAGTGCCATTTAAGCTCTCAAAGATTAAATAAGGATCATCACCACTTTCTAGATAAATGTCTACAACCATAAAACGTGATAGCAATGCGTCTTTATATTCAATAAGTTCATTAATACTGCTTAATGAAGAAAATTCGTTTTTGAAATAATTGTATACATCAAATAACATGTGTGCATTATCAAAGAATGGATTTGGGTCATCAACTAGATTATTGAAGATTGTTCGGTCTGCTTGAGTTGGTATCAACTTATATTTAAATTGCGGTTGGAATTTGTTAATTAGATACATTTCGTCTATTTCGTCTTTGTTAAGATAATCTGGATTTAAGTGGTTTATTTGATTCCTTAATGCAACTAATAAAGTGAAAATGGTAGTTAATCGTTGCTGTCCATCTATAACAATATATTCATCAGGAATTCCTGGACCTGTTGGAATAGGCATAGTAACAAATGAACCGAAAAAATGAATATAATCAGGATCATCCCTAGTGGCCTTCAAATCTGTCCAAAGTTTTTCTATATCTTCTTTTTCCCAACTGTAAGTTCTCTGGAAAAGTGGAACTACAAATTGTTTGCTTCCCTGTAAAAATGTCTCTATTTTGGTGTCATTTGCCTTCATAAAAAACTCCCCTTTAAGTTGAAGCCCATTCCTCACAAACACGGCTAGCTTGTTCTAGCACGGTTTTAACTGCTAATTTTTGTTTGTCTGGCGGGTAGCCATATTTTTTTAGTATTCTCTTTACTGCTACTCGCATTTTTGCCTGTACGCTTTCTCTTAGTGTCCAATCAATTGTTATATTGCTCTTTATAGCTTTAACTAATTCCATGGCTATTTCTCTTAGTATATCATCGCCCAAGACCTTCACTGCACTATCATTAACACCAAGAGCATCGTAAAAGGCGAGTTCGTATTCTGTGAGTCCTAAATCGTCCCCTCTATTTTGTGCTTCCCTCATTTTCTTAGCCATTTGAATGAGTTCTTCAATGACTGATATTGCATCAATGTTGCGTTTATGGTAGTCATGAATGGTTTTCTCAAGCATATCCTTGAACGAACGTGCTTCAATTACATTTTTACGAGAAATACTTTTTATTTCATCATTTAGGAGTCTTTTTAGTAGTTCAGCAGCAGTATTCTTATGCTCCATGTCTTTAACTTCTAAGAGAAACTCATCTGAGAGTATGGATATGTCTGGTTTTTTAAGTCCAGCTAATTCGAACAGGTCTAATACTTCATCTGATACTAAAGCTGTGGATAGGATCTGCTGGATAGCCATATCAACATCTTCAACGTGTTCTTGTGGATCCCCGGTGACCTTTGCAATATAGTTTTTCACTGCCTTGAAGAAAGCTAAATCATCCCTTATACTCATAGCCTGTGGATGAGGGACTGCTAAAGAGAATGCCTTGGACAATTCGTTCACATATTTAAAGCAGCGTTTTTTACCATCCTCTTGACCTAGAACAAAGTCCGCTCCGTCACGCATAAGCTTTAATTTCTCTCCGGTAGTTGCTTTATAAAAGCCTTTGTATGTGAATCCATGGAAAAGTCCTGTCACAATTTCATATTTCTCCAGCAATATGGCAACAGCCTGCTCCTGATCAAATGCAATTTCTCCTCGCCCACCACCTTCGGTGTACTGAGACAAAGCTTTTTTAAGTTCGGTTGCGATTCCAAGATAATCAACAATGAGTCCACCTTCTTTGTCTTTGTATACCCTGTTTACCCTGGCAATAGTTTGCATAAGGCCATGACCCTGCATGGGTTTGTCAATGTACATGGTGTGTAGGCTAGGAACATCAAAACCGGTGAGCCACATATCTCTCACGATTACTAGCTTTATTGGGGAGTTGGGATCCCTGAAAGTATCTCCCAATTGTTTTCTTCGTGGTTTGTTGCGTATATGTGGTTGCCAATCCAAGGGATCGGTAGCGCTACCAGTCATGACCACTTTTAAAAAGCCATGCATGTCATCATCGTTGTGCCATTCAGGTCTGAGTTTGATAATTTCTTTGTATAGTTCTATGCATATGCGGCGGCTCATGCATACAACCATACCTTTACCTTCTTGTACTTTGAATCTGGCTTCGAAATGGTTCACTAAATCTTTAGCTACACGTTTGATACGGGTTTCACTTCCAATAATAGCTTCCATTCTAGCCCATTTGCTTTTGAGCTTTTCCTGACTCTCTATTTCCTGGCCTTCAGTAATAAAGTCAAATTGAGGGTCTATATGTGGTTTTTCCTCTTCTTTCAGGTCTAGTTTAACCAGACGGTTCTCGTAATAGATGCGAACCGTAGCTCCGTCTTCAACAGCCTGTTCAATATCGTATATATCGATATAATTACCAAAAACAGCAACTGTATTCTTATCTCCACGTTCAAGTGGTGTGCCTGTAAAGCCAATAAATGAGGCATTTGGTAGAGCATCTCGCATGTGCCTTGCGAATCCATCTATGAAGTCATATTGTGAACGGTGTGCCTCATCAGCTATCACTACAATATTCCTCCTTTCGGAAAGAGTAGGATATTCACTTCCCTTCTCTGGAAGGAATTTTTGAATGGTTGTGAATACAATGCCCCCACTAGCAACTTGTAGTAGTTCCTGAAGATGATCCCTGCTATCTGCTTGCACTGGTTCCTGCCTTAAAACATTCTGCGAAGCTTTGAAAGTACCAAATAATTGATCATCTAAATCATTTCTATCGGTTAAAACAACTAAAGTGGGATTATCCATTTCCAAAACTAACTTACCCGCATAAAAAGCCATGATAAGACTCTTACCTGAACCCTGAGTATGCCAAACCACCCCACATCTTCTATCTCCATCTGGTCTGGCTGCGTCAATAGTGGCTTCTACAGCTTTATTCACAGCATGATACTGATGGTATGCAGCCAATTTTTTCTTAATTATAGCCTCAACATCATCGTAAACAATAAAATGACGTATTAAATCTAATAACACTTTTTTATTGAACATACCCCTAATGAGTACTTCCATTTCCAGCATAGTTAATAAAGCATCTTTTTCCCCTTTGATAGTCTTCCATGGCATGAAACGCTGATAATCACTGGTTAAAGTACCAGCACGAGCTTCCATACCATCTGAAATCATTAATATTTCATTGAAATGGAATAGAGACGGTATCTGGGATTGATATGTCTGGAGTTGTTGGTATGCCTTATTGAGTGTGGCTTTTTCATCTGCAGGATTCTTTAGTTCAATAACAACTAAAGGTAGGCCATTAACAAAAAGAATGATATCAGGTCTACGGTTGTTATCATTTTCAATAATAGTGAACTGGTTAATAGCGGTAAAGATGTTGTTTTCAGGGGTTTGGAAGTCAAATAGCCAAACCTTATCATGTATTATTCTGCCATCTTTGCGGTATTCGATGGTGATTCCATCGGTTAGTAGATTGTGAAAGTTTAGATTGTTAGTGAGAAGGTCGGGGCTGTCTGTACGGATTACCTTTTTGACAGCTTCTTCTTTGGCTGTGGGGGGAATATCTGGGTTTAAACGATATATGGCATCTCTTAATCTTTCAGTAACAACAACATCACTGTAGAGTTCCCGCATAGGATTGGAGCTATCAGGGGAGATGTCGGGGCCGTGTAGGATTTCGTATCCAAGTTCATCAAGGATTTCTAAGGCTTCCTGTTCCACCATATCCTCGTTTATACCCTTCATTTTGCGGTGGCCTCCTCAGGAATATTTACACGGATCTTGCCAGACATGAGTTTAGGAAGAAGTGAATCACGGATTTTTGTTAAATTTTTAGATTCCTCTTCATTTATTGTTATTTTGTTAAATAATGGGATGATTAAATTTTGAAATTGCCTCGTAATTTTTAAAGAGGGAACAAGTATATTTGTCTTCATAAGTTCTGCTTGACGGATACCCTGTACAGTTGAGCCAGTTGCTCGACTTTTCAACTCATAGTTAAATAAACCAGAATTCATAAAGCAATAAAGATATTTGGGGCAGATTACTTGTTTATTTGCTCGTATTCCGAATAATCGCTGGCTTAAAACGATTTTTTCATCATAATCCCAAGAGACAAACTCGCCTAAAGGTGCTTCAGACGTCAATAAGATGTCTTCTCTTTCAATTTCTTCTTTCATCCATTTAGAATAGAGTTCTTCATTAACGAATTTTATAGATTCTTCGTTGACAATTTTTCCGTTTTTAACATTTTTTGCTGACAAAGCTCTAATACCTGAAGAACTCCAATCACTGCCAAGCTTTGTTGGAGTTTTACCTCTATGATCTATTATGATTTCCACACAATCTTTTAATTTCCTAACTTCCCATCCTTTTGGTATTTCACCTAACTCTGAATCCACCATCTCCCCACCACTGGACTTATACGGCTGTGCGTTATCATCAGGGAATTCGAAGTGAACGAACCAGTGTCGGAAGGTTGCCTTCCATATTTCCTCTAGATTTTGATTTATTTGGTGGTTTGATTCTATTTTATCATCAAGAGCTGAAAGGATCTCTATTATTTGTTTTTGTTCTTTTATAGGAGGAGTAGGAATGTTTATTTCTTGAATAATCTGCTTTTTTGCAAGATTAACTTGAACACTTCCACCTGAGCGTGATATCAATGATTCTTGGCCTTTTTTTGAGGTAAAAAAATACCTTAAATATTCTGGAAGTATATTGTCATAATTCGGCCTCAAAATTAAAAGTGCTTGACTTATAATGCCTTTAGGGTCTTCTTTTTTTATTAAGGATATTTTCCCAACATTTCCAGAACAGCTTATTATTAAATCTCTATCTTTAACTGTAAAACGGGAGAGTTCCTTAAATTTAGCATCATCAATAAAATATCTAAAATTTCTATGATTATATATTGCATGCTGCTGCTCATAAACGGGAATACCTTCCGATTGAAGTTCATTTCTTCTTAATGCAGAACCAAATGGCCCTCTGATATAACCTTTGCCTTTTAATAGATTTTTTAAAGTTTTAACTTTCCAATCCTCAGGAATCAATCCTATCTCTGTTTCTTTATACATGGTTTCCATTTAACTCCCTTCTGATTCTATTAAAACATCTACGAGGGGATTAAGAAGATAAAATCCGTATTCAACGATTAAAGAATCTCTTCTAAAATCGATACCTTTCTTTCCATGAAACAGATTATTCCTTGCTCTGTAAATAAATTCTAAAATATTAGGAAAATCATCAACAGAATTAATAATACCATCATTGGAACTTACTTGATTAGTGCAATGTTCCAAATCACAATCCCACCATTTATCATGACGATTAGTATCATTAGTAATTGGATCTGATTTTAAAATTCCTATAATTTCATTAATTCTATCAATATTTACTTTAGAATAGTAATTATTCCTCATTTCTTCATTATTTTGTTTTAATTCTTGAATTAAGTTCCTATCACTTTTGTTATCATTATCATGACAAATAAGAGCGATAAAAGCCAAATAATCAAAAATAAATTTCACGAAGTAATCTTCTTCTTTTTCATCACGGGCCCTATTATGCCAATCTCCAACCCTTCTTAAGAGTTCAGAGTTCATACCCTAACTCCTTAAGATTAAATTTTATTTCCTTTTCCAGCTTTTCAGACTTCTTGAACTGTTCCGACAACTCAATAGTAAGTCTTCTCATCTTTTCCTTAAACTCTTCGGGGTCTTCTTCTTGCTCAGCAAATCCAACATATCGTCCCGGTGTGAGTATGTAATCATGTTTTTTTACATCATCTATGTTAACGGACTTACAAAACCCACGTACATCTTTGTATTCCTCACCTTCACCACGCCAATTATGATATACTTGTGCGATCTCTTGCACAGCTTCATCATTTAACTCACGATGAGTACGGTCTGCCATATGTCCCATCTTCCTGGCATCAATAAATAATATTTCACCCTGCCGATTACGGAAATTGCTATTGGATTTGTCTCTGCTTAAGAACCATAAACATGCAGGTATTCCAGTGTTGTAGAATAATTGTGATGGTAAGGCCACCATACAATCTACAAGATCTGCCCTTACTATTTTTTCACGGATTTTTCCTTCTTGCCCCCCTGCGGACATAGATCCATTAGCTAATACAAAGCCTGCTATTCCGGTAGGTGATAGGTGGTGGATGAAGTGTTGTACCCATGCAAAGTTTGCATTTCTTTTTGGTGGGACTCCATATTTCCAGCGTTGGTCATCTTCTAGGAGTTCTGCTTTCCAGTCTTTGTCGTTGAATGGTGGATTAGCGAGGATATAGTCTGATTTCAAGTCTCGGTGTTTATCTTCAGTGAAACTGTTACCCCACTGGATGTTGGAATCAATTCCCCTTATTGCTAGGTTTATTTTGCACAGTCTCCATGTTGTTTGGTTTGATTCTTGACCATAAATTGCTATGTCGCCAAGTTTGCCTTCGTGTGTTTCTACGAATTTTTCACTTTGGACGAACATCCCACCGCTGCCACAACAAGGGTCGTAAATCCGGCCGGAGTAAGGTTCGATCATTTCTACTAAGATTTTGACGATACTGCGTGGTGTGAAAAATTGTCCACCTTTCTTACCTTCTGCATTGGCGAATTGACCTAGGAAATATTCATAAACTCTGCCTAGGATATCTTTGGATTTACTCTCTTTGTCTCCGAGCCCAATAGTACCTATTAAATCTATTATTCCACCGAGGCTCTTTTTGTCTAGGGCTTCTCTTGCGTAGTCTTTGGGTAGAACTCCTTTTAGGTTTGGGTTGTCTTTTTCTATTGCATCCATGGCGTTGTCAATAAGTTTACCAATGTCTGGTTGTTTGGCTCGGTCTTGTAAGTAGTCCCATCGGGCTTCTGGTGGCACCCAAAATACGTTTAAAGCTATGTATTCATCTTTGTCTTCTGGATCTGCGTATTCATCCGCTTCTAATCCTTCATGTACTTCTAAGAATGCGAAGATGAATACAAAGCTTTAAACGTATTTTGGG